>NZ_JAFIRE010000009.1:0-1121 GCF_017116845.1 Mycoplasma sp. CSL10137 | reverse complement strand
TAATATAAAAGGAGCGTTTGCTTCACTAGAGGATCGGGGTGCGGAACATTAGTTTGTTGGTAAGGTAATGGCTTACCAAGACGATGATGTTTAGCGGGGTTGAGAGACTGATCCGCCACACTGGGACTGAGATACGGCCCAGACTCCTACGGGAGGCAGCAGTAGGGAATTTTCCACAATGGACGAAAGTCTGATGGAGCGACACAGCGTGCAGGAAGACGGCCTTCGGGTTGTAAACTGCTGTTATAAGGGAAGAAAAAGCAGTAGAGGAAATGCTATTGCCTTGACGGTACCTTGTCAGAAAGCAACGGCTAACTATGTGCCAGCAGCCGCGGTAATACATAGGTTGCAAGCGTTATCCGGAATTATTGGGCGTAAAGCGTCTGTAGGTTGTGTGTTAAGTCTGGCGTTAAAACTTGGGGCTCAACCCCAAATTGCGTTGGATACTGGCACGCTAGAATTGTGTAGAGGTTAGCGGAATTCCTAGTGAAGCGGTGAAATGCGTAGATATTAGGAAGAACACCAACATGGCGAAGGCAGCTAACTGGGCACATATTGACACTGAGAGACGAAAGCGTGGGGAGCAAACAGGATTAGATACCCTGGTAGTCCACGCTGTAAACGATGATGATTAGCTGATAGAGAACTATCGGCGCAGCTAACGCATTAAATCATCCGCCTGAGTAGTATGCTCGCAAGAGTGAAACTTAAAGGAATTGACGGGGACCCGCACAAGCGGTGGAGCATGTGGTTTAATTTGAAGATACGCGTAGAACCTTACCCACTCTTGACATCTTCCGCAATGCTATAGAGATATAGCGGAGGCTAACGGAATGACAGATGGTGCATGGTTGTCGTCAGCTCGTGTCGTGAGATGTTCGGTTAAGTCCTGCAACGAGCGCAACCCTTATCCTTAGTTAAATGTTCTAGGGAGACTGCCCGAGTAATTGGGAGGAAGGTGGGGACGACGTCAAATCATCATGCCTCTTACGAGTGGGGCAACACACGTGCTACAATGGATAGTACAAAGAGAAGCAATACGGTGACGTGGAGCAAATCTCAAAAAACTATTCTCAGTTCGGATTGTAGTCTGCAACTCGACTACATGAAGTCGGAATCGC
>NZ_JAFIRE010000008.1:0-2674 GCF_017116845.1 Mycoplasma sp. CSL10137 | reverse complement strand
CAAGTTCCAATACGAAGTTGTAGTAAAGCTCCATGGGGTCTTTTCGTCTTGATGCGGGTACCCAGCGTTTTCACTGGGACCATAATTTCACCGAGTCCAATGTTGAGACAGTTGAGAGATCATTGCGCCTTTCGTGCAGGTCAGTATTTAGCCGACAAGGAATTTCGCTACCTTAGGACCGTTATAGTTACGGCCGCCGTTCACCCGGGCTTCATTTCAACGCTTCGCATAAGCTAACGCATCCACTTAACCTTCGGGCACTGGGCAGGCTTCACCCCCTATACATCACCTTGCGGTTTAGCAGAGAGTTGTGTTTTTGATAAACAGTTGCCCCTCACAATTTACTGTGGCCAACCAAAAGTTGGCACCCCTTCTCGCGAACTTACGGGGTTAATTTGCAGAGTTCCTTAACATTGGTTTTCTCGCTCGCCTTAGAATACTCATCTTGGGAACGTGTGTCCGTTCTCGGTACAGGTGACCATACATTTAAACGTTTAGAAGCTTTTCTTGGAAGCATGAAATCACACAATTCAGCTTTTCAGCTTATGACTCGCAACTCCCGGTTAGAGGACACGCATTTAACTATGTCCACCAGTTGTTACTTACCCCACAATCCAATAAGTGGTAGTGTTATCCTTCTCCGTCACTCCATCACTACGTACAGCCAGTACAGGAATATTAACCTGTTGTCCATCAGATACGCCTTTCGGCCTCTCCTTAGGTCCTGACTAACCCTGGGTGGACGAACCTTCCCCAGGAAACCTTTCCCAATAGGCGTTGAGGATTCTCACCTCAAATCGTTACTCATACCGGCATTCTCACTTCTTAGCGCTCCACCAGTCCTCACGGTCTGACTTCGCCGCACTAAGAACGCTCCTCTAACGTACTTTCGTACCCGTGGCTTCGGTATCGTGTTTTACTCCCGTTACATTATTGGCGCAAGTTCTCTTGACTAGTGAGCTATTACGCACTCTTTAAAGGGTGGCTGCTTCTAAGCCAACCTCCTAGTTGTTTATGAAAACTCACAACCTTTCTGACTTAACACGATTTTGGGACCTTAGCCGACGATCTGGGTTGTTGCCCTCGCGAGCCGGGACGTTAGCACCCCGGTTCCGACTGCATGATAATACACAATGGTATTCGGAGTTTGATTATAGTCAGTACCGCTAGGCGCGGCCATTCCATATTCAGTGCTCTACCACCAAAGTTTAACATCACACGCTAGCCCTAAAGCTATTTCGAGGAGAACCAGCTATCTCCAAGTTCGATTGGAATTTCTCCGCTATTCACAAGTCATCCGGGCACTTTTCAGCGTACTACGGTTCGGCCCTCCACTTGGTGTTATCCAAGCTTCAGCCTGCTCATGAATAGATCACATGGTTTCGGGTATATGTCAACATACTAAGCGCCCTATTAAGACTCGATTTCTCTACGGCTCCGCTTTTATCCACTTAACCTCGCATGTTAACATAACTCGCCGGTCCATACTGCAAGATGTACGCCATCACGCATTAACGCGCTCTGACTAATTGTAAGTAAGTTGTTTCAGATTCTGTGTTTCACTCCCCTCCCGGGGTTCTTTTCACCTTTCCCTCACGGTACTAGTTCACTATCGGTGTCTGGTTAGTATTTAGCCTTACCGGATGGTCCCGGCAGATTCAGACAGGGTTTCACGTGCCCCGCCCTACTCAGGATACTATCAGAAGATTTTGCCATTTCGCATACGGGAGTATCACCCTCTATGCTAAAGTTTCCCAACTTTTTCTGCTATAACAAAATTTTGTAACTTCATGTAGATAGTCCTACAACCCCAACATAAATGTTGGTTTGGGCTCTTCCAAGTTCGCTCGCCGCTACTAATGGAATCATTGTTTATTTTCTCTTCCTGTTGCTACTAAGATGTTTCAGTTCACAACGTGTCTCGTCATTAGAACTATGTATTCATTCTAATGCAATTAGATATTACTCTAATTAGGTTTCCCCATTCGGAAATCCCCGTATCGTAGCTTATATCCAGCTCCACGAGGCTTATCGCAGGTAATCACGTCCTTCATCGACTTCCAGACCCAAGGCATCCACAACTCACTCTTACTTATTTAAAAGTTCAATATTTTCCTATTGTTGATGTATTCAAAGACATTTTAATAAATTATTATTTAAAATAATTACTCGGTATCACAAAACAAATTGACTAATTTATTTTTATTGATGTCGTTGTTATATTAATTTATCTTTACTATTCAGTTTTCAAAGAACAATTGAGAGAAGTTCTCTCAAAACTAGATATATAAATCTTTCTGACCATTAAAGAAAGCCATGACTCAAATATTAATAAATAAAAATGGTCTTAAAAGTTAGTAATTGTTACTAAAATGAATTGTAACTTATGTACTCCGTAGAAAGGAGGTAATCCATCCCCACGTTCTCGTAGGGATACCTTGTTACGACTTCACCCCAGTCACCGGCCCTGCCTTAGGCAGTTGTCTCCGTAGTTAACAAAACCGACTTCGGGCATTACCAGCTCCCATGGTGTGACGGGCGGTGTGTACAAGACCCGAGAACGTATTCACCGTAGCGTAGCTGATCTACGATTACTAGCGATTCCGACTTCATGTAGTCGAGTTGCAGACTACAATCCGAACTGAGAATAGTTTTTTGAGATTTGCTCCACGTC
>NZ_JAFIRE010000007.1:0-32502 GCF_017116845.1 Mycoplasma sp. CSL10137 | reverse complement strand
TTTACCTAATATTAAGTCTGCTTCCCAATGTCCAAATACTAGTCTTAAATCGACTTCTTTAGGTCTAGCCCATATTGATAATACGTATTCAGCACTTTTAATGAGTCTACTTATTACAGAAGATTGCCGCTTTCCGCCTTTTTTATAGTAAGATCTTAATCTATTTTTTCTGGTTATAATTCATTTATTAGTTTTAAGTCAATTAAAAATAGTTTTTATAGATGGTATTAAAATATTATTGCATTTACTTTTTACATAATTATATGTAGCCTTAACACCGTGAAATTTTTATCATATTTTTTCTTAAAATAATTGCTAAATTCTTCGAATTTAAAATTAACATCGAATCTAAAAAAGATATTTATGCGATTTTCTTCTCAACCTTTTTTCCTCTGCGATTAAAAAATTTTAATTACCATAATAATCACAATTTTTTCTTATTTCTCTTGAAATCAAAGAAACATTTCTTCTTAAACTTCTAGCGATACTTCGTAAAGAAAAGTTATTTTGAATACTATTTTGTATAAAAAATCTTTCTTCTTTAGTAATTTGATTGTAATTTTTGTTGTATAATTCATATGGTTCCTCGGTTCGTGTAGAGCCATTTTTTTATTAAAAAATTTCATGTGCTCCACAATTATATTTTATATAAATTGTGTTGCACTTGAAATTACAATTTAGCAACTCAAAATAGTTACAAAACTATTTTGAGTTTTTTATATTGATTCAACCAAAATGTTAAATTTGGTGGAATTATTAAATTAAGTGTAAACTTTGCGTAAGTTAAATGAAATTCAAAAGTATAAATTTAGTTTTTTATATTAAATATATCCAAAAAAGTGTAATAGATAATATATTTAAACAAAAATTGAAGCAATATTTAAAATGTTAATTATAGTATAATTTAATTATGAGTAATAATAAAATGATGGATAAAAATGATAAGAATAAAATTAAAGTTTTACTAGGAAATTTATGGTTGAATTGATTTTATTTTTTAAGATTTTGTATTAAAGAAAGTAATAAAAAGAGTGAGTTCATAAATAATAAAATTTTAACTAGATTGTTCGAAAAATTAATATATGCCAAACTAAGAAATTTAAAAAAATTAAAAATTAAAAAAGCTAATGATAATAATAAAAAAGGTGAAATTGATTGAAATTCATGTTATGAGTGATATATAAACATTAAAATTAACAAACATAAAGACTATAAAATTGAATGTCAAAATTGCTCAAATATTATTAAGAAATTGTATTCCCGGGATTTAGAAAATCTAATCAAAAATGAATATGATCTTTTAAAAATAACTATACTAGCAATAAAAATGGTAGATGAAAACATTGTGGAAGATGACATAGTAATTAGTACTTTTATTTTATTTTTAGAAAAACAAGTTGGGTTAGACGCTACTACTATTTTGAAAAATGAAGAAATTGAAAAAAACGAAAATGATAAAGCTAAAATAAGCGAAATAGAAGAAGAAAATAACAAAAACCTTATAAAAATATATAAAAAAGCAAAAAGTTTTTCAATAGTTGACGCTGAACATAAAAAAAATAAACAGATTCTACCAGATAAGCGTTTTAAAAATAAAAGCTTATTTATGAGAAATTATTTAGCTAAAAATCAAGAACGTAATGATTATAAATTTAAATTTTATGTGGTTAATAAATTGCTTATTAATTTAGATTTACTCATAAATACTCATTGAATTAATTTAGTTGTTGACTTTAGAAATTCGTTAGAAAATATTTATGACAAAGAAAAAAACAATATTTTAGAAAATGACGGCAATAATATTCAAAGTGAAAATATTGAATTTAGTAAATTTAATTATATTGATCCAAACTTAATATTAGAAGAAGATGAAAATTTAAGACTAAAATCTTTTGTTTTTCCGTTTGAACCAATTGAACTAGAAGATTTACAATGGTCATTTGATGAACTAATTAGTTTTATGTTTAAAAATGATAGTTTTTCAAGTAAAAAAATCAATTCAAAAAATTCAAAACTTAATATAACAGAAGATGATATTAAACATGTTGAAAGTATTGACGATGATGAAATTTCATACTATGCAAGTAAAATAGCTAGTGAAGTTGAAGAAGAAAATGTTAAAAACATTTTAATTACTGGAGAACAATTATCTGGTAAAAGTAGTATTTTGAATTCATTTTTAAAAAATAAAAATCAAAATGATTATATAAAAATTAGTTTTACTAATATTAATAACATCGAAGCAAACGATACATTATTTGAAAAAAGCCTAGTAAGACAAATTATGTATCAATTAGATAATAATCGTTTTATTGGTAATATTTTAATTAATAAAAAGAAAGGTAAAAATAGAGTTATTTTATCAGTGTTTCTTGCTATTATTTTATCAATCCTTATCTTTCCGTTTGCTTTAAGATTATTCTATAAAATTGATCTTAACTTCAATTCGTTTATAGCTCAAATTAAGGTTAATTTACTATATAATATTATATTTTTATCATTAACATTATCATTCTTGTTTATAACTATTTTTACAGTTTTATACCTATTCCAAAAGAATTTATGGAGATTTAAATCTATTAAAATAAAGGGTAACGAAGTTAACTTGCATAATGATTCTACATTCTTGGATGCTAACGTTGACGTTATCGTAGATATAATTCTTCAATCTAATAAAAAAATAATAATATTTGAAGATATAAATAAAAAGAATAAAGAAAATATGGAAAATCTTTTTCATAAATTATTTGAAATGAATAGTCTTCTAAATTTAAAAACTAATGATAAAAAAATAACATTTATTTATGTAGTTAACTCAGGTGTTTTAGATGGACAATTTAAAATAAGATCATTTGATAATATTATTGATATTAAAAACGACTTTAACGAAATAGATAAAAGCGTTATTTCTAAAAAAATAGTTAACAAAATAACTACTTCTCAAAGCAAGAAAATATCAAACACTATTTTTCCACAATTTGATTTAATACAAAGTAAAGAAATTGAAAAAATAGTAGACAACTACATTAGCTACTTTTTAAATTGAAAAGAAATTAACATCATTTTAAATGAAGTTAACAATTTTGAATCAATAACAAAACATTTACTTGTTAAAAAGGTGCTAGAAGATCAAAGTTTACTTATAGATAATATCTCGAAACTTAACCATTTATTACACTTGAAACGAAAAGATAATTTAATAAAAAAATCCCCAATATTATTGAACAAAAAAGAAAATCCGAATAATAATGAAGAATCAAAATCTAACAAGAAATCTAAGAAAGATTTATTATCATTAATAACCAATAAAGAAAAAATATGTAAATCATGCGGAATAAATGAAGATGAAGAAAAAGTAAATAAATATGAATATAAAAATGTTTATTTAGATGAATTTGTTAATTTATGAGCAGGTATAGAAAGTCATTTAATTTTTACATCAAATAATTTCAATGAAAACAAATCATTTAACTTACATAAAAACGGAGGAAAAGCACTAATTATTCACAATAAACATAATTATAAAACAGATGCTGAAATAGATATGATTTCAGACTATTTAGTACACGGTTTTTCAAACTATTTTAATCCTTACAAAAGAGATAAACTTGTTAAAAATTCGCTAACTAGATTTACATTCTTTAAATACTATTTTGTATATTTAATCGCGAATAAATATTTAGAAAATCATAAAATTAATATTTCCTTATTAGATAAGAAAGATATAGAATCATTCGAAGATATTACTAGAAATATTAAAGTAAAAAATAAATATATCGAATACATGAGTGGTAAAGTTGAAATTAAAAATACTTTTGCTAGAATGATAATTAAAGATTTATTATATTTAGACGAAGAAATTATGTTAGAAAAGAATTTTGATCAATATGATACTAATGAGTTGGATGATCTTATTAAAGAAAAAATATTAAAAAGTTTTTCTAATAAAAAATACTTAAATAAATTTAAATTTATACTTTATTTTGTTTTTAATTATTTTAATAAAAACAAAAAGGAAAACGAAAATATATTAGACAAATTATTTAATGATAAATTAAATGAAAAAGTTCAAAATGCAATTGAATCATTTGTTAAAAAACACTCTTTAAGATTTTTAGATGAACACAATTTAAATCATAAACACAATATGACTAAATCACATGATACTCAAAATATGATTAATAAAGAAGCAGGAACAAAATTCTCTGAACAAATTAAGAATGCAACCAAGGAAAAAGACTCTATTTACAAATTGCTAGAACAATTAATATATGATGGATATATAATGAATAAGCCAAATTCATTTGTTATTCCTTCTAAAATTAATTATGGAGTAAAAAACACTAATGCTTGTTTTGAAATTGACCACTTGTTTGCACGTAAGATTAACGCTTCGTTTTTACTTAGGGAAACTAAAAAATGTTTTAGTGTAGACTTGTCGGATGTTTATGAAATTTTCGACACTATCGATATAAAAAAATCCGAAAATAAGAAAGATGATTATTTACAAAAATTGTGTGATTTTTACAAAAAATGATATAAAGTGAATAATATTAAAAAACCAATATATAAATTAGAAAAATTAGATATTGATATGAATCAAAAATATAGTGATATAATTACAAAATAAAATAAGGAGTCAAGTTGAAATTAAAAGATATCTTACTAGATGACGCCGTTTGTAATAATTTCCTATCATACATTCATGATAAAAAGGGTGATAGTGCTTTCGAGTTTATAAATGATATTCCTATGTATATTGATAAACTGGGCAAAAAAATATGAGTTATCAATCAATCATTTACAACAATAATAAAAGATGAAATTATAGACTTGATTGAATCCAATGATATTAGAAGCATTAATATCGGAGAGAACACAATTTTTGACCCAAAAGTAGAACAAAAGTTAAAATTATTAAATTTTTCATCAAACCAACAAGGAATTTCGGTTTATAATAAAAAAACA
Organism: Mycoplasma sp. CSL10137; assembly: GCF_017116845.1. Classification (NCBI taxonomy): domain Bacteria; kingdom Bacillati; phylum Mycoplasmatota; class Mollicutes; order Mycoplasmatales; family Mycoplasmataceae; genus Mycoplasma; species Mycoplasma sp. CSL10137. The sequence goes on along the minus strand of NZ_JAFIRE010000007.1, from coordinate 27,534 downwards.
TTTCCTATAATTCAACGTTTGAGTGATAAATATTTTTTAGAAGCTGTTGATAAAGACAATTTTGAAGAGTCAGTACAATTCTTATATGATGAAGATTTTTACCCCGCTTCAATTAAAGTTTGAAAAGAAACATACCAAGAAAATATATTAGGGTTTATTATTAGGGATAAAAATGGACAAATTGTTGCAAACGCAAGTTGTGTTTATCAAACAGAAGATTTTGGTGTTATTTGGGGTGTAGCAACAAATGAAAAACATAGAAGACAAGGTTTAGCAACTCATTTAACATTGCAATTAGTTACAACCCTTATGAATATGGGAAAAAAATCACTTTTATATTTTACGGAAGATAAAATAGGTCGCTTCTATGGAAAGATGGGTTTTGAAACAAAACACACTCTGATAACATATTGAAGAAAAAATAATAAATAAATTAATAGAATAAATATTAAAAAGCAATTTATTTGCTTTTTATTTATATACTTTTTAATTGTGATATGAAATTGAACACACAAAATAGTTAAAAATAATTGTTTTGTGTTTTTATATAAAAAAATAAGCAATAGTTTGTTATAATTAAGAAATATATTCCGTTATTAAAAATAAGGAGATGACAAAAATGGAAAATGTTAAAATTTTTGCATTAGGTGGTCAAGACGAGAACGGAAAAAACAGTTACGTTTTTAGTTATAATGATGATTTATACATAATTAATTCAGGTGTAAAAATTCCTATTAATTCAAAAAATGGTGTTGATACATTAATACCTGACTTTACTTTTTTAGAAAAAAATAAAGATAAAATTAAAGGAATTTTCATTACGGATATTAGAAATGAAAGTTTTTCCGCTCTTCCTTGATTACTAATGAAAGTGCCAAATGCTAGAATTTATACTTCTTTCTTAAATAAACATTTTATTCAAGAAAGACTTCAAAAATACAATATAAAATTAGATAAATTTCAAATAAAAACAATTACAGAAAGAACTAAAATAGGTTCAATTGTTGTTCAACCTATATCTCTTCCTGGTTCAACCCCAGGAAATTTAGGTTTTGATTTTATAACTAAGTCAGGTGATTATTTGTTTATGTTTAACTATGTTGAAGGTGATTTAGGAATTTTTGGTAAAACTTGATTTTACCATCTATCTAAAGCATTCGGAAAGCGTAAATTAAACGCAATAATTAGTGATGCTGGAAGATCAAAAACAAACGGTAAAGCCATTGATAAAATAAAATTGCCAAAATATATTGAAGAATCATTTAAAAAATCTAATTCAAAAAGCAGGATTGTTATTGGTGCATATTCCGAAGATGTTGCTACATTACAACAAGTAATTGAACTTGCTAAAAAGTATAATAGACCAATTATTCCTTATGGTAAGAATTATGCAGACATACTATTTTTAACTAAGCAATTCTTAGAAAAAGGGTACCCAGAATATCAATTCCCTGAAATATTAGATTATAAATTGATAAACAAAACAGATAATGCTGTTGTTTTAGTTACAGGTTCTATTGAGAGATTATATTCTCGTTTTGTTAGGATAGTTTCTAATGATGATGTTTATATGAAAATTAATAAACAAGATACTGTAATTATGATGGCGCCCCCAGTGAACGGTTTAGAATCCGAAGCGGCTCAAACATTAGATGAAATTGCTAAAGTCACTTCTAATTTAATTGATGTTCCAGAAAATGAGTATTTTTATTGTAGACCATCAAGAGAGGATATTTTTAGTTTAATTAAAAATTTAAAGCCAAATTATTTTATACCTGCACAAGGTTTATATAGGTATTTAGTTGACATTTGTGATTATTTACAAACAGAAAACAAAAATACAAATTCAATTGTGCTTTTAAATGGTAAAATTGCACATTTTGAAAACGGAAAATTAATTTCTCATAACGGTAGAATAAAGGAAATTGGCGATACTATTATAGATGGTTTTGGGGTTGGAGATATTTCTTCAGAAGTTCTCGCTGAGAGAGAAGTTTTAGGTCGTGATGGTGTTGTTATTATTAATTCTTTATATTCACCTAAGACAAAGAAAATAATTGGTAAATTGCATATTAATTATGTTGGTGTAATAAATAGTGATGAATACTCTAAATTTGATAGATTAATAAAAGATATAATTATTGATTTGATTTCTAGCAAAGAATACGCTAATATGAGAGAGTTAAACGAAAGAGTTAGAAAAACTATAAGAAAAAAAATATTCAAATTAACAGATAAAGATCCGATGGTAGCCTTCACTCTTACACAGGTAAATTAAAATGTTAAAAAATAAATTATTAAATTTACTTAAAATGCCTTATTTAGAGGCGTTAAATAGTAACAATAATAGGGAAGTATTTTACAAAAAAATTAGCAAAATAAAACTTACTATAGGGATAGTATTGTTTATTTTGCTTTTTGCTTTTTTTCTTCTGTTTAACACAAATGTTTTACCCGAAATTTTAAATTGATTTTATATTTATAGTTTTGGACTTTTATTCGGCAATACTATTATATTTCTATTCGTTGGTTTTACAATAGTTTTTTGTTTTGAAATTTATTTTAATTTTAATGAAAATAAAATAATTTTCTATTTTAGTAGAATTAATATGATTCGAATCGGAGAATTAAGATATAAAATTTACTCTTCAATAATATACTTTTTTGTAGCAGCTACACTTTTAGATCATTTAGTTATACATTTTTTGACTATTGAAAATTTTTCTTTTCAACCTAAAAATTTATCTTTAATTTTTACCGAAGGGTGATGAAAAAAGTTTGGGTTAAGCAAAAAAGATTATTTTACAATTGATAATGTTTCAGTTTGAAATAATATAGGAGTTTTTTTTGATACCTTAATAAATATTTTGTATATACCTTTTTTATCTCCGATTTTACCTATTTTCGCTTTAGCTTTAATTATATTTTCTATTTTTTCTCATTTGACAAACATTAAATTTCGCCAATTATTTAGTAATAAAAAAATAACATTAAGCGAAAAAGTAAGGTTTTTAAAAAACGAAAATAATGATTTTATATACACTAAAAGGGTAAAAGATTATTATGATTTTTTATTTTATGCAGCTAGACATTTTGTTTTAGATTTTAAAAATTTAAGTTATTCAAAATTAGAAAAAATAATTTTAAAAAAAACTGATTCAAAGGTAGTTGAAGATTTTTATTTTTGATATAATGACTTAAAATCAAAGACTGAAGAGTTTGATTATAATATCGAAAATAGACATACACCGATAACAATAAAATTATCTGAAGAGAAAGAATATAATCACGAAAAAGATTGGCTAGATGAATTTGATTTTCAAGATTAATTTAATAATTAATAAAAGGAGAAAAAATGATTAAAAAAATGAATTGAGCAGAAGCTCAAGAATTAATTAAAAATAAAGATACAGATAAATTAACTTTTTTAACTTTTACAACTGAATGATGTACAGATTGTAAAATGATGAAACCCGTTTTCAACGGAGTTGCAAATAAATTTGAAGGAAATAATCAAGTTGAATTTATAAATGTTGACGCTGAAGAAGCAAAACTTTTTAGAGACCCTAATACTAAATGAAGAGTTTTAAAGGTTCCTACAACTATATTATTAAAAGGAGACGAAATAGTTGAAAAAGGTTTTGAATACGTCCCAGAAGAAGTTCTAGAGGATTGAATAGACAAAAGAATTGCATAATGATACACCGAGAACAGTTGTTAAAATTAAAAACCGAAAAAAATGATTTCTATTTTTCGGTTTTTATTATATAATTATAAAGCAACTATAACGTAGATCTATAAGGTTGCTAGTAATACAAAGTTGTTGAGGTATTATCTAGGTTTTTATAGTGAGTTATTGTTCAAAAGAACAAAAGGAGACAACATGAGCAAACTAAACATTAAAATTAAAGGGTTTGATCATACATTAGTTGATGAAGGAGCTAAAAAAGTTTATTTATTGTTAAAAGAACTTAAAGCTAAAGTTAGTGGACCAATTCCATTACCAACTAAAAGAGATGAAATCACAATTTTAAGATCAGTTCACGTTAACAAACCAAGTCGTGAACAATTTGAAAGTAGAACTCATCAAAGATTAGTAGTTGTTGAAAACGCTAATAGTGAAGTTACTGACAAATTAAACAGATTAGAATTACCTGCTGGTGTAGGAATTCAAATTAAAGTTAAATAATTTAAATTAAAATTTTTAAGGAGAAAAAATGAAAGGAATCTTAGGACGTAAAGTTGGTATGACTCAAATTTACACCGAAACAGGTTTAAGAATACCTGTTACTGTAATAGAAGTACAACCAAATGTTGTTACTAAAGTTTTAACAAACGACAAAAACGGTTATGTTGCCACACAACTTGCCGTATTTGAACAAAAAGCTAACCGTGTTAATAAGCCAGATAGCGGTCAGTTTGCTAAAGCTAAAACAACACCTAAGCGCTTCGTAAAAGAAGTTCGTGAAATGTCAGGTTTCGAACTTGGAGACACAATTAAAGCTGACATATTTAAAGTTGGTGAACTTGTTGATGTTACAGGTACATCTAAAGGAAAAGGTTTTGCTGGTACAATTAAAAGACACAACCAACACATTGGACCTAAATCACACGGTGGTGGTGGTGGATCACAACCAGTAAGACAAACAGGATCACTTGGAGATATCGCAGGAAACAGAGTTTTCAAAGGTATGACAATGCCAGGTCATTTAGGTAATGTAAAAACCACTGTGCAAAACTTAGAAGTTGTAAAAGTTGATTTAGAAAATAATTTAATTTTAGTTAAAGGATCAATTCCTGGACCTAAAAAGTCATATATAGTTGTTAAAGAAGCTGTTAAAGGTCTTCCAGCTCACGAAGGTGTTAAACTTGTTGATGTTCAAGAAGTTCAATTATTAAATGAATTAATTGAACAAGCTAAAAAACACAATATTGAAGTTACAGTTGGAATGCATTCATCAGAATTAAAAGCATTAATAGAAGAAGCAGAAGCTAAAGAAGCTCAAGAAGGGGATAAATAGTTATGGCAGAAACAAAAAAAGCTAAAGTAGAAAAAGAAACTACAACAAAAACAACTAAAAAACCTGCTGCTAAAAAAACAACTACAACAACTAAAAAACCTGCTGCTAAAAAAACAGAAACAAAAAAAGTAGTAGCAAAAAAAGAAAAAGAAGTAAAAACAACTACAACAACTAAAAAAGTAGTTAAAAAAGTATTAAAATCAGAAGTTAAATTACCTAAAGCGTTATTCCAAAGTGAAAAAATCTATGAACAAGCTATTTTTGACACAATTTTATCAGAAAGAGCATCAAGAAGACAAGGTACACACCAAGTTAAAAATCGTGCCGAAGTTAGTGGAAGTGGTAAAAAACCATGAAGACAAAAAGGTACAGGTAGAGCACGTCACAGTTCTATGCGTTCACCAATTTGAGTAGGTGGTGGTAGAGCTTTTGGGCCTCAATCAAATAAAAATTATTCACTTAAAGTAAATAAAAAAGTTAAATACAACGCTTTTGTATCAGCACTTACATTATTATCACAAGACAATGCAGTTATTGTTGATGACTTAACATTAAACTCAATCAAAACAAAAGATTTAGTTAATAAATTAGTTGAACTTAATGTAAATGATTTAAGACACGTATTAGTAGTAAATGAAGATTACAACGTATTTAAATCAGCTAAAAATTTACCAAATGTTGCTACAACTAAAGCTAATTCATTAACTGTTGAAGAAATAGTTGGTGCAGATGTAATGATCATTTCAAAACAAAGCTTAGAGCTTTTGGAAAGAAAGGCTAAATAATCATGGAATTAACTCAAGTAATTAAATCACCAATTTTAACAGAGAAAACTGATGTTTTAAGAACAACACAATCAACATTTGTTTTTAAAGTTGACTACGCTGCTAATAAATATCAAATCAAAGAAGCTATTGAAACAATTTTTGGTGTAAAAGTAGCGTCTGTTAGAACAATTAAAGTCGAAAAACAACCAAAAAGTGTTGGTCGTTTCCACGGATTTACAAATCGTTACAAAAAAGCTATGGTTAAATTAGTAGAAGGTCAATCAATTAACTATATTCCAAGTGATGATGAAGAAAAAGCACAAATAGTTTCTGAAGAAGCAAAAGAAGCTAAAAAAGCAAAAGAAGCAAAAGCAAAAGACGTTGAAAATAAAGTAGCTAAAAAATTAGCATCTAAAAAACAAGTTGCAACAAAAAAAGCAACTGTTAAAGCAAAAACAACAACAAAACGTAAAGTTGGTGGAGAATAGTTCTCCGATGAACTTTAGTTATTTAATTTAAACAAAAATATAAATAAAAGCGGATTAAAATATTGCTTAAAAGAAATTCCGCACTATTTTTAAGCAAAGGAGAAAAGACAATTATGGCAATTAAACATTATAAGCCAACTACAAATGGTCGTAGAAATATGTCTTCTCTTGATTTCAGACAAAACTTATCTGGTCATGCACCTGAAAAATCACTTTTAGTTAATCTAAAATATCATGCAGGGCGTAATAACCAAGGTAAAATAACTGTTAGACATCACGGAGGACGTGTAAAAAGATTTTACAGACTTGTAGATTTTAAACGTAATAAAGATAATATCCCAGCTATTGTTAAAACTATTGAATATGATCCAAACCGTTCAGCTAACATTAGTTTATTAGCATATGCTGATGGAGAAAAAAGATATATATTAACACCTAAAGGAATAGTTTTAGGTCAAAAAGTTATTTCAGGAGAAAATGTTGATATCGTTGTTGGGAACGCACTTCCATTATCTAACATTCCTGAAGGTACATTTGTACACAACATCGAAATGCAACCAGGAGGTGGTGGTATTATAGCACGTAGTGCTGGAACATCAGCTCAATTACTTGGTAAAGATGACGATGGAAAATACGTTGTTCTTAGACTTAAATCAGGAGAAACACGTCGTGTATTAGCTCGTTGTCGTGCAACAATTGGTGTTGTTGGTAACGAAGAACATTCACTTGTTAACGTAGGTAAAGCTGGAATCAATAGACATAAAGGAATCAGACCTACAGTTCGTGGTTCAGTTATGAACCCTGTAGATCACCCACATGGTGGAGGGGAAGGTAAACAACCTGTTGGACGTAAAGCCCCACTTACACCTTGAGGTAAAAAAGCTCTTGGAGTTAAAACAAGAAAAACTAAAAAATCTTCAAATAAACTTATTTTAAGAAGAAGAAAGGATGCTAAATAATGGCACGTAGTCTTAAAAAAGGTCCATTCGCAGATGATCATTTACTTAAAAAAGTAGATGCTATTGTCGAAGGGAACGCACCTAAAAAACCAATTAAAACTTGATCAAGACGTTCAACAATCTTCCCAAGTTTCGTTGGTTTAACATTCGCAGTTCATAACGGAAATAAATTTATCGAAGTTTACGTAACAGATGATATGGTTGGACATAAATTAGGGGAATTTGCACCTACAAGAACATTTTCAGGTCATGGTGCAGATAAAGGTAAGAAGAAATAATGGCACAACAAGCAAAAGCACATGTAAAATTACAAAGAGTAAGTTCATCTAAAGCAAAATTGGTTGCTAACTTATTCAGAGGAAAAGATGTTAATGTTGCTTTAGGTCTTTTAGAAAATACATCTAAAAAATCAGCACCAATTTTCCTTAAATTACTTAATTCAGCAGTTGCTAACGCAACAAACAACCACGGAATGAACGCATCAAAATTATTCGTAAAAGAAGTTTATGTAAATGAAGGTCCAACACTTAAAAGATTCCAACCAAGAAGTCAAGGTAGAGCTTATTCAATTTTAAAACGTACATCAAATTTATCAATAGTATTAGAGGAGAGAAACTAATGGGACAAAAAGTTAATCCAAATGGATTCCGTTACGGAGTTTCAAAAAACCATAATTCAACATGATTTGCAGATAAAGATAATTTCGGATCATATTTAGTTGAAGATGCTAAAATTTATAAATTCTTTGATAAATTAGTACGTGAATACCAAATCGGAAAAGTTGAAATAAAAAGAACTAAAGATAACAAAGTGACAGTTAACTTACACACAGTTAAACCTGCAGCAATGTTAGGTCAAGAAGGTAAGAACATTCAAGAATTAACAGTTAAGGTTCAAAAATTTGTTAAAAATAAAAATCTTAATTTAAAATTACAAGTTATAGAATTAAAAAATTATGACTTAAACGCAAGATTACTTGCAGAAATGATTGCAACAAAATTAGAAAACCGTGAAAGCTTCCGTCAAGCACAAAAAATTGCTATTAGAGCTGCTTTAAAAGCAGGTGCTAAAGGTATTAAAACTATGGTTAGCGGTCGTTTAAACGGAGTTGATATGGCTCGTTCAGAAGGTTATTCTGAAGGAGAAATGAGACTTCATACATTAAGACAAAATGTAGAATACGCAACAGCAACAGCTAGAACAACATATGGAGCTATTGGTGTTAAAGTTTGAGTTTCACTTGGAGAAATTTTAGGAGGTAAAAAATAATGTTACAACCTAAAAGAACTAAATATAGAAAACCTTTTGTTGTTAGACACGACAAAAGAAAAGCTACAAAAGGAAACACTGTTGCATTCGGTGAATTCGGATTGCAAGCAGTTACATCAGCATGAGTTACAGCTCGTCAAATAGAATCAGCACGTATTGCAGCAACACGTAGAATGGGTCGTGAAGGTCAAGTTATTATTAGAATCTTCCCACACTTTTCTAAAACATCTAAACCTATCGGTGTTCGTATGGGTTCAGGAAAAGGTGCTCCAGAATTATGATATACAGCAGTAAAAGTTAACACAATGATGTTTGAAGTTGGTGGTGTTAGTGAAGAAATTGCGCGTGACGCTCTTCGTTTAGCTGGTCACAAATTACCTGTTAAATGAAAAATAGTTCAAAGAAAAGGAGATGAATAATTATGAGTTACAAAGATTTATTAGAAAAATCAACAAAAGAGCTTGAAGAATTAACTTTAAAATTAAAAGCAGAATTATTCACACTTAGATATAGAAACGTTACTGGTGATTTAAGAGATACACACAAAATTAAACTTTTAAGAACAGATATTGCTAAAACTCTTACAGCATTAAATGCCAAAAAGGAGAATAAATAATTATGGAAAGAAATACAAGAAAAACTTTAACAGGTAAAGTTGTTTCAGCAGGTAAAAGTGCTAAGACAATTATTGTTGCTGTTGACACATACAAAAAACACCCACTTTATTCAAAACGTTACAAATCAACTAAAAGATTTGCAGTACATGACGAAAATGAAGTTGCTAAATTAAACGATATTGTTGTTATTATGGAAACAAGACCACTTTCAAGAACAAAACACTTTAGATTAGTATCAGTAAAAGAATCTGCTATCGAAGGAAACAACTAATATGATTTTAGAATTATCAAGAGCAAATGTAGCTGATAACTCAGGTGCAAAAACAATAGGTGTAATTCGTGTATTAGGTGGATCAAAGAAAAAAGTTGCTAAAATTGGTGATATTATAGTTTGTTCAGTAAAAAAAGCTTTACCTAACGGTATGGTAAAAGAAGGTCAAGTTGTTAAAGCGGTAGTTGTGCGTTCAAAATATGGTATTCACCGTACAAACGGTTCATATATTAAATTTGATGATAACGCAGTTGTTATTCTTAAAGAAGATTTAACACCACGTGGAACTCGTGTTTTTGGACCAGTTGCTCGTGAAATTAGAGAAAAATTCCCTAAAATTGTTTCTTTAGCACCAGAAGTATTATAGTAGTAAAGGAAAATTAAATTATGACAAAAATTAAATTTAAAAAAGACGACCAAGTTATTGTAATTGCTGGTAAAGAAAAAGGGAAAATTGGAGTTATTGAAAAAATATTCCACAAAACAAATAGAGTTATCGTTAAAGATGTAAATATCGTTACAAAACACAACAAACCAACACAACAAAATCAAGACGGTTCTATAACAGAAATGGCTGCTCCAATTCATGCATCAAACGTAGCTTATTTAGTGAAAAAATCAAGTAAAACAAGTAAACAACAAACTTCAAAACTAGGATATAAAATTAATAAAAACGGTAAAAAAGTAAGAGTTGCTAGAAAAACTCAAAAGGAAGTGTAGTATATGTTAAAACAAATTTATTTAGAAAAAGCAGTTCCGGCTCTTAAAGAAAAATACAACTACTCTTCATCAATGCAAGTACCTAGAATTGAAAAAGTTGTATTAAACATGACAGCTGGTAAAGAAGTTTCAAATTCAAAAGCAATCGAAGAAGTTTTAAATGAATTAACATTAATTTCAGGACAAAAACCATTCGAAACAAAAGCTAAAAAATCTAACGCTTCATGAAAACTTCGTGAAGGAATGGCTATGGGTGGAAAAGTTACACTACGTAGAGATAGAATGTGAGAATTTTTAGATAAATTAATAAATGTTGCAATGCCACGTATTCGTGATTTTCGTGGAGCAAACCCTAAAGCATTTGATGGTAGAGGGAATTTTGCTTTAGGTATTAAAGAAGAAATTATTTTCCCAGAAATCGAATTTGATAAAATTCGTCGTATTAAAGGGTTAGATGTTCTTGTAGTAACTACAGCTAAAACAAACGAAGAAGCAAGAACATTATTAGAATCATTAGGTGTACCATTTGAAAAAAAAGGAGCTAAATAATGGCGAGAAAAGCATTAATAGTTAAGGCGAAACGCGAACCAAAATTTTCATCACGTGCATATACACGTTGTGAATTATGTGGACGTCCACATGCAGTATTAAGAAAATATAAAATATGTCGTATCTGTTTTAGAAACCTTGCGCATGAAGGTAAAATTCCAGGTGTGAAGAAAGCGAGTTGATAATTATGTTTATTACAGATCCAATTTCAGATTTAGTAGTTCGTATTAAAAACGCGAATATTAGAAAACACAAAACAGTTTCAATGCCTTATTCAACAAAAAAAGAAGAAATTTTAAAAGTGGTTCACTCAGAAGGTTATATTTCATCTTATGAAGTTAAAGGTGAAGGTACATCAAAAGAATTAGTAGTTACATTAAAATACAAGAAAAATCAACCTGCTATTGTTGGGATTAAAAGAATCTCAAAACCAGGTCTTAGAGTTTATGTAAAAACTCTTGAAATTCCAACAATTATGTCAGGATATGGAACAGTTATCATTTCTACATCAAAAGGATTAATGACAGGAACACAAGCTAGAGAGGCAAAAGTGGGTGGTGAAATTATCGCTCACATTTGATAGGTAGTTGTATGTCTCGTGTAGGAAATCGTATTTTAACAATACCTGCTGGAGCAACAGTTACAGTAGATAATTCAACAGTTACAGTTAAAGGACCATTAGGTACTTTAACAAGAACATTTAGTCATTTAATCACAGTAAAAGTAGAAGATAATAAAGTTTCAACAATTCGTGCAAACGAAGAAAAAACAACTAAACAATTACATGGAACAACAAATTCTCATATTTCAAATATGATTGAAGGTGTTACAAAAGGTTTCAAAATTGATTTAGAAATTAAAGGAGTTGGGTATAAAGCTGTTTTATCAGGTTCAAAACTAGATGTATCAGCTGGATATAGCCATATCCATTCATTAGAAATTCCAAGTGACATTAAAGTTACAGTTGCAAAACCAACAGAAGTTTCAGTATTTGGTATCGATAAACAAAACGTAGGGCACTTTGCTTCAATTGTTAGAGCAGTTAGAAAACCAAGTGTTTACTCAGGTAAAGGTATTTCATATAAAGGTGAAAAAATTAGACGTAAAGAAGGGAAAACAGCTTCTAAATAATATTAAGAAGTTAATTAAAACATTATGGCAAAATTATCAAGAAATCAAGCTAGAAAAGTTAAACACCAACGTGCACGTTACTGAATTAACGGTACAGCTACAAAACCACGTTTAAACGTTTTTAAATCTCACCAAAACTTTTATGCACAATTAATCGATGACCAAAAAAGAGTTACATTAGCATCAGTTTCAACACTTAAAGATGAAACATATGGTGGTAACATTAAAGCTGCTGAAAAATTAGGTGAATTAATGGGAGAAAAAATTAATTCATTAGGAATTAAAGAAGTAGTATTTGATCGTGGTGGATATTTATATCATGGTCGTGTAAAAGCATTTGCTGAATCAGTAAGAGCGAAAGGAGTTAAATTCTAATTATGGAAAAAGATAATAAAAAAGTTTTAACTCAAAACGAAACAACAGGTACAAAAGAAGTTACTGCTAAAAAAACTTTTAGACCAAGAAAAAATGTTGCTAATGATCAAAACGAAAATTCAGATAAAGTTAGAACACAAAATCGTCGTGGACCAAGAAGAAACAACACAAGAAATAACCGTCAAAGAGTAGAATCAGAATATACTGAAAAAGTTATCGATATTGCTCGTGTTACAAAGGTTGTTAAAGGTGGAAGAAGATTTAGTTTCTCAGCCTTTGTTGTTATTGGAAATAAAAAAGGTGTAGTTGGATACGGTCACGGGAAAGCAAACGAAGTTCCAGACTCAATTAAGAAAGCTATCAAAGATGCTAAAAATAATTTAGTAACAGTTCCACTTGATAGTAAAACAGGTACAATTCCACACGAAATTCCAATGACAAAATACTTAGCATCAAAAGTTATGTTAAAACCTGCTCCAAAAGGAAAAGGTCTTATCGCTTCTGGTGCAGTACGTGCAGTTGTTGAACTTGCTGGTTACACAGATATTGTTACAAAAACATATGGTTCACGTAAAAAAGCAAACATTGTTAAAGCAACAGTTAAAGCCCTTAAACAATTAAGAACACCTGAACAAATTGCAGAACTTAGAGATAAAGATGTAAAGGATTTTAAATAATTATGGCAATTAAATTACATACATTAAAATCAACAGAAGGTTCAAGACCAGAAAAACACCGTAAAGGGCGTGGGCATGCTGCCGGAAAAGGTAAACAAGCTGGTAAAGGTCAATCAGGACAAAATAAACGTAAAGGGCACAGATTAGGATTTGAAGGGGGACAAACTCCTTGATTCCGTCGTATTGGAAAACGTGGATTTACAAACGTAAATCATGTTGAATACCAAGTAATTAATTTATCTGATTTAGAGTTAAAATTTAAAGATGGTGAAAAAGTAACAGTAGAAAGATTATTCGAAGAAGGTTTAGTAAAAAGATCATTACCAATAAAATTATTAGGAAATGGTACATTAACTAAAAAATTACATGTTGTAGTAAATAAAGCTTCTGCTTCTGCAAAAGCAGCATTTGAAGAACTTAATGGAACAATTGAGGAATTTTAATTATTTAAAATAGAGGGTAACCTCTATTTTTCTAATTAACTAAAAAATGAAAAAAGAAAATAAAAATAATGAATTATCTTTAGAACAAAGAAAGATAATTAATTCTTTTTATGGTGATAATTTAATAGTAAATGCGGCTGCTGGCAGTGGAAAAACTAGAGTTATAGTAGAAATTATTTATGAGTCAAATAAATATAATTTAAACTCAAAAATATTAGTTTTATCATATAATACAAAATTAGTAAATGATACAAAAATAAGGATTTTAAAAAAAGATATTACAATAAAAAATTGTGACATTCATACATTTCACTCTTTCGCAACTAAAAAGAGCAAAAAAATAGTTATGGACGATCTTGGCTTAAAAGAGTTTAATGAATCTAAAATATTAACTGTTGATGAGTACGATACAATCATTATAGATGAAGCACAGGATATAACTCCACTTTATTGAGTTTTAATACTTAAAATATTAAAATATAACGCAAAAGCGAGAGTCATGTTTATAGGTGATTCAAATCAAGAAATATATAACTTCAAAAAAGCTAGTTCAATGTTTCTTGAAAATATTGATAAATTAATACCTTCTAAAACTTGAAAAAAATTAGAAATAAATGGTTCGTTTAGGGTGCCTAATGCTACCTGGCGTATGTTAAAAGAAAGTAAACAATATAAAAGCGAGTCTTTTAATGCTTTGAACAAAGAAGGTATATTAAAAATTAATGCTTTTGAATATAAAGATAAATTGTTTGAAGAAACTATAGTTGAAAAAATTCACCAATACGGACAAGAAAATATATTTGTTCTATCGAATACTACTAATATTAATATAATACGAGATACCGCTAATAAACTTACATTAAAGGGTTTTAAAGTATATGTTTCTAGATCTGATAACGAAGAAAAAGTAGATTTTAAAGAAATGCATGGGAAAATTGTTTTTAGTTCTGTACATCAAGTAAAAGGTTTGGAACGTAAAATAGTTATAATAATTAATCTTGATGGTGATGTTCAAAAGAAATATACTATAGATGAATTTAATAAATTGTTTTATGTAGCAGCAACTAGAAATATTGAAGAATTACATATATTTTTTAATAAAAATAGATCATTGCCTACTTTAATGGAAGGTATGAAAGATCAAATTAATGGTTGAATAGATTATGAAAATGACTCAAGTGACGAAGCTTATAATATCAAAAAAGCAACTGAAATTATAAAGTTTATACCTATTGAAATAGAAGAAGAACTAAAGAGTTTAATAGATATTAGTGAAATAAATAAAAAAGATGAAATTATTAAAATTTCAAACATAATTACTTATGATGGTTTCTTTTATGATATTTCAGATATTAATGGAATTTATGCCGAACAAATATTAGGAAATGATAATTTAGATGAAATTAAGAAAATTAATAGAATAATATTAAATTTTTTTACTATGTTTAATTCAATATCGATAGAAACACACCAGTATATAGAGAAAATTATCAACAAGGAATTTAATTCTTTTTTAGAGTTATGTTTTATTAAGCATTCTATTGAAACAAATGATATAACTAGACTAAAACATTTTGAGGATAATATAAACAATTTTCCAACTTGAATTGATAAAGAAAATCATAATAAAATATATTCAAGAATGCAAAAATATTTATCAAAAAGTAATTTTGAGCAGCAAATTGGCGTTAATTGAGATAATAAAATTTTGGGTATAATTGATTTTTATCAAAAAGATACAAACGAAGTGCACGAGATTAAGTTTGTGTCAAATTTATCTCTTACACATTTTTTTCAAGTTGCAGTTTACTTGCTTATTTTATATAAAACATCTAAAAATAAGAATATTCCTGTTGGTTATTTACTAAACATTAAAGATAATATGCGTTATAAGATTACTATTAATGATTTTCAAAAATTTGAGATAATTTTATTAAAAATTTTAGATGGTTTCAATAATGAAATTAGTGTTGAAGAATTTATTAACCTTTATAACGAAAATCAACTAAATATTCTTTGTCAAAAAACTTTAATGATTAAAGAATATAAGGAAAATGTTCCGACAAAAATTGTAAATAAAATAAAAAGTAATAAAAAAAGCGAAATAAAACAGAAGTACAATAAAATTGTATTTTTCGATACAGAAACAACATCTTTGCAAGGTGAAATTATACAACTATCGTTAGTTGTATATGAAAATGAAATTAAAGTTGATGAGATGAACTTTTACTTTAAAAATGACCTTCGAATACATCGCCAAGCTTACTTAGTTCACAAAATAAGCGATGAATTTTTGATAAATAAACCTAAATTTTACGAAGAATTTAACAAAATATATAAATATTTAACTGGTGATTATTTATGAATAGCACATAACGCCGCTTTTGATATTTACAGATTATTTTTTAATTTCAAATATTATAGTGAAAATATTGGTGATAAATTGGAAAATGTAAAATTTAATTATCTATGTAGTTTTAATACGATGAAAAAAAATGTGCCGGGCCTTAAGAGTTATAAGCTAGAAAACCTAGCAAAAGAATTTGGTTTAGAAATGGGTAAATTTCATGATTCGCTATTTGATGCTCAGACAATTGTAAAGTTATTAAAGAAAGTTGATGACAGTATTGAAGGTTATATTAATAGTTCTTTAAAGAATGGATATAAAATAAAAACATTTAATTATGTAGAATGATCAAGAGATAAAAAATAATTTTTATAAAAAATTATCAATTTGTCAAATATTTTTTATGTTAAACTATTTTTGTATAATATTTCTAAAATTTTATGAAAGGTAAAAAATGAAATTTAAAAAATTTTTATTAACTATTCCTGTTGGTATATTAACTTTACCAATAATTTCAATTTCATGTAGTAAAGAAATTAAAAGTGAAAATAGCGTTGATGTTATTGATACTTCTTCTATAGAAAGAAAAGTTAGAATTAATGCTAAAAATATTGCGATTCCAGGAAGATCAGGGATTGGTATGCTAATCGCTTTTGGTTTAGGAGATAGAATTAGTGGGGTTTACAAGTCGACACTCGACAATCAATGAATAAATAAAATATATCCTAATTCTAAAAAGTATACTAAATTACAATATAGCCCAAATAAAGAAGAATATTTAGCACAAGGCTATGATTTAGTAATTGCTCCAGATCCTATTGTGGCAAATTCCGTTATTGAGGCGGGAATGTCGTCTATGGTTATTAGCCAATATCATCAACCCACATATGACGATTTTATAACATTATATCCAGAAATATTAACTAAAATTTTTACTGACACTCAAGTGAAAAATAAAGTTAATACGTGAATTAATGAATTGAATCAAATTATATTAGAAATAAAAGAAAAATTATCAAATAAAGAAATAATTAAAAAAGTTTGATACGTACGCGGTGACAAAAACAAAGGAGTAACTTACACAGAGTCTGGACAAGATACTTTATTATCATCTATAATGCGTATTTTAAAAGTTTATTATGTTCCAGGTGAATTTACTATTGAAAATAATGTAGCAACAAAGGAACAGTTATTAAAAGACAATGCTGATTACTATCTTTTTGGAGGTAAATTCCAAAACGAAAACATTAATGCTTTAAAATCTGATGAAACATTTTCGTCACTAAAAGCGGTAAGGCAAAATAATTTAATAAATATACCTTTAGGTGTGATACCTTTTGAACAAATTGGAGTCGAGTTAAAAATATTTATCGCTTATCTTGCTAATGAATTTTGGCCCGAAATCTTCAATTTCGATATACGATCAATGTTAAAAAATACATACAAAACATATTATAACTATGATTTAGCCGATGATGAAATTACTAAAATTTTAAGCGGTATACAACCAAATGCTTAAAACTAAAAAATATATATTATTTGGAATTACTATATTATTATCATTATTAATTATTTTTATATCTTTATGTTTTGGTAGATATAATATTAATTTTAATAAATTTTTACAAATAATATTTGGTAAATTAAATACAGAAAATACTATTGAATATAATGTTATTTTAAATTTAAGATTACCTAGAACTTTATTAGCTTTTATGGTAGGTGGAGCATTAACTTTATCTGGTTTAATTTATCAAGAAACATTTCAAAATAATTTAGTTTCACCAAGTATACTTGGTGTATCTTCGGGATCTAGTGTTGGTGCTGGGTTTGCAATAGTTTTAGGTTTATCTAATGTAATGTGAGGTATGGGAGTTTCATTTTTTGCGTTTATTTTTGGTATTTTAACAATTTTGATAACAATATTTGTCTCAAAAATGTTTAAAAACACTAAGACTTTATCTTTAATATTAGCAGGAATAATAATAACTGGTTTTATGTCAAGTGTTATTAGTGTAATAAAAACAGTTGCTAACGAACAAACTCAATTACCTTCAATAATTTTTTGACTCATGGGTAGTTTTTCGGAAGTTAAAATGTACCAAGTTTGAATTTTTATGCCTATTTATATAGTTTCAATAATAATTTTATTTTCTATTAGATGAAGAATAAACATCATAAGTAGAGGCGAAGAAATTGCGCAAAGTAGAGGGTTAAATTACAAATATTATAGATGAATAATAATAATTATTTCGACACTTTTGACAGCTAGTTCGATTGCTGTTGCAGGGAATATAACTTGAATTGGGTTAGTAATTCCTAATATTATTAGAATTTGATTAGGTAAAAATACAAAAACAACTATTCCTTTTAGTATAACTATAGGCGGTTCTTTTATGGTTATTATAGATATTATTTCACGAACCTTAACTTCAGGCGAAATTCCAATAAGTGCTATTTCCGGAATTATAGGAGCTATATTATTCGCCTATATTTTAATTGTTAAAAAAGGTAAAAATGAAAAAAGTTAATACTATCATAAAAATTCAAAATTTAAGTTTTAAATATAATAGAATGAGCAATATTTTAACAAATATTAATTTATCTTTTTCAAAAGGAAAAATATATACAGTTTTAGGTCTTAATGGTTCTGGTAAAACTACATTAATTAAGCTTTTAGCAGGCATTAATAAACCAAATAGCGGAAAAATTTTTATTAATAATATCGATTTATCAAAAATTAAAATAAAAGAAAGATCAAAAATTTTTAGCTACGTACCTCAGGTTATTTCAATCGAAAATGAGTATACTGTTTTGGAATATTTAAGATTTAGTTTTGTTAATAAATATAAATTTTATCAAGAACCTTCGTTAGAAGACGATTCTAAAATAAGAGCTATTTTAAACGAAGTAAATATGAGTTCTTTTATAAATACTAAAATAAATAATTTATCAGGAGGTCAACGACAAATAATTGAATTATGCGCTGCTTTTTTACAGGATACCGAAATTATTTTTTTAGACGAACCAACGAGCGCTTTAGATTTAAAAAATCAACAAAAAGTATTATCTATATTAAAAGCAAAAAAAGACTTGGGGAAGACTATTATTTTATCAACACATGATCCTAATCATGTATTATTTCTTGAATCTGAAGTTATTATTGTTGAAAACGGTATTGTAAATCAAAATAATGTAGGTTCTTATAAAGAAATAATAAAAGTGGATAAACTCAAAAAAATATATGGCGATAATATTAAGTCCGCGACTAAAGATAATATTGTTTTTTAACGCGAAATTAATAATAAAAAAGAGGTTTATGCCTCTTTTTTATCAAATTTTAACTTTATTTTCTGGCGATACATACATTTTATCATCAGGTTCTATATTATAAGTTTTTTCAAATAATTCATTATTTCCTAAAATAACATTTGCACGTATTTTAGCAGGAGAATGAACGTCTGAATCTAATAAACGTTTTGCAGTTCCTTCCTTATAAATTGAACGTCATGTTGTAGCTCAACTTTCAAAGAATTCTTCTGCTTTAAAATCATTTTCACGTTGTGCAGATTCTAAAGCACAATCAAATCCACCTAAATCTGCTATGTTTTCTGAAACTGTTAATTTACCATTAACTTTTCCAAATTCAGTTTCTCTACCGTCGAATAGTTTAATCGCAGCTTCTGTTCTTTTTTGAAATTCTTTTCTATCGTTATCTGTTCATCAATTGTTTAATTTACCATTTTCATCAAATTGAGCTCCATTATTATCGAAACCATGAGATATTTCGTGAGCTATAACAGCACCAATCGCACCAAAGTTAGCTGTTTTAGATCTATTAACATCATAAAATGGGTATGACAAAATTGCAGCCGGGAAAACAATGTGATTTTTCATTGGGTGGTAGTAAGCGTTGATTGTCGATGGCGACATTGATCAATATCTTTTATCTTCTTGTTTGTGATATAAACTTAATCTATATTTTGCAATTATTTTTGAAAATGAATGAACAGCTTCGAAAATACTTCCGTTTTCTTCGTATGTTTTTACTTTAAATTTTGAGAAGTAAGGACGTATTATTTCTGGATATCCGACCATATATTCAAATTTAGATAATTTAATAAGTGCTTTTTCAATTGTGTTTTTAGAAAGTCAGGTGTTTTTTTGAAGTCTTTCTCTATATACTTCAATCATACTTTGCACCATTTCTTCAACATCTTTTTTAGCTTTTTCTCCAAAGTATGTTTTAGCATAATACATACCTAACGGCATATCAAAATATTTTTTAACTAAATCAAATGCATAGTCTTCTGTTGATCTATTTTTGTTTATTGAGTATACGGTATTTCTGTATACTGACGCTTTAGTTCTAATTCTTTCATTTAAATAAGGTGTAACTCCTAAGAAATTAACTATAAACATTAAATCTTTATATTTTTCTAAGTTATTATCATCAAAAATTTCATCAAAAGCATCAAAAATTTTAAGGTTTTGAATTGATACTTCAGTGACTTTTTCTCCAATTAATTCATCAAGTTTAGTTCAAAAATCAAAACGTTTAGATAAATTAACTTCACCTCTTTGTCTTAAATTATATGCGGATACATAATCAGCATTTTCAACTGAACTTTTAACATATTCTTTATAAATATCATCAAATTCAATCGCATTGTTAACCATTTTTAAAGCAGTGTTATTATCTAATCCGTAGTCAAGAAGCAAATCAATAATCATATCTTTTCAAACTTTTAGAAGTTTGTTTTTTTCTTTTTCATTTTGGTATGTTTCTTTTGAGGGTAGAATTGTTGGTAATTCACCAATTCAAGCAATTTTTTTAGTGTTATCTAGAAAATCATCATCAACTGAAAAATCAAATGGTAGATATGTATATTCTAGGAATTTATCTTTTTCTCAATTAAAAAAGTCTTTAAAAGTAGTCATACTTTTTAATTCTTTTCTAAGTGGTTCTAAAAACATTTCTTTAGCAGGCGATCAATTTAATTCATCTCTTTTGTTTGTATCAATAATTAAATTATAAAATTTAATCATTTCAATTAATTTAGGATCACTAGGTAATTCGGTGTTATTTTTTGATCAATTAACAATTGTCTCTTTTAATATTTTTTCCAAGTTAATATCTAATTCTACAAATGAACCAATACTAGAACGGTCATCAGGAATTTTAGCTGTTTTCAGTCATTGTGCATTAATATATGCGAAAAAATCATCTTTAAGTAATTTCTTATCCATTTTCATCTCCTTTATTTTTTTGGATCAATATTTGTTTTAAGAATTGATAAGAACGCCTCTTGTGGTACCTCAATTGAACCAAGTTTTTTCATACGTTTCTTACCTTCTTTTTGTTTTTTTAGTAATTTTTGTCTACGTGTAACGTCACCACCATATAATTTTGCAGTGACATCTTTACGATATGCTTTAATAGTTTCACGAGCTATTATTTTACCACCAATAGTAGCTTGAACCGGAACTTCAAAGTTTTGGCGAGGTATAGCATCTTTTAATTTTTGACATAATTCTCTAGCATTTTCGTAAGCTCTATCTTTATGCGTAATTATTGAAAAAGCATCAACTTTATCTCCGTTTAATAAAATATCAACTTTAACTAAATCGCTTTCTCGGTACCCAATTCATTCATATTCGAATGATGCATAACCTTTGGTGCTTGATTTTAATCTATCAAAAAAGTCAAAAATTGTTTCTGCTAATGGTAGTTCGTAAATAACTAATGAACGTTTTTCATCTATCATTTCTAAATTTTTATAAATACCGCGTTTATTTTGACATAATTCCATAACGTTACCAATATATTCATTTGGTATAAATATTTTAGCTTCTACATACGGTTCTTTTATTTTGTCAATAAATGTACGATCAGGTAATAGTGTTGGGTTGGCTATCATTTCTACTTCACCATTTGTCATATGTACTTCATATTCAACACTAGGACTAGTTGCTATTATTCCGACTTTATATTCTCTATCGAGTCTTTCTTGTAGAATTTCCATGTGTAATAATCCTAAAAATCCTACTCTAAATCCAAAACCAAGTGCTTTTGAAGTTTCTTGATCTCATGTTATAGAAGAATCACTAAGTGAAATTTTTTCTAAACTTTCTTTTAGTAAAGAATAATCACGAGTATCTATTGGGTAAAATCCCGTAAAAACAACAGGTTTCATTTTTTTATACCCTGGAAGTGCTTTGCTTGTAGGGTTAGAAATTAATGTTATTGTATCACCGACATTAACTTCTTTTGCATCTCTAATTGCGGCTGATACTCATCCTACTTCCCCAGCTTCTAAAAACTCTTTTTTAGTTTCATGTGGATTTCTAATTCCGAGTTCAATAACATGATAATTATTTTCTTCATCATTTCTTGACATAAATTTAAATTTATCACCGACTTTAAGTTTACCTTCAAAAATTCTTACAAGCATAACAACTCCTCTATATGGATCAAAATAACTGTCAAAAATTAATCCTTTAAGAGGTTTGTTATCATCAGCATTTCTTGGTGATGGTATATATTTAACTATACTGTCTAGCAATTTATCTACACCTAGTCCTGTTTTAGCAGAAACTAAAACGGCATTTTCTGTTGAAATACCAATCACTTCTTCTATTTCTTTTTTTACAGCTTCTACGTCAGCTGAAGGTAAATCAATCTTGTTAATAACAGGGATTATCTCAAGATTATTTTCTAATGCTAAATATACATTGGCTAAAGTTTGAGCTTCTATACCTTGAGTAGCATCAACAAGTAATAAGGCACCTTCTGATGCTGCCAATGAACGTGAAACTTCATAAGTAAAATCAACATGTCCGGGAGTATCAATTAAATGAAAAATGTAATCTTTGTGCTTAATTTGTACAGCATTTAATTTAATTGTAATTCCACGTTCTTTTTCTAAATCCATAGAGTCTAAAAATTGACTTGTTAAGTCTCTAGTTGCAACTGTATTTGTCATTTCTAAAATACGGTCAGCAAGTGTACTTTTACCATGATCTATGTGTGCTATAATTGAAAAATTCTTTATCTTTTCTTTATTCATAAGTATTTTAATTATACTATATTAAAGTTATATAATAACTATTATATTAATAAAAAAGAGTCTTTTGAGTTATGTTTTTTCAAAGTTTAGTATAATTTAAATTATGAAAAAATGAGTAATTTTTAGTGACGTTGACGGAACAATTTATCCGTTCCCAGGTAAAGTTTTATCGCAAGTAAATATTGATAAAGCTGCAGAAATTAAAGAAAAAGGAGTTGAATTTGTTATAAATACAGGAAATGCTCCTTACGAAAAAATACAAAGATTAGCTAACCAAATGAGTTCTCGTTATATTGTTTGTTCTAACGGTGCTTTAATTTTTGATAATTTAGAGAAAAAAGTGCTCAATATTGAATATATTGACACAAAGGAAGCTAGAAAAATATGAGATTTAGCTGAACAAGTAGGAGTTTATTTATATTATTTTGGTGATAACAGATATTTTTTAAAAGATCCTACACCAGAATTTCGTAAATTTATAACTGAATTTTGTGAATATGATAATTGAATTTTAACCGGCGAAATACCTGATGATTTACATAAAATTGAATTATATGGTGATAAAGATAAATTAAAAGAATTTTATGATAAAGCTATAGAAATGAATATTGATTTAAATATAGTTTACTTAGTTTCCCACATCGAAATTACTAAACCTGGAATTTCTAAAGGTACAGGTATGAAGTGATTATGTGATAATGTTTTTGGCGTAGATGTTAAAACAACAATGGCTATCGGTGATAGTCAAAATGATATTTCAATGTTTGAAATGACAGATTATTCTTATGCCATGGCTAATATTGATGATTATTCAATACAATTTGCAAAATTACATACTTCAAGCGTTGAACAAAATGGTTTAGCTGAAGCTATTGATGATTATTTATACCGTACTGATTTTGAATTAAAAAGACAGTTATCGCAACAAGGGCCAAAGCGTAAAAAATAAAGCAAAAAATGCTTTATTTTTTTATATTCAATAATATAATTCTCTATTATGAAAACATTATTTAAATTAGATACTCAAAAACGTAAAATTATAACTTTAATATCAGTTTTACTTTTATTAGTTATTACCAACGGTTTAATAATCACTTGAATGACTTTATTTAAAAACTCATCTGTTAATCATGAAGCAACTACTAAGAGTTTAGAATCATATTTTTTTAGATATTCGCAATTCTTTTATTTTACAAATTTAACCAATTATTTTAGTCTAATAACATTGCTATTAATGTGTTTTAGTAGAAAAAACATAATAAGAAGATTGTTTTTCCACTCTTTAATTTTAATTTCAATTACATTTCTTGTTTATTGAGGGTTAATCTCATGAACAAGTAATTGAAAAAATATTTTTCAGTCATACAAATCATTGCACACACACTTAATTAATCCTATGATCATATTTATTTTTGCATTTATTTGAAAAGATAAGCTTAAAATACTACAAAAAGATAAATTTATTTGTTTAATTTATGTTTTTTCTTACCTTATCTTTGCGTTTTTATTATTTATAAGTACTTATTATTTAGAATATAATAAAGAATATGGTGTTGTTATTTATCCTTTCTTAGATTTTTTTCATCCTTTCTTTTATAAAGGAAATAATTTAGATCTTAAATTAATCTTGAATTTAGTTATTATTTTAATAGGAATAGGTTTACCGATTTTAATTTTTAAATTTTGATATAGAGTTTTATCAATAAATAAAAAAACTAGTTAAGCTAGTTTTTTTATTTATTATATTTAAAGAATATTTCTTACTTTTTTACTACAAAAAGAAAAAGTATCATTATGATTTTTTAAAATAATCTTAAATTTAATATTTTTATTATTTAGCATAATTTCTACTATTTAATTTATCTTAGTAATGATTTTTTCTCAATTTGAACCTTCAATTAATGTTTTAAAATCATCATTTGTCATATTTTCGGGTAATTGAGATTTTTCGAAACTTAATGAATGGTTGTTTTTAAATGCTCTGTTACCAATTGTAGTAACATTTGGCATTTGTACACTTTTAAGACGATTGTTATCTTGAAAAGATGAAATACCAATTTTTATAACTTTCGGCATATTTACACTAGCAAGAAATCTATTCCCTTCAAAAGCTCTATTACCAATTTCTTTTACTTCTGGCATATTTACACTAGCAAGAGAATTATTTCTTTCAAAAGCTCCGTCACCAATCTCTTTAACTTTTTTGATATTTACAGTTTCTAACAATTCATTGTTAGCAAAAGCAAAACTACCGATTGTATAAACATTAGGTATACGTACATTTGTAAGTGATGTATTGTCTTTAAAAGCACACGGCAAAATAGTAGTAACTTTCGGCATATTTACACTAATAAGAGATTTGTTTTCACGAAAAGCTCAATTACCAATTCATTTAACTTCGGGAGCATTTATGCTTTTGAGTAATATATTGCCTAGAAAAGCACTATCACCAATTTTAATAACTTTAGGCATATTTACCCTTCTAAGATAAGTGTTGTATCTAAAGGCACTTTTTTCAATTTCAATAACTTTTGGAATATTTAGAATTGTAAGAGAATTATTGCCTTCAAAAGCAAAATCTCCAATTTTTGTCACGTTAGGCATATTTATATTTTTAAGGTTAATATTATTTATAAAGGTATTTTCCTCAATCGTAGTGACTTTCGGAATATTTACACTTTTAAGTGATTCGTTATTAGCAAAAGCGAAACCTCCAATTTTTATAACACTTGGAATGATTATATTTCTAAGGTTGATACTATTTTTAAAGACACCATCTCCAATATGCGTAACGTTAGGCATACTTACATTTGTTAGAGAAGTATTGCCTTCAAAAGCACTGTTATTAACTCGGATAACTTCCGGAGCATTTACGCTTATAAGAGAAGTATTGTCTTCAAAAGCGTACGAACCAATTGTGATAACTTTTGGTATACTTATGCTTTTAAGGGATGTGTTGCTTCTAAAAGCGTGTTTTTCGATTATTTTAATTTCTGGCATATTTACACTTTTAAGCGATGAATTATGTTCAAAGGCTTTAGGAGCTATTTTTGTTACGTTTTCAGGTATTATAATTTCGCCTTTAGCATACTTTCCATCTATCAAAATATCATTTATTATTGCAAGTTTTTGTTTATCTAAATTTATTATTTGATCTAAAAATTTTGTATTAGAAAAAGCTTCATATCCAAAATTAATTACTTTTGGAACGCTTACACTTTTAAGGTTAATGTTATTTTTGAAAGCACATTTACCAATTAATTTCACTCTTGGCATAATTACATTTGTAAGAGACTTGTTGTTTGCAAAAGCATATTTTTCGATTTCTAAAACTTTTGTCATAACTAAATTACTAATATTTATTTCGCCATTATTTTTAAAAGACAAACTATTTGGTAGCTTTCATTTTAAAGACTTTATATTTAAATCTCTTTGTACTCGATAGCAAATTTTGTTGTTATTAATATATTTTTCAATACTTCCGTTTTTTATAAACTTATATATATTGTTTTTATCAATTATAAATCAGTCTATTTTTAAAATATCGTTTTTTAACATTTTTATTTACTCCTTTTTTAGGTTTGTTTATTTAAAACTCTCCAATATTCAAGTGAATATTTTTAATATATTTAAATATATTAATTTGACTAAGTTTTTAAGACTTACTACTCATCTTTTTGCTTGTTTTAATTTGTTTCTATTAATTCAATTAATTATATTATAGTTTTTTTGGTCTAGTTGCTTAAAAATTTAACCCAAATGTTTTAACTGGTACTATTTTATATATAATTTTCAAAAAGTAGATTTTTATGATTGAAAATTTATTTCATAGTTTTTATAAAAAATAACAAGTAAACAAAAAAGTTATGCTCGTTATTTCAATTTAAAGATAAGTAGTAAATAATGATATTATGAAATTGAAATTCAATTAATTCTTTTTTAACTTATACTATGTGTATTATTGATTAATAAATTAAAATCATCATAGGTCATATTTTCGGGTAAATTTGATCTCTCAAAACTTAGTAATTCCACTTCATCAAAAATGCTATACCCAATTGTTGTAACTTCTGGCATACTTACACTTGTAAGAGATTTATTTCATCTAAAAGCGTAATCCCCAATTGTTGTAACTTCTGGCATACTTACACTTATAAGGGATGTATTTCCACTAAAAGCATGTTCCTTAATTGTTGTAACTTTTGGCATACTTACACTTGTAAGTGATTTATTTCCACTAAAAGCATCTTCTCCAATTATTGTAACGCTTTCGGGTATTATAATTTCGCCTTTAGCGTTATGACCGTCAATTAAAACATTATTTATTATAATAAGTTTTTGATTATCAGAATTTATTAGTTGTTCTAAAAATTTTGTTCCTTCAAAAGCATTACGACTAACCTCATTGACTTTTGGCACACTTACACTTGTAAGCGATGTATCGCCTTCAAAAGCGCGTTTCTTAATTGTTGTAACTTCTGGCATACTTACACTTATAAGGGATGTATTTCCACTAAAAGCATGTTCCTTAATTGTTGTAACTTTTGGCATACTTACACTTGTAAGGGATGTATTTCCACTAAAAGCACCTTCTCCAATTATTGTAACGCTTTCGGGTATTATAATTTCGCCTTTAGCGTTATGACCGTCAATTAAAACATTATTTATTATAATAAGTTTTTGATTATCAGAATTTATTAGTTGTTCTAAAAATTTTGTTCCTTCAAAAGCATTACGACTAACCTCATTGACTTTTGGCATACTTACACTTGTAAGTGATGTATTTCTACTAAAAGCACCTTCTCCAATTATTGTAACATTTGGCATACT
>NZ_JAFIRE010000006.1:0-37116 GCF_017116845.1 Mycoplasma sp. CSL10137 | reverse complement strand
TATCAATTGTTATTGATTTAACATTAAGTTTATTTTTAATAATCATTTGCTTTAATTTTGCATTTATTTCATTCGGTGATTTAGAACTAACAAAATCTGCAAAACCAATTCTAGTTTTACGCTCAGTTAAAGTTATTATATTTTTATAACCTGTAGATCTTTTACCTAATATTAAGTCTGCTTCCCAATGTCCAAATACTAGTCTTAAATCGACTTCTTTAGGTCTAGCCCATATTGGTAATACGTATTCAGCACTTCTAACGAGTCTACTTATTATAGAGGATTATGCTTTCTACCTTTTTATAGTAAGATCTTAATCTATCTTTTGGTTATAACTCATTTATTAGTTTTAACTCAATTAAAAAAGTTTCTATAGATGATATAAAATATTATTACATTTACTCTTTACATAATTAAATGTAGCCTTAAAACCGTGAATTTTTTATTATATTTTTTCTTAAAATAATTACCGAATTCTTCTAATTTAAAATTAACATCGAATCTAAAAAGATATTTATGTGATTTTCTTCTCAACTTTTTTCTATGAAATTAAAAAATTATAATTACCATAATAATCACAATTTTTTCTTATTTCTCTTGAAATCGAAGAAACATTTCTTCTTAAAATTCTAACAATCTTCGTAAAGAAAAGTTATTCTGAATACTATTTTGTATAAAAAATTTTTCTTCTTTAGTAATTTGATTGTAATTTTTGTTGTATAATTCATATGATTTCTTGGTTCATATGGAACCATTTTTTTATTAAAAAATTTCAAGCGTTCCACAACTATATTTTATATTAATTGTGTTGCACTTGAAATTACAATTTAGCAACTCATATCAATAAAAATCAATATGAGTTTTGTGTCAAATTTTATTCCCCTATCTTAAATAATTTATGTTATTTTCTTAAAAAATACAAAGCACTTTTTCAAAGTCAAGTACTAATCAAACTTATATAGCATTTTTGGTATCATTGATTAATGAAATATATTTGTTATTTTCAATGTAGTCACTATAAAAATAGTCTATTTTATTAATTATTGTTGCAAAATCCAAATCTTCTACTTCACTAAACTCGTTAGTCTCAAGACCTATGTTCAAAACTTCCTTATATTTCTTAAAATCATAAAATTTTGGTATGAAATCTGATTTCAAATTATCCATTATATTATTACATTTTACCAATAAACAAATATATTGAAAATCCTTATCAACATATTGCGTGTTATTATTTGGATGAGCCATTCCAAAATGTTGATTCGGAGTAAGCATTATCAAATTTTCTAAATAATTGGCTATTTCCGGATAATCTGATTGAGGGAAAATATGATGCGCTTGTGTCGCATTAATTACCTCTGTTTGTTGTTTAACTTCTGATTTAGAAGAATAATATCTATCATTATATTTTCTTATATCTTTTTTAGCTTTGTTAACAGTATATTTATATTTAGCATAAGCTTTAGAATTCTTTTGTTTTAAAGTTGCTTCATATTCTTCTCTTGTTATAGATTTATCTTTACCGATTAACTCGTCTCTCCAATTTTCTCTATTATACTGTAGGTCATTCATAGTAATATTTTTTAATGAAATTTTCCCTTTTTTGCTTCCTAATTTCTTAAGTTTAAACGCCAATGGATTTATAATTTTTGTAAAAATTCTACCACATTCTGTTTCTTTATTAATTGGTGTATTTTGAATAGTAAAATTAATAAAATGATTTCTTACATCTTTGTATGAATCTTTAGTCTGTAATTCAAAAAAATGTTCAAAACTTTTGAATAAATCACTATCCTTTAAAACTTTTACTATGTACTCATAAAGAAAATTTAATGCATTTGTTGGTCTTAAAGCTATATCTTTCAATAACTCTTTGTCATTAATCTTATAAAAATATCTATTATTTTTCTTTCTTGCTGATAATATTTTGCTATAAGACAATAATTTTATTGGCTGACCAAAATATTTATCATACTCATTGCTTGCTTTTAATTCAGGGTCAGGCTTAGAAAAAATTTCGATAACATTATTTCTAGAATATTCACTACGCCATATATCTGACACTGTAAATTCTTCCTTTTCTTCATTTTCCACATATTCTATAATACAATCAGCTATGATAGACACAACATCAAAAGTGCATTTTTGATCTATTCACCTAGCATCTTTACTTTTTCTAACATCATAATCAAATTTATTTAAAAATTCAGAGTAAATGCTCATTATTTAGACCTCCTTATTTATTCCAAACCAATACACACTTATATTATCAATATTTAATGAGCGAGTTTGATAGTTTCTTGCCAATGAATAAAATTCTCTAAATTCCTGGCTAGAAATATATTCTCTTTGTTTTTCTGTTATTTTAAAATCATATTTTTTTTGAAGAATTGCAACAGAACCATTACTAATATATTTTTTATCTTTTTTTAATAATCTTGGTTTGTAAGTCATATTGGGGGCTAAATAAACATCATTATTTTCGATAAATTTATATACACTTAATTTTTTAGCTTCATTTAAGTCGATATACGAATCATAATCTTTAATATCAACTATTTCACTTCCAACATCAGAAATATTTCTAGATTTTATAACACGTACATAATTATTACTATAAGACTTATTTAGCATTTTAGTTGTGATTTGTCTATCTCTAAATACCGAAAACACTCCAAATATCAATTTATTCGAAACTTTATCAAAAAAATCATTTCTATAAATTACCCAATAAGGTAAATCATCAGAAAATATATATTTTTTAGGTTGCATAATTTCAAGTTTTTTAGTCAATGATTTAACCAATGTTTTTGTATTTTTCTTATTAGTTATTATTAAATTTATAGTCTCTATTAATACACCTTTAAAACCAAGTTCTCCAAAATCTAATATAGAATCAACATTGTATTTTTTTAATTTATTTCTAGTTTCTGTATACTCAGCAGTATTTAATAAATTTTTCGGTAATATTAATGATACATTATCAGAAATTAACAATGATTTTTCTAAGAACAATCCTGATAGATTAGTCAAGCTCTTGCTAAACTCATTATTTTTATTATATTTTAAAGTTTCTTTTGAACTTAATTTGGTAAATGGTGGATTCCCGATAATAAGGTCAAATTTAAAATCAAACTTTGCATCCATATAATCCGCATTAATAAAATTAATTTTAAAATTATCCGGAATTAATTTACTATCAAATATAACTTTCAATATATCTAATATTTCTGGGTCAATATCAATTATTGTAAGTGACACTTTTTTTATATAATCATATTTTTTAAATATAAGAGGAATAAAGTTCCCAACTCCAACCGATGGTTCTAAAATATGAACCTCATCTTTTCCAAAGTTTGGTAATACCGAAACTATTTCGTTTAATATTTTCTTTGGAGTATAAAATGCTGAATGAGAATATCTATTTGCATTTGATAATTCTATAATTCGAGCTAAACTTTCAAAACAAATGGTATCTTTGTTGTTTAAAACATATTTTTTCAAATTACTAATATCGGTAAGTTTTTCCACATCAATTATTTTATTAATGTCAACTTCTCTTATTTTTTTTTGATTAAGATACTTTTTTATATTTTTAGCAATTTGTCTAAATATTTCAGTCGGAACAGCTTCTCCAATGCTCTGTCTAATGTTTAATTCTTCCTTTTTTGAAATAGCTTTTTTCTCTTTATAGGTTTTAGAATTTAGATCATATAAAGATAATTCCAACCATTTAAAACTATCTGGTATAGACATCATCTTCATTAATTCTCGTATTGAAAATACCCTGTCTTGATTAGGATGAACTGTATTTTGACTTGCCATTTGATCATTTCTTGTATGAACACATGGAGCAACTTTATCAAAAGTTTGTCTTTTATATTTATCACCATTCTTAGATTTATTAATTACTATTTCGCCATTAATAATTTTATGAGGTTTTTTAGTGTCATCTATATTATCAAATGCACTTTCACCTTCATTAATATTAGAGATCCAATCTCTCATATGAATAGGATACTCTCTAAAACTATGATAAAAATCTTCATTATCGTATTCACCCCATGATAATTTAGGCATAGTTCCAATTACTTCTCTTAATGTTTTCTCTTCTCTATAGCTTGGGAATAATTCTAGCGGCAATATAAAATCACTTTCCGACTTATGAACACCTATTACCAATGTTCTTGTTCTAGAGGAATTAGAACCATAATTTTTAAAATTTAATATTCTATTATTTATAACGTATTCAGAAGACAATTCTGATGTAATCATATTTCCAATTGAAACTACTTCGTCATTATATGTGCAGCCAGTTTTCCAAAACGCTGACACATTTTCGAAAACAAAAAATCTTGGCAAAACTCTTTTTACTATCTTTACACTTTCAACAATTAAACTATTTCTTTCAATTTCATCATCTTTCTTTTTATGGTTTGCAACACTCATTCCTTGACATGGCGGGGTAGCTACAACAACATCAACTCTATCATTCCCCATTTTATTTCATAATTTTATTTCATTATAGATTTTATTTTGTATATTTTTATCTGTGATATCTCCACTAATATATCCACTATCAAAAGTACATTTATCATTAATTTTTTGAATGTTAAGTCTTCTTTCAATTAGTTCATTAGTAGCGATACATTCAAAATCTTCAACTTTAAATCCATAACAACCAACTCCAGCAGATGAAAACAAAGAAATATATGTCAATTTATTATTAATCATTTTTTTCCTCCACGCATTCTATAATTTTTGAAATATCACATTTCAATGCATTGCATATTTTTAACAATATATTTGTATTTACATTCTTCTCAGTTTTTAATTTGTGTAATGTACTTTTACTTATATCAGTAATATTTATCAAATCTTTATTACTCATTTCTCTATCAATCAGTAATTTCCATAATGGTTTATAACTAAATTTCATACATAATATTATATTATAATTGTATCGACTTTTCAAATAAATAGTTCTATTTCTCGAACTTTTTTGGGATAAACACCCAATTTTTACAGTTGTTATACTTAGAATAATTCCTATTAGATTTTAATAGCATTAGAGTTTGATTGTTTGCAGTTACTTGTTTTTATAGTTTTAACTATTACGCGAAGTTTCGGGGTTTTAAAAGAAAAGTTTAAATTAAAACAACTTATATCCATAATTTCAACTTTTTCATTTTTTCGTATTCTTATTCTAACAACAATAGAATATCGTTATAATTAGCAATATTTGCATCATCATTGATATATTTAATACTATTTGTCTCAGCTAATACACCTGATACCATTCTTTTTATAACCATTTTAGCTACAATTCTATTTGTTTCGTAAAATTTATTCACTAAATAAATAGAATATTTTAAAACCACTAATGATATAAAGTTTAAGGAAAAATTACCTCTAATATGTTTGCTTGTTCTAACATAAATTGGTCTAATTTTTAATGCATCTTTTAATGTTTTAAAGTTTTCTTCAATTTGTCATTGTTTATAATAAATATTAATAATTTCTGATGGTGGCATAACTTCTCTTGAAATTTTGAAAACATAATAATCATCGTACTTTTTATCTTCATTTACTTTTTCGTGGTCAAGAATAAATTCCGTTTTACCGACCTTTTTGTAAAATTTATATTTCTCAATTTCTACAATATCGCC
Organism: Mycoplasma sp. CSL10137; assembly: GCF_017116845.1. Classification (NCBI taxonomy): domain Bacteria; kingdom Bacillati; phylum Mycoplasmatota; class Mollicutes; order Mycoplasmatales; family Mycoplasmataceae; genus Mycoplasma; species Mycoplasma sp. CSL10137. The sequence goes on along the minus strand of NZ_JAFIRE010000006.1, from coordinate 31,447 downwards.
TGCACTAACCATTTTGTTTTTTTGTTTTTTATGAGAATTATTGATTAAATTTTCTCTATCTTTTTTATCTTTTGATGCTCTTTTTGCATTATTGGTAATAATTCTTCTTATGATATCATTAACTCTTTTTCCTTTTCAGTGTGAATAGTAGTTATATTTTTTATATTTTGTATCTTTATCCAAGTTATTATAACCTGTAGCATTAAGTGCAAAATCTTTAAAAGAATTTGATGATGTTTTTAATATATACGAAATTATCTAATCGATATTACGTGCTTCTAAAACGAATATTCTTGTTTATAGACATACCTTTATCAGCTATAATTGTTGCCTTTTTTAAGTTATAAGCTTTTTTCATTTCTAAAACTAATGATAAAAAATTGTAGTATTTCCTTTAAATATTTCTATAAAAATAGGTATTCATTACTGTCTGTTGCCATACTAATAACAACTTATTTTTCCTCAAACTTACCATATTTTGAATAACCAAGTTTTCTTAACCCTTCTCTAACAAATGATTCGGATGAATCATAAAATATTAATTGAATATCTTTGTGAGTTAAACTAGTAATTGTACTGTTTAAACCTTGCATAAGGCAATTTTCATTATTTGATAAGATATCTAAAAGATTATAAAATGTTTCTTTATTTAGTGTAGACAGAATTGATAAATTCATCTTTAGTTTGAAATCTTTTTATAACACTATTATCATTTATCATTCTTGAGGCAATTTGATATTCTAATAATTCTTCCAGATTTTTATGTTTGGATTTTTGTAGAAATTCAAATATCTTTAATTTTTGAACAGTCTTATAAATTACGGTAATTCCGTCGTTGGCAACATATTCCTTAATAGTTTCACCGCGTTCACCGTGTAATTTACCTAACAAGTGAACTTTTATTTCTTTCGGATCTTCGGTTCAATCTATTTTTTTCAATTTCAGTTCCAAATATTTCAAGATAATTTTTATTAATTTTTTTAATTTAATAGTATTTCCTAATGAAATTATCTTTTTAAACTTGTTTTTACATTCGTTTCTCTTGATTATGTATGTATATTTAACTTTTTGGAGTACCTTCATTAAAAGTATTGCAATTTGTCTATTAGATGCCCCAAGATAATTAGTCCTATTTATATTAAAATATTAGAGGAGTAATTATGAAAATTAAAATTAACAAAAATGAATATACAAATTATTAGTTAAAAAAGGAAAGACAAATTAATTTTATTGTAAAAAATATTGATAAAAACCGAACCTCCATTAGTGAATAAATTAAAATGTATTCAACTAGAACAATAAGAATAATTAAACATAAATTAATGTTGCTTGCTTTAAGCGATAATCCTATATACAAAATCAATCATGGTAATAAATATAAAAAAACGTAGACAAATATAACGATAGAGAATTTATCGAAACAAATAAACAATTAATTGAATTTGAAAATTCTATTATTCATGATAAATCAAAAAGTTCAATAACTTATATTGATTGATACAAAAAACATCTAAAAATGTTGAGTTTTCTTTATCAACTTTTTATGAAAGATCACTTTCAAATGATTTTTATAGTGGTTATATAAATAAAAAACAGAAAGAAAAGTTAAAAAAATAAATAAAGAATTATTATCTCAAAAGAACAAAGAAATAGAATATGTAATCAACTTAAGTTTAAAAAACTCAAAAGAACAAAAGAAGCATAAATTTATACTAACAAAAAGTCAATTCTAAATTTTGGTCAAATTGCTTAAGTGGATTATGTTTTTATAGATTTCGAAAAAATAATGATAATTAAAATCCTAAAATATGTATATATCATTCAATTAATGCAAGTACTGAATAAATTATTAGCAATTTATCCTTTGGACCAAGAAACTAATAATGGGTATTAAAAACTAATAGAAATGGTATTTGATAATTATGATTTACCCGAAAAAGTATATTCAGATAATAGAACAACAATGCATAATGCTCACAATCATGAAACAAGGGTTGCTAGAGCATTAAGAGAGAAAGGTGTTGAACTTTTATCATCTTCAAGGCTTACATTTAAGCCAAATGTGGAAAGATCATTTAAAGCACACAATCAAATTATCCATTATTTTTCATAGTAAAAATATAAAATCTACTACAGATATAAAAATAACGCAAAAGAAATTATTGATTTTTATAATGATAAATTTAAAAAATAGAAAAAGAAAAATTAAATGTGTTTAGAACTCCTAATGCGGAAAAACTAAAAACAAAATGATTTTAAAAATTAAAAAAAATTATTAAGGGAGTTATGAAATTTCAAAATCAATTACTAGCACCGTTTGATAAAGATAGTCACAGAGTTTATATGTATGATAAAAGCGAAATTGAATTTGTTGAAGATTCAAATGGTAATTTATGTTTTACAACTGGTGATAATAGGATATATGAAGCTAAAACTTCAAAAGGATATCAATTTACTCGATTAAAATTATGATTGATTAAAAAGGGTTTTGATCCTTCAAATACTAATATATTAAATTTAGTTAAGTTTTATTCTGTAAACACTAATTTTACAAATCATAATATTAACAAAATTAAAAAAAATTAGAAAATAAAACAGATAATCACAAAGAAATCCGAGAGTTGTTGGCGATATTATCAACAAATTAACAAGAACTTCAAGATGAGTTAATAGAATCTAAAATATAATTTTAGAAAATAAATTATAAAAATGAAATCAATTGTGAATAACAAAATTTAATTTTTTGAAAGGTATTAAACAATAAAACTATTAATTTTTTTGATAACTAAAGAGTCTTCTTTAAAAAATATTTAATCGATATTAAGCGTTTTATAGATAAAACGTAATTTTTCCATACTCTTTTTTAAAGAAGATATTTTTTCTGTTGCTTTATAAAAAAATAGGCAATTTTGGTAACTGAAACTTCAAAATTTGCTTAATTATTAGAAAAATTCTTTATTCATTTTCAATATATTTTAAAATTTAATAAATAGAACTTAAAACTAGAACGATTTAAATAAATAGATATAGCATACAAAAGTATATTTTTTATTTTTTCTTATATAATATATATAAATGGATGCAAATTTCTATATAGCAAAGTGCTCAATAATGATAAAAATGTATATAAGAAAAAGAATGACTGTATTGACCATTTCATAACGGATCCTTGCAAAAAAGTAGAAGGGATTTTGTAATGAGTAATCAACTTTATCAGGTGTATAGATGTTGGGCTAATTTTAATGGTGAATAATCAGAAATAACCGAGATTTTGCAGTGATTTTAATATGTAGTGGCTATACAAAAAACAAGTAGATGAATACAGTGTCACTGAATTAAGATTTTGAAGAAATAATTTAGGAGGATAAAACTATGATTATAAATAATAGACCATATACAAATGAAAATGGATATGTAGACGATGAGCTTATTGCAGATATTGACGAGAAAAAACAAGAAATTGTCTTTAACTGGATTGATGAAAATATTATGCCTAGAAAAACAAAACTAGAAACTATAACGAGCTATGGTATTAAGCATCTTTTACAAAAAGATACAGGTATTTATCTTACAAACAATCAATTTAAGGATGCAATGATGCATTGCGGCTACAAGCCAGTGAATCCAAATGAACTTAACTGGACTTATCGAATAAGCAAGAAATCAAAGGCCTTTAGGGACTAATGATAAGATGAGTGCATGGTAGTGAATAGTAAAACCATAACTTTATATTTATTATATATAATATATGTGTGGTAATATGAACGGGGGACACTAAGGAATTTATTTAGATACTTAGAAATGGGACATATTAATAGCTAGCACACACAGAAAAAAATATTTTTTTAGGTACAACTTATTTGTTGTGTTAATTTTTTGTATTTTTTATATATAAGTTGGAAAAGTCCAAAAATTAATAATAACTTTAAAATATTAAGGACAAAATACTACAATAAAAATATGTTTTTGAGTACGACAAATTGTTATGTATATTTTTCAACTTTTTTAGGTATAAAAACGAACAAAACATAAATTTTGTTCGTTTTTTTATAATAAATGAATGTTTTCTTTTTTTAGTTCTTCTTTCATTTCTTTTGGTCAGTATGATGACTGTACTTCACCAATATGTTGTTTTTCAAGCATTAACATACTTAGTCTACTTTGACCAATTCCACCACCAATTGTGAGTGGTAAAGTGCTTTCTACTATACCTTTGTGGAACTCTGAAATGGATTTAACTTCTTCTTCACTCATTTTTGATTGAGCTATTATAGAATCTTTATCCACACGTATACCCATAGACGACAATTCTATTGCTTTATTTTTTCAAGGAGCATAAATTATTAAATCTCCATTTAATTTTCAATCATCATAGTCAAATGCTCTTTTAGATTGAACTACTCCAGACATCATAGGTCAACCAATTTGATAAACAAAAATAGTGCCTTTTTCTCTTGCTAACTCATTTTCCCTTTGTTCAGGAGTTAAATTAGGAAACATATTTTCTAATTCTTGTGAACTAACGAAAAATACACCGTTTGCAAAAACTTCTTGCAAATTATATTTTTCATTAATATATTTTTTTGTTTCTTTTACACAGTTGTAAATTTTATTAACAATATTTTTTAAAAAATTAACATTTCTATCTTTAGCAGTAATTATTTTTTCTCAATCTCATTGATCAACATAATATGAATGGGTATCATCTAAATCTTCTTCACGTCTAATTGCATTCATATCTGTATATAAACCTTCGTATGTTTCGAAATGATAGTCAAATAAAGCTTGTCTTTTTCATTTTGCAAGTGAGTGGACTATTTGTAATTCTGTTGTTGAATCTTTTGGTAAAAATTTAACCGGAGCTTCTCCATTCAAACCATCATTTAATCCGGATTTTTTAGAAACAAATAATGGGGCAGTTGCTCTTGTTAAATTTAGCTCTTTTTTAAGACCTTCTTGAAAATGTGCTTTCAGATCTTGAATAGCACTTTGAGTTTCTCTTATATTTAATTTTGACTTATACATATATTTCCTTTTATCCTAATTTTGTTTTATATATAATATTATATAGTGTAATCACATATACAAAAATAATTAATATGTATGATTGCAAGGGAGAAAAATGAAAATTGAAACAAATAAATCTTACTTTTTAAATGTATCTAGTTTACATAAAATTCATTATAAAATATATGGGAATTTAAAAGGAAAACCTGTTTTTGTAGTACACGGCGGACCAGGTGGTGGTAGTCATTATAAACTTTTAGAATTATTTGACCAAAATAAATTTATGATTATATTTATGGATCAACGTGGATGCGGATTAAGTACACCTTTTTTAGAACTACAAGAAAATAACACAAACGAATTAGTTGATGATATTGAAAAATTAAGAAATCATCTACAATTAGGAAAAATAATGCTATTTGGTGGTAGTTGAGGAACTACATTAAGTTTAATGTATGCGCTTAAATACACAAATAATGTTAGTCAAATATTATTAAGAGCGGTATTTTTAGGGCGTCAGGAAGATGTTGACTATTTATACGAAGAGAACGGAGCAAGTGACTTTTACCCTGATTTATATGAAGAATATAAAAATATAATACTAAAATATCCGGGTAAAAATAATTTAGAAAAATATTATTACGCACTTAAAAACGAAGTAGACATCAATAAATTAAACAAAGTTGCAACAACTTTTTCAAATTGAGAAAGTGCTCTTGTTTCGATTAAAACCTTTGTTCCACTAGCAAATTTAACACAAGATCAAATTGATAATAATAGAGCAATTGCTCTAATGGAAACTCATTATTTTGTTAATAAAAGCTTTTTAGAAAGTGATAATTATATTTTAGAAAATGCACACAAACTATCGTCAATACCAACTTATATAGTTCATGGAAGACAAGATATTGATTGTAGACCAATTGGTGCATATTTATTACATAAAAAAATTAAAAATTCAAAATTATACCTAGTAGATTCAGCTAGCCACTCAACAAGCGAACCCCCTATTTGAAATAAAATAATGGAAATTTTAAAAAATATCTAGTTATATTTCAACTAGATATTTTTTATTATTTGAATTTGAAAAATTTTTTTAAATTAAAGATAATTTTTTTAATATTAGACGAAGTTTTTTTATTGATTAGTATGTCTATTTTATTGATTATAATACCCGATGCAACATCAGCGTTTGTGTTGTGTATATGAACAACATTTTTTGAGTACTTCTTAACTAAATTTAATAAATAAGGAGATAAATTATTGTCAGTTAAATAAAAATTATGAACTTCTTTAAAAAAATGAGTATTATTAATTTCGGCACTTCATCTAGCTCTTTCTAATTCGGTAGTTGCGTTTTCAACTCCAAACAAGCGATTTATATTAGTTGTTTTAAAATCCTTAGTTATGACAAATATATAATCTAATTTTTCTTGCAACGCAAGAGAGACTAGGTATTTCATTTTTCAAAATTTTCAATATCACTTTTGTTTACTTGAAAAGTTGTTTAACTTAATATTAATTTCTGGATAAATAAAATCTTCAATCATGTGTCCATCCATTATATTAATTGTATTAACTTGCATCTTTTTAATTTCTTTTAATCTGCGTCTAAAGATATCCTTATGAAATTTATAACTATTAGTTTTAAGGTTATTTATATAATCTATGTACTCTTGTGAGTTTTCCTTAAAATCTTCGAATTTAGTAAATTTATTATAGTTAAAATAAGGATTTAATTTATCTATAAGTACTTCTTTACCGCTACCACTTGTTCCAATAAATGCAATTTTTACATTTTGTTTATTAGTTGTTACTAAGTAGAAATAAATTGATAATAACATATAAATAATATTAATTATCATAGTTGTCCAATTTAAAAACCCTACTCCTCCAAAAAAAATGAAAGAAAGTATATTTTTAAGGATTCAAACTGGTCATGAATCTCTAAAACCTAAAAGCATCATAATTAACGCTATAATTGATAATGCGTTAATTAGAGAATTTAATATTATTGCCGCTTGATAATAGTTAAAGTTTGTTCCGTATATTTGTGTCTTATCAAATTGATTTAGTAAAATTAATATTTCTTCGTGCAATAACGGAGTTACATAATAGAATAATACGCTCATCAAAATTGTTAAAAAAACAAAAAAAGTGGTTGAATAAATATTAGATCTAAAAAATTCGAAGTTTTTATTATTCTTAATAATTCTTGTTGTTTTAAAATAGGTAAAAATTAATATCGGTATATAGATAAATAAGTTGATAAAAGCATCTAATGGTATTTTAAAAGAAAACGCAAATAATGAAAATAATAATGCATTAAGAATACCTAGCGGATACCCTATTTTTTTATGATTAGAAAAAGCAATAACAGATAATACTCCCAATAGTGCAGAAAGTGAAACGCTAACACCAATCACCTTTTGCCATACACTACCAAACTCTCATATTCATGTTTTGTAGTCAAACGAATATAACGTGTTAAACCCTAAAAATATTATAATTATTGCTACAATTATCTTTTTAATTATATTTATATACATAATTAAATTATTATACTATAAAAAGGTAAAAAAGCATAAAAAACGGGTTTATTTGATAAAAAAATGTTTTTTATGCTAATTTCTAATAATTATTTTATATATTTTTCATCTAGTATTCCGATGTATGGTAAATTTCTAAATTTTTCCTGATAATCAAGTCCAAAACCTACCAAAAATTCATTAGGTACTGCAAACCCATAACAATCTGCCTCTAAATTAACTTTACGATTTTGTGGTTTATCCATTAAAGTTGCTATTTTAAAAGTCTTTGGCTCACGATTTAACAGCATTTTTTTTATTTTATCAAGTGTAATACCACTATCTATAATATCTTCAACTATCAAAACATCTTTACCTTTTATGTCTTGAGCTAAATCCATAATGATTTTAACACTTCCGCTAGAAGCGTGATGGCCACTATAACTGCTTGCTGTTATAAAATCGATTTCATGATCAACATTAACATGTTTAATTAATTCGGCTAAAAAGGGAATAGAACCTTTTAATAAGGCTACTATTATTAAATTTTCGCTATCTTTGTAAGTTTGATTAACTCATTTTGCAACTTCTTTTATTTTATTATTTACAAATTCTTCATCAAATAATATCTTCTTTATTTTTGGGTGTTTATTCATTTTATATCCTTTCTTTTTATAAAAAAAGCCATATTAAAATACGACTTTATATTATAAGTGTTTAACATCCATAATTTTAATTGTAAATTTCTTAACACCTTCAACTTCAACCTCATCACCAATTTCATGGTTCAACATAGCAACCGCCAATGGGCTAAATGTTGAAATTTTATTTTGAAACGGATCTGCGTCGTGTGAACCTGTAATCATAACAGTTTTTGTTTCATTTTTTTCTAAAATCAAAAATGTAACTTGTGAATTTATACCAATTCTATTATCTTGTTTATCTGAGTTAGACTCTATAATTTTAGAATTATCTAAAATATTTTCTAATTCTGAAATACGAGCTTCAACAATACCTTGTCTTTCTCTTGCCGCATCATACTCAGCATTTTCTGACAAGTCACCTTGTGCACGAGCTTCTTTTAAAGCTTCTTGCACAGATTTACGTTCAACATTAATTAATTGTTCATACTCTTTTTTATACTCATTATACTTTTCAATTGATAAGTAAATTATTTTTTTATCATCATTCATCTGGAAACTCCTCTAATTATTAATATTATTATACAATAAAGTTTATTTAACAATAAAAAGATATTTATTAGTTATGTATGAAACTTCATATTTTATATTTTTAGTTTTTAATTCATTAATTAAATTATTAATTTCAGAATTCTTTATTTTTTTTAAATTAAAAACTAACATTCCATCTTTATTTAATTTATTAAAATAATCTTTATATAAATCGAAAATATTTTTATTTTCCTTAAAAACTACTATTAAATCTAATAATTCATTATTATAAAGAAAAAGTGGTTTTGTAACATCTTCGGGATTATTATCTCTAATTTTTGTAAATTTATCAAAATCAAAATTGTTAATTAAATAATAGTTTTTGGCTGTAGTTTTTTCGCTTATTGCTATGTTAGGAAAAATATCATTTTCAGAAATAACCAACACATCTTGATATTTATTCAGATAAACAGTATTAATAATACCTTCAATATCTAAATCATCTGTTTTGGATTTTAATTTATCTTTTAATTCAAAAGGTAAAGTTCCAATATCGTTTCTTAAACTTTCAATTTTAATTAATGTTTCTTGTCTAGATTTATTGATAAAATTATTTCTGATTTTTTTTGCTCAAATATTAATACCTACATAAACCACTATTCCTATTATAAATACAACAACTGCAGAGATAGCTAAACCAATATTAGTAGGTGTTCAAGTCATTAATTATTTACCTCACTTATGCTTGTAATAATCTAAATAATCGTTTAAGATAATTTGGGCCGCTAAACTATCTTTATATTTTTTACTTTTTGTAGTATTTAAGCCGCCTTGTTTTAAAATTTCTTTAGCTCTTTTTGTAGAATATTGTTCATTAACGAGCATGACTGGAATTTCAAAATTTTTCTCAAGTAAAATTTTAAATTTTTCAACCATTAAAGTTCTGTCGCTTTTATCTCCGCTTATTTTAAGAGGATAACCTAACACAAAACCATCTATTTTATAAATGGATAGATAATACTTTATTCTTTCAATTACTAAATTAAAATTATTTTCTTCAAACATAAAATTTTCAATTGATGAAGAAATTATTTCGCTCTCATCGGTAATTGCGAAACCACAGGATTTTGTCCCTAAATCTAACCCTAATTTTCTCATTTTAAACTTTCAATTACAAAGTCTTTAACTTTATCTTTTGATTCTATTTTCCCCATTGTTAAAATAGAATTTCCACCACCTTTTCCGTTAAATTTATCAAAAATTTGAGTTGCAATATATTTTGAATCATATTTTTTTGATGAAACTACTAACATAGGATTAGAATCATCAGAAATTGCAATAACTAAAGAATTAATATTTTTTTCTCTTAAAGTTGTTCCGATATTCTTAATTGTTTTTTTATCGATATCTTCTAAATAAATCAACTCTTTATTATCTATGATTTCTTTTTCTATATTATCAAAATCAAAACTAAAATCATTTTCTTGTTTCTTCATTATAGAAACATAATCGTTACGTATTAAATTGCTTATATTTTTTAAATATTTAATAGCATCTTCATTATCATCAGGTATTTCTAGGTTGATTTGATAATTAGAATCCAACTTTGCATTACGTTCTATTAAGTTATCAACTTCAACAATAAGTTGATTTTTTTGGTCCTCTAAAAACTCATCAACTAATAAATTTGAAGAAATTGCTCTAATTCTATAAACTCCTGCCGCCTTTTTCTCAACATTAGTTATTTTAAAGTTTTCAAGCTTCTCTGTGTTAGATAAGTGTGTCCCACCACATAAATCGGCAGTTATGTTTTCAAATTCAACAATTCTTACAAAATTAGGATCCATATATTCATTTTCTTCTAATGTCATGATTGCACCCATTTGTTTAGCTTGCTCTGTAGACATCATTAAATATTCACGATTAGCCTTTTGAGCAATAAAACTACGCACTAACTCTTCAACTCTTTCTATTTGTTCTTCGGTAGGTTTAGTTTCAGAAGGTAAGTCAAAAGTTAATCTTTCTTCATTGTTATCACTACCTAACTGTTTAACTTCATTTCCTAAAACCTCTCTTAAAGCACGGAATAATAAGTGTGTACCTGAATGGTTTCTTTCTAATCCTAGTCTAATTACAGGATCTACATAACAGTGTACTGGTATTTTTTTATCTATTGTACCTTCTACTTTATGAATGTGATTCCCGAATTTATCTTTAAATACATCTAAAATTAAAATTTTATTATTACCTTGTTGTATGTAACCTCTATCATGTTTTTGACCACCACTTGTTGCGTAAAAAGGAGTTTCATCCAATACGACATAGCTTATTTGGTCTGAATAATCTATTTCGTTTTCAGTATTTAACAAATACAAAATATTGCTTTCTGATTCAAGATTAGTATAACCAATAAATTTATCTACTTTTGATTTAATTATTGTTAATGAGTTAATAACTTTATCCATACCAGACACTTTAGAGTGTTTGCTTGCTTCTGAATGTTTTAATTTGGCTTCTTCAAACGATTCTGTTTCAATAGAAATATTTTTTTGTTCAAGAATTTCTGTTGTTAACTCAATTGGAAATCCGTATGTTTCAAAAAGTTTAAAAGCAACATCACCAGGAAACACTTTAACATTCTCATCTATGTATTTATCTAATAATTTTTTACCATTATCAATTGTTTTTAAGAAGGTTATTTCTTCTTGTTTAATAATTTCTTCAATTCTTTTTGTCTCATACTCAAAAGGTAAAGTTTCTTTAACAACTTTAACTAATTTATATAAAAATAAATCATTTATACCAAGCGAAATTGCTTTGTAAGAACTACGTCTAATTAATCTTCTTAAGATATAACCACGACCAGTATTTGAAGGTTTAGCACCATCAGCAAGAGCGTTAACAACAGTTCTCATGTGATCTGCAATTATTTTAAAATTAGTATTAATTTCTGTTTGAATAGGATCTTTATCAAAATAATTTTCAATAACATATTTTTGAGTTGTATACTCTTCTATTTTATGAATTATCGGTAAAAATAAATCAGTATCAAAATTGGTTGGTGCATCTTGTAATATTGATACTATACGTTCTAAACCAGCACCAGTATCAATATTTTTTTGTTTTAATTCGGTATAATTACCATTTCCGTCAGAATTAAAAGTTGAAAAAACTATATTTCAAATTTCAATGTATCTATCGTTTTCTAAATCTTCTTTAAGTAATTCAATTCCTCTTGAATCATATTTTTCACCACGATCATAAAAAATCTCTGTATTAGGGCCGCAAGGTCCAGAGCCAACTTCTCAAAAATTAGTATCTTTATTCCCGGGTATCATATGTGATTCATCAAAACCTTGTTCAATTCATATTTTTTTAGTTTCTAAATCTTCAAAATAGTAGGTAAAGTATAATTTGTCCTTTTCTAACTTCAATTCATTAATTAAAAATTCAGCCGCAAATTCAATTGCCTCTTTTTTAAAATAATCACCAATAGAAAAGTTCCCTAACATTTCAAAAAAAGTATGGTGTCTTGCTGTAATACCAACATTTTCGATATCATTTGTACGAATTGATTTCTGTGAGTTAGCAATTCTCTTTGAAGGTGGTATTTTTTTTCCAGAAAAATAATCTTTTAAAGTAGCTACACCACTATTAACTCATAAAAGTGATGGATCATTTTGAGGAACCAAACTTTTTGAAGGTTGTATAAAATGACCTTTTGACTCAAAAAAACTAAGTCATTTTTCTCTAATTAATTTTGAATTCATATTAACCTCTTAACTTTTAAATATATTCGATTTTTTTATCATCGATATAAATTTCATCTATTGTTGCACCACCAATGCATTTTTCTCCATCGTATAAAACAACTTGTTGTCCAGGTGTAACAGCAAGCGATTTTTGTGGATAATAAACTTTTATTCTTGTTTCATCTAAAATTTCTAACCTCACAGGAACATCTACTTGTCTATATCTAAATTTTGCTGTTAAATTATCTAAATTATAATCATCATGGTTAAATGTGTAACCAGAAGCTATTAATGCATCGGACTCTAAAAATTCAGGTCTAGAGTTAGGTGCTACAAATATTATATTTTTACGAACATCTCTACCACAAACATAATATGGTTCGCTCATACCGCCTAAATTTAATCCCTTACGTTGTCCAATTGTGTAATAAAAAGAACCTACATGTTTTCCAACAACTTTTTGAGTAGTTATATCAACTATATCTCCACTTTGAGCAGGAATGTAATTTTGCAAAAATTGAGTAAAATTACGTTCACCAATAAAACAAATACCAGTAGAATCTTTTTTGGATGCAGTTGCTAAATTTTGCTCCTTAGCAATTTCTCTTATTTCAGTTTTTTCTAAATTCCACAATGGCATTTTAACTTTCTTAAGTTGCTCGTGTGTTAATTGTGATAAAAAATAAGTTTGATCTTTGTTTTGATCTTTAGCTCTATACAAACGGCCATCCAATACATGCGCATAGTGTCCCATGGCAATATAATCTGCTTTTAAAACACTAAATGCATACTTAGCAAATGCGTTAAATTTTATGAATTTATTACACAAAATATCTGGGTTTGGAGTTCTTCCTTTTTTATATTCATCGATAAAGTTTTGAAAAACATTATTTCAATACTCTGCAACAAAATCTACTCTATGTAATTTAATGCCTAACTTATCTGCAACTAGCTGAGCATCATGATAATCCATTTCTTGTGTACAAATTTCATTATTTATTTCTTTATTACCTAAAATATCATTATTAACTATTGAATCTCAATTACGCATGAATAAACCTTCAACATCGTAACCTTCTTTTTTTAATAAATACGCAGCAACCGATGAATCAACACCACCACTCATACCAATTACAACTTTAATATTTTTTTTATTCATTTAGCCTCGTTTCAAAGATTTTATAAAAAATCTAAATTTATTATAAAATAATAATATTATTTAAATTATAATAAAAAACTTACTTTTTTAATATCAAAAAATTAATTATAAAAATATTTTTTTAAATATTTTATTCAATAGAATTAAAAAGTAATTAAAAATGTATAATAGTTAATCATTAGAAAGGATATTTATGTTTGAAAAATTAAAGAAAATATTTAGCAAATTTGAAGAAAAAAACGAATCTAAATTAACAGAATTATACCCTGTAGCAAACGGGAAATATGTTAAATTAACTGATGTTAAAGATCCCGCCTTTAGTTCATTAGCAATGGGTAATGGTTTTGCAGTAGAATTAGAAGAAAAAGAAGGTTTAATTGATATTCTTTCACCAATTGATGGTTCAATTAAATTAGTTTTCCCTTCAAAGCACGCCATAGGTATAGTAAACGACAAAGGGATAAATGTATTAATTCATATAGGTATTGAAACTGTTGGTTTAGATGGTAAAGGTTTTGAAACCTTGGTAAATGTTGGCGATTCTGTTTCTAAAGGTCAACCTCTTGTTAGCGTTAATCTTGATGTATTAAATGAAAATAATTTAGATACAACAACAATGGTTGTAGTTCTACCAGAATCAAACACAAATACATTGAATATTTTAAATAATTACAAAACAGGTGATAAATTAGAAATGTTACAACCTGTAGTTAATGTTGAATAATTAAAAAAGAGCCACCGCTCTTTTTTAATTATCAGTTTTTTCCTCAATTTCAAATTTAAATGACTTTTGTTCATTATTAACCAAAAGAATAACTGTAAAAATAAATTTATTTTCTTCTTTTGATAAATCTATCTTTTTGTTGCTTTTAAATGTTACACTTGAATCTGTGTCGGATTTTAAAAGTAAAATTCTATTATCTTTTCCGTTTCCTCCTCCTTTTACACCATAAAAGGAGTTGCTACCAACTTTATAAAGTTGCATTTTATTTACAGATTTTTTATCAGATGATTTTTCTTTATACTTTAAATAAAATTTTTCTTTATATAACTCAAAATATTTAGTTCTTTCTTCTTCTGTTCCTTCTATTATTGTACTTTCTTCTTTAGAATCTTTCGAAATTTCTGTTGTTGTAGTTTCAGATGAACTTTCTGTACTGGCGCTTTCGTTTGAGACACTACCATCGCCTGTTTCTGTTGTTGTGGTTGCAGGAGTACTTTCTGTACCAGCACTTTCGTTTGCGCTACCCTCGTTTGGTTTAGTTGTTGTAGTTTCAGGTGAACTTTCTGTACTAGCGCTTTCGTTTGAGACACTACCATCGCCTGTTTCTGTTGTTGTGGTTGCAGGAGTACTTTCTGTACCAGCACTTTCGCGTTTGCGCTACCCTCGTTTGGTTTAGTTGTTGTAGTTTCAGATGAATTTCCTGTATCAGTACTTTCGTTTGCAACACTACCATTGCCTGTTTCTGTTGTTGTGGTTGCAGGAGTATTTTCTGCGCCTGAACTTCCGTTTGCGCTACCCTCGTTTGGTTTAGTTGTTGTAGTTTCAGATGAATTTCCTGTATCAGTACTTTCGTTTGCAACACACACACTACCATTGCCTGTTTCTGTTGTTGTGGTTGCAGGAGTATTTTCTGCGCCTGAACTTCCGTTTTCACTACCCTCGTTTGGTTCTGTTGTTGTAGTTTCTGAAGATGAATTTCCTGTACCGGCACTTTCGTTTGAACTACCCTCATTTGCTTCGTTTGAATTTATATTTTTTGTTTCTTCAATTTCGTTACCAAATGGTATTTCAAATGTTTGAATCTTATCGACATTTTTGTATTTTAATTTTATGTTAATCAATCATTTTTTATTTTGGTCATCCTTTTTAATCACTGATTCAGGGTCTTTTTTGATTAACTCAAAATCATTAACATTAAGACCATCTTTAATTACAAAAATTATATTATTTTCGCTGTCGCTCATACCTTTTAAACCATAAAAAGGTGCACCATTATTTTTGTTTTCATCTTTATGTAAATTATAGCCTTGAATTAAAATTCCGGTCTCTTCAACGTTTTTAGGTTTCTTTTCTTTGTAATAATTAACAACCATTTCTCTAAATTTCGTTTCATCTTTTAATGATAAAAATTCAGTTATCATAGATTCTTCATTGGTTACGCCATTTGAAGAATTATTTGTTTCATTAGTTTTTTCACTGTTTGTTTCGCTTGCGTTTGTTTCATTAGTTTTTTCGATGTTTGTTTCGCTTGCATTTGTTTTATCAACCTTTTTGTCATTTTGCTGACTAGAACAAGAAATACTTAAAGGTGTTGCCGCCGTTAAAATTGTCGAAACTAGTAATATATTTTTAAATTTTATTTTCATTTTGATTACTTTTCCCTTCTTATTTTTTCATAGAAATTATATAAAAATGATGTTTTAGCAATATTTTTATGCATCTTTAACCACTAATATGTTTTTTTGATAATGAAAAATATTTAAATCTTTTATTTAATTTAATAAAAAACATTTAAATATTCAATTTTATTTTATGAAAATAAACTTTTCGAAAATAAAATTGAAAACCACTTAAAATTAATATAAAATTATTTATTTTATAAATTTAAAAAATGTTATATAATAATCTTGCTAATTATTTAAACGGCACCATAGCCAAATGGCCAAGGCATGAGTCTGCAAAACTTTGATTACGGGTTCGAATCCCGTTGGTGCCTCCAAAATTTAATTATATTAGTATTAAAAAAAAGCGCCCGTAGCTCAATTGGACAGAGTGTTAGGTTACGGCCCTAAAGGTTGCGGGTTCGACTCCTGCCGGGCGCGCCATTTGATTTATTTCACCAAATTAAAAATCTCTATGATTACTAAATTTCATAGAGATTTTTTTATCAAAAAAATACTTTCTCAAAGCGAAAAAGTATTTTTTTGATTTTATAATTAATTTTGTTTTGCTGGTTTTGTTTGTAAAAATAATTCATTTAATTGTTCTTCATCAACACTCGAAGGTGCTTCGGTGAACAAATCTTCATTTCTTGAATTTTTAGGAAACGCAATAACATCTCTAATTGTTTTATGTTTTGTAATTAACATAATAATACGATCAATTCCTAAACCAATTCCACAATGTGGTGGAACTCCATATTCTAAGGCTTTTAAGAAGAATCCGAACTTTGCTTGTTGTTGTTCTTTTGTTAGATTAATTAAGTCAAACATTTTTTCTTGAACTTCCTTTTGATGTATTCTAGCAGATCCAGAACCTAATTCGAATCCATTCATTACTAAGTCATAACTTTTTGCCTTAATAAGTGATTTATCTATTTTATCGATTTCTTCTAAAGAGTGATCGAACTGTGTAAATGGGTGATGTGCAGCGGCTCATGAATCATTTTCTTCATTATATTCAAACATAGGGAATTTAACTACTCATTTAAAATTAAATTCATCTTCGTTAGCTCAATTAAATCAAGAATTTAATTCTACACGTAATGCCCCTAATGCTTGTGAAGCATTTTCATATTTGTTAGCAACGATTAAATATGAACCATCTTTAATTTTTTGTGAATTAATTAATTTATCTACATATTCTTGGGCTTTAGAAGCAAAATTAGTTAATAATATTTGATTATTTTCTACAACAAAATAAAATAGAGCATTAGCTTTATTTTTCTTTGCTATTTCTTCTAATTTTTTATGATCTTTTTTGTTGATTAATTCATCAATTCTTAACATTCTAACAGATTCAGCACTTGAAATAATGTTAAAATCAGAGCCTTCAAAAAATTCTTTAACGTCTACAATCTTATTATCAAATCTAAAGTCAGGTTTATCTGAACCATAATCTCTAATACATTGATCATATTCGACGCGATCAAAAGGTATTTTTAAATCAATATTTAAAACTTTCTTAAATGCATATTGAAACATTTTTTCAATATGTCCTTGAAATGTTTCTACATCTAAAAAACTTGTTTCAATGTCTAATTGTGTAAATTCAGGTTGTCTATCTTTACGTGAATCTTCATCTCTAAAACAACGTGCTATTTGGAAGTATTTTTCAAATCCGGATATCATTAATAATTGTTTAAATAACTGAGGACTTTGCGGTAAAGCATAAAAAGAACTATAATTACGTGTTGGAACTAAAAAATCACGTGCACCTTCAGGAGTTGCTTTAGATAAAATCGGAGTTTCTATTTCAGTAAAATCTATGTTTTGTAAGTATTCTCTAATGGCAAAAATAAATTTATTTCTAATTGCAATTGTTTTTTGCATTATAGGTCTTCTTAAATCTAAAAAGCGATATTTAAGTCTCAATTCTTCTTTTGTGTCAATATCATCTCTAATTTGGAAAGGTAATTGTTCTTTAGATAAAGATAAAACTTCATATTCTAAAACGTTAATTTCAATATCTCCTGTTTCTAAGTTAGGATTTTTATCCTTTCTTTCAACTACAATACCTTTAACTTTTAAAACACTTTCTTTATTAAATTTTATATCACCTTTAAATACTAATTGTGTGATGCCGTGTTTATCTCTTAGATCAACAAAACTCAACTCACCAAATTTACGTTTATTAGCAACTCAACCATATAAAACGACTTCTTTGTCTACATCAGTCAATCTTAACTCATTATTTTTAATTGTCTTATTCATCTTTAAGTAGGTTCTCCTCAATATAATTCTCAATATTGTTAACATCTAAATCAGAAATATCACATTCTTCGATAAATCTTAGTAAATCAGCTATTCCTTGGTTATTAAATGAAAATATTATTTTATCATTAGTTTGTAAGTTTTTTGCAGTTAATAAATTTTCTTCGTTTTTAATATCATCATAAATCAAAATACTTGCATTACGTTTCTTTGCTTTCTCGAAAACTTTTTTTGGTTTTAATGTCGAATACTCAAAATGAACATTATTCAACACCTGCACTAAATGTTTATATGTTAAATCAAATAATTGATTTTTACTTTGTCCACCTAATGAACTAGAAACAAAAACATCAACATAATTTATCTCTTCGTTAAAATTAGTTCTTTCAATATATTTATTTCTAATGACATCAATAACTCGATCAACTCCCATACCAAAACCTATGCTCGATAAGTCTTTTGGACCACCCAATTCATGAATTAAATTAGAGTATCTTCCACCTCCGATTAGAGTAGATTGTGAACCGGACATTTCGCTAGTAGATACTAATTCAAAAACTGTTTCGTCATAATAATCTAAACCACGAACAAGTTGTGGAGAAACTTCATATTCTATACCGAATCTATCTAAAGTATCTTTTAAATTTTTAAAATATTCTTTTGAATCTTCGGTTAAATAATTATAAATTTTAGGAGCTTTTATTACAACATCTTTCTTCGAATCGTTCTTATCATCTAAAATTCTAAGTACTTTGCCAGTTGAAACTCTTTTTTGCGAAACTTCACTTAATTCATTTAGATGTTTTTTAAAATATTCTACTAATGCAAGTTCATATTTTTTTCGTGACTCTTTATCTCCGATTGTGTTTATCAAAATTTTATGTTCAACTTCTAGATATTCTAAAATTTCATGTGCAACAATTATAGCTTCAGCGTCTTTTAAATAACATTTTTCGCCAACATGTTCGATTCCCGCTTGATAAAACTGACGATATCTACCTTTTTGTGGCTGCTCATATCTAAACATAGGCTGAATATATGCGAATTTTTGAATAGTATCTTGCTGTCATTTGTTTTCAATATAGGCACGAACAAAAGGTGCGGTTCCTTCTGGACGTAATGAAATTTCGCGCTCAGATTTGTCCTTAAATTCATATATTTCTTTATTTACAATTTCTGATTCTTGCATCGAACGAACAAAAAGATTTTTATATTCAATAATAGGTGTTTCAACAAAATTAAAACCATGTTTTATAACTATATCCTCAAATATTAAAGTTATCATATGTTTAATGTCAAACTCTAAAAAATTATAATCTTTTGTTCCTTTTATTTTATTAATCATTTTTCTCCTTTAATAAACTGAATTTATGATGTATTTAATTTATATATATTTTATATTATTTTGATTTAAAAATTATTAAATTAAAATTTAAAATAAAAAGGATCTATTTAAAATAGATCATTAGTTTTGAAAATACTTTTTACCTAAAATGGAGTTGATTGTATTTTTTGTTGGATTTTTTATCAAAAATGTTCCTGCAACACACGCATCCGCACCTTTTTTAAAGGCTTTAGGACCTGTTGAATCATTAATTCCGCCATCAACTTGAATTAAGAAATCATAAAAATTAGTAAGTCTAATATTTTTCAATTGTGAAATCTTAACTAATGATGAATCAATAAATTTTTGACCTCCTTTACCCGGTTCTACAGACATAACCAAAACTAAAGCAAGTCTATCTAAAAATTTTTCAATTAAATCAACGGGTGTGTCGGGTTTTATAGCTAACCCAATTTTTAATTCGTGTTTATTTGTAGTTAAGAAATTATCAAATTTATCCAAATCATCTTCAATTGCCTCGTAATGAAATGTTAAAATATCAACATCATTTTTCAACTTTTCTACATAATCATATGGATTAACTACCATTAAATGAGCATCTTTTATATGACCTTTACCATTTTTATTAATATTTTTAATTTCTTCAACAGTTATTGCGGTATTTTCGACAAATTTTCCATCCATTACATCATAATGAACTCATCGTATTCCTTCTTCAATCAATTTATTTGCCATTTGCAATCTTTCTTCAGGATTTACATTTAACAAACTAGGTGTAACATATTTTTTCATTTTTTCTCCTTTATTTGACTTCGTTTTGTAATTTTAAATAATTATTATATCTTTCTTCAGTGATTTTTATGTTATCTATATTTTGTTTTATTGCGCAATCTTTAAAATTTTCATAAACATGTAAACAGCTACGATATTTACATGTTTTTGAAAGTTCTCTAAAAACTTTATAACTTTGTGCTAATTCAATTGGAGATAAGTTTAAATTTAGCGATGAAAAACCTGGAGTGTCAATCAAAAAGCCTTCTTGTAATGGAATTGCGCGAACCTCTCGAGTAGTATGTTTTCCTCTACCAAGAGATTTTGAAATAATATTTGTTTCAAAATTAAATCCACCAAGATTGTTTATTGTTGTAGTTTTTCCAACTCCACTTTGCCCCATAAAAACCGAATATTTCCCTTTAAATAAATTGTGAAATTGTTCAATATTTAAGTTGTTATTATCAACTAAAATAACTTTATAGCCCATATTTTTGTAAATTTCTTTGTACTTATTCGATTCATTATTATTTAAATCAATTTTAGTAATGCATAGAATTGGTTCAATATTTTTATTTTCAATAATAGACATATATTTATCAATTAAAAATGTGCTAAAACTAGGTTCTTCTATAGACATAAAAATAAAAATTCTATCAATATTCGCAACTTTAGGTCTTACTAACTCGTTTTTTCTCTCTAGAATATCTACAATTTGGTTTTCTTTAACTATAACCCTATCACCAACCAAAGGATTTTTTCCTTGATACCTTAATCTTCCTGCTGCTGGTAATTTGATTATTTTATTATCTTTAAATAACTCATAAATACCAGCAACAATTCCATGTACTATAAATTTTTGCATATTATATTAAATTTCAAACTTTCAACAAAATTACTACAACTAATATAGAAACAATAATAAGCAACAAAGAAACACCAAGAAAAATTGGAGAATTGATGAATCCTTCTATAGTTTTTTTAGGCTTAATCGTCTTAATAGAAATTAATTTCTCGATTTTTCTCTCTTCATTTAAAGAAGTTTTAACATCTTTTCTAAATTCTCAAACATCATTATATCTATCCTTAGGATCTTTAGCGGTCGCCTTTATTATTATATTTCTAACAGAATTTGGTAAATCAACAAACTTAGTAGGCTCAGGAAACTCTTTATCTCTATGCATTAATATAGTTTCGACATCTGTCTTTCCTGAAAAAGGATAATTTCCAGTCAACATTTCAAAATATAAAATCCCTAAACTATAGATATCAACCGCTTTTGTTTTTTTCAATTTAGGATTTAAAAATTCAGGGGCAGCATAATAAGGAGAACAAACAACCGAATTTTCCCTAGTTAGTTTTTTAGTATCTCTAGATACAGATATTCCTAAATCTAAAATTTTTACGTCATGATCTTTAGAAATCATAATATTTTGTGACTTTAAATCACGATGTATTATGTTTCTAGAATGTAATTCACCTAAAGTTTCAGCAATTTGTCTAATATAATTATTAGCTAAATGTATAGATATTCTTTTGGTTTTTTTGAGTAGTGAATATAATGTTTCTCCATCTATATATTCCATAACATAATAACTTTCAAAATCATCTTCGTAATCTTCAATTATTTTAGGAATGTGCTTATGATTTATTTTTTTTAAGAGTTGCACTTCGTTTCTAAATCTTTCCCTTGAAATTGAATTACCTATATTATTTAAGAATTTGAGAGCATAGGATATATTTTTTTCGCTATTTTTTACTCTAACTTGAAAAACTGATCCCATACCACCGCTACCAATAGATCTTATTATTTTATATTTTTCATTGATTTTAGAATCTGGTCTTATACCAGTTCTTTTAATTGTTTCATCATTACTACTATTCATTTTTAACCCCGAAATCTAAAAGTATTAAACTCATATTATCATCTGATTCGTTAATTTTAGCTTTTTCAAGCAACGTATTCGCTATTTGACTCAATTGTTTATCCTTTTTTAAAATAGACTCAATATCTCCTTTATCAACATAATCGTGCAAACCATCTGAGGTCAACAATACTTTAGTGAGTATATCAACTTTATCGGTATTAAACTCAAAAAATTGAATCGTTGTAGGCATGTTTATACCTATGCTGCTTGTTAAATATTTTCAAGTGTAATTAACATCTAAATCAATTTCTTTTTTTGTGCCTTTAAGTAATAAATTTCCATAATTTTGGTCTTCAGTTATTTGAGTTAAGTTTCCAAAGATGTCTAAAAAATATGCTCTCGAGTCACCTATGTTAAAAATGAAGATTTTATTTTCTTTTTTGACATATAAAACACCAACAAAAGTGGTTCCCATGTTGGATTTCGAAATATCCAAATTAGCAATATTTTTAAATTCTATTTTAACTTTATTTATTGCTTCGATAAAAAAGTTTTTAGTTTCAACTGAATTAATATATTTAAAATAATTTATAAAGTTAGTTTTAATTGTTGTTATAGTAACAGCTGAAGCTATTTCACCAAAATCGTGCCCACCCATACCATCACACAATATAGCAAAAGTGAAGTATTCGTTTCCGAATACTTCAACTTTATCTTCGTTATTTTCTCGAACATTTCCTTTTTCGCTAATTGAAAAATATTCTTTAATCAAGTTCTAACTCCTTATGTAATATTTCCCTAATTTCATTAGCTGCTCTCTCGGGAATGTCATTAATTATTTTATACTTATAAAGTTCATCTGCTTCAGAAACTTCGATTTCAGCTTTTAACAATCTATCCTTTAAGGTTTTTGAGTTTTCTGATCCACGAATCAAAATTCTTCTTCTAAGATCTTCCATAGAAGGTGGAGCAACAAAAATTGTAATCAATTTATATTTATTATTAAAGGAATGGTGTGAAAGTTTATTTATTATTTGTCTTACACCGGTTGTCTCTATTTCTAACATTGGTATTTTATTTTTATTATGTATTTTATCTAATTCAGAATACAGAGTACCATAGTAATTATTTAAATGATAAGAAAATTCAATAAATTTACGATTTTTAATTTTATCTCTAAAAGTATCCACGTCAAGAAAATAATAGTGAACTCCATTTAATTCACCATTTCTAGGTTTTCTAGTTGTAGCAGAGCAAGAAAGAGATAAATTCAACTCATCAAATTCAAATAACAATCTTTCTATTGTACCTTTACCAACTCCACTAGGCCCTGAAAAGATAATAATAGGGCATAATTTACTCGCATTTTTCTTATTCATATTTCTATAATTATAACATTTTTACGAAATAAAAAACCTTAAAATTTTAATTGATATTTTTACCAAAAAAATATATTATTTTAAAGGTTTTTTAATCTAAAAAATAAAAAAAATTCAACAAAAGTTGAATTTAAATAATAGAATTATTTATTTGAATTTTTTAATACAAATTCATCTAAACGAGAACGTTTTCTAGCACCTTTGTTTTTGTGGAAAACACCTTTAGAAACTGCCTTAGCAATAACTTGGTGTGCCTTATTAACAAATTCACTAGCTTTAGCATCATTAGCTAAAACTGCTTCTCTAGCTTTACGTATAGCTGTTTTAACACGTGATTTCATAGCGGCATTTTTAACTCTTGCTGCTTCCATCTTAGCTATACTCTTAATTTTAGATTTAATATTTGCCATATTGAACCTCCCTTTTTCATTGTTTTTCATTGAAAAATCTAATATATTATAATAAATTTTTTAAAGAATTAAATAAATTATAAATTTTATTATGCTATACTTAATTGTGCAATAGCTGATAGCTGCCATTATGAATGGTAGAGGAAAGTCCGTGCTAGCACTAACTGAGATGTTAGTAGTGATCACGTTAAGCCAAATAAGCTTAAGCATAGACGACAAGTGCCACAGAGACGAGAATTGTGAAACGCGGTAAACTCCGTGAGCTAGAAACCCAAATTTGGTAGGGGAATCGCAAATAGAAAATGAACAATTTTGCGAAATATATCTTATGATATGTTAGATAAATTATCAGCACTTTAATATTTTAAAGTACAGAACACGGCTTATTTTGCAAAAACACCTATTGAATGGTGTTTTTTTATTTTTTAGTTGTTTTTTTTCTTCATTATAATACAATTATGAATATAAAAAAATGTAAAGGAACTAATGGAGAATTTTAAGAATTTTTTTTCAATAAAAAATATAAAAAAAATATCAATTTTATTTGGTTTTATTGGCGCAGCAATAACTATAACAACAGTAGCTCTCTTAAAAGTTAATAAAAAATATAAACCCGCTTTTTATAATTATAAATCTTATATGAATGACTCGCTAATAGATAAATTTAACGAAAAATTTGAATATAAAACATTTAATGAAATTAGCGAATTTACCGCAGCTTTGAATAATTTTAAGGTTTCCGCAGGTATTGGTAGTGATTTTCAAGCTATATCATTAATAAAGAAAAATTTAATTCAACCTATAAACTTTAGCAAACTATTAAAAATTGATATTAAAAATGATGATGAGTTAAAAAAAATATTGAAAAAAATATATACACCTGATGTTTTTAAACATTTAGAATCATATGATGATCAACTTTTAGAAGATGCATACGGCAATAAATTTGAACAACCTAAACATTTATGAAAATATTTTGTACCTTATTATGCTCAAGACGGAATAATAGCTTATAATCCTATAAAAAACCAAAATAATGTAATTAATAAAAATCGATTCTTCAAAAATGATGTTTATGATAATTCAATAACAAATATTCTAGATGTGATATCTAAAAATAATTATAAAGACTTAGTTATAACAGATGCTGTAAGAGTAAATATGTTATATGGTTCTTCAGAACAAAACCATAATAATAAAACAAATGAAACTAATTACAAAGAGTCAATAAACGATTTTATTTATACTATCGAAAACTCTACTAAAACTAATATTTCAACCGGAAATCATATATCATTTAATTCTGACGGTCAAGGGATAATTGCATCATTATTAGATAAAAATCGTATTGATGTAAGTGCTGCAATAATGTATAACGGAGATGCATTAGACGCATATTTTTCCGAAGGAAATGGTTTCACCATATTTGACAACAAAGAAAATAAAGAAATTGAAATTCCTAACGGAACAATAGAGACAATTAAATTTAAAAATAATATTTTATTAGTTGACGGATTAGTGGTAGCCAAAGGGATAAACTCTTCTTTAGAAGATGATCTATATTCAACTTTAAATACTACCATTTACAATGATATGGCAGCCATTTATAATAACAAGACTATCGAACAATATCAATTAAAAATGTACGATGAATATCTAAATAATTTATACAGAGATAAAATAGTTACCGCTTATAATCATAAGAATTTAAGAGGGGTTTCTAAATTTGAAGAGTTCAAATCTGAATTACGAGATATTTACTTAAGTGGCTTGAAGCAAGAATTTAACAATGATATTTTAAAATCGTTTAACGCTTATATTTCTAAAAAAATAAATAATGATCAAATTTTAAAAGAATCACTATTTAATACTATAAAAGCAAATGATGAACAAGAAAAACTTGATTTAATTTCTTTTAAATTATCGCATATTGATTTTCTTGACGAAAAATACTATCAGTATTTGGAAAATAAATATCCAAATTACATAAATTTTGATTTCATCAACTATACCCCTTCAAATATTGCGGAATATGAGTTAATAAAAAGAAATTACTTTGTAAATCAAGACAATACTTTTGACTTTAAAGCTTTAGAAATATATCAAATTAGCGATCAAAATAATACAATCAACCATAATTCTGTTAATGGAGTAGATGATAAATTAGATTCTCTCTTAACAACTTATTATTACTCAAAAATTAAACATTAATAAAAAACCAAAATACTAAAATATTGTATTTCGGTTTTTTTATTACTTACCAAATTTAAAGTGACAAATGTCACCATCTTGCATGACATATTGTTTTCCTTCTTGACGCATTTTCCCGGCATTTTTAGCTCCTTGCTCGCCACCGTATTTAATATAATCATCAAATGAAATAACTTCTGCTTTGATAAATTTTTTTTCAAAATCAGTATGTATTACACCAGCACATTTCGGAGCTTCTCAACCTTTGTGATAAACTCACGCTCTAGCTTCAATTTTACCAGCAGTAAAATAAGTTTCTAAATTTAATAAATCAAAAGCTTCTTTTGTCAATAAGTCCAATCCACTTCTTTTGATTCCGTACATCTCTAAAAGCTCAGCTTTTTCATTTTCATCTTCAATTTCAACAAGATCTGATTCAATTTGAACAGAAATAGGGATAATCTTTTCATCATCTTTTAATGACGATTTTAATTGTAAAAATAATTCATCGTTTTCATAATCCATAAATTGATCGTTGCCTAAGTTAGCTACATATATTATAGGTTTAAAAGTTAATAAATGATATCCTTTAATAAATTTTGTTTCTTTTTCATCTAGTTCCACTTCTCTTGCTGGAATATTAGATAACAATGCATCTTTTACTTTTAGAGCTGCATTTTGCTCGATAATAGCATCTTTATCACCTGATTTTGCTTTTTTGGCAACTCTATCTAAGACTTTTGTTATAGTTTCGTAATCTGCTAAGATTAATTCATAATTAATAATTTCTTTATCTCTAACCGGATCTACAGAGTTAGCAACATGCATAATTCTTTTATCATCAAAACATCTTATTACATGTATTATTGCATCAACTTCTCTAATGTTAGCTAAAAATTTATTACCCAAACCATCACCTTTTGAAGCTCCTTTGACTAAACCTGCAATATCAACAAAATCAAAAGTTGCTCAAACAATTTTATCTGGATTAATTAAATTTGCTATTTGTTGAAGTCTTGGATCGATTAATGGAACAGAAGAAACGTTTGGTTCTATCGTGGTAAACGCATAATTAGAAGACTCTACTTTCTTTTTTGTAATAGCACTAAATAATGTGCTTTTACCAACGTTGGGTAAACCAACTATACCTGCTTTTAACGACATATTTCTCCTTTAAATTAAAAATTTATTTAATTATATCAAAAATAATAATTACTAGGTTATTTTTTAAAATGGAGTGGTTATTTTTTTAAGATCAAAAAACTATTTTTTACTTAAACAATTATTAAATTAGTATAATTAAAATATGAATAAGAATTTATTTAAAAGTTGATATAGTCTTTACCATAATGAATCAATATTTTATAGTACTTACGAAGAGTTTATTAGTAAATTTCAAGAAACAGAGCAAAGCAATCTTGATATTTTAAAGCAACCCAAAAGTACAATTTATGGTATTGAATTTGATTCAAATTGAATACTAGGTTTAAATAATTTTAATCTTTTCACTGTCCTCTCAATAACAGAAATCTTTTGTAGTAATTTAAGAAAAAATAATAGAAAAATTTTAATGGGTAAAAACAAAAATATTGACAATAAAATTTTCAATAGTATGATTAGCATCGCTAACAAAAATGGTTCTGACATATTCACTTATAATACAGAAGAAATTAATGAATTTATCATTTTAAATACGCTAAGAGGTATGGATATTAAACATTCAATTTTACTTGATTATAATCCAACAAATAATAAGTACTATATTAAAATCTACAATTCAAACGAAATGATTTCAATTGATGATCAAAACATAATAATCGAAGCATTAAATGGTTTTAATAAATTTATTATTCCTAATAATAATTATGATACAACGGTGCTAAATATAGAAAAATTATTTAAAGTCATTGATAAAAAAATAATTGAACCACAAATAAAAAAATTTAAAAAAATATATAAAAAACCTCAATTTCATATTCAAACACTTATAAGTAATAAACAAGATAATTATATAGTTACAAAAATGCTTTCTAATTCAGGTTTTAAAGTTTCTAAATTACAAAGTAGTTTATCTAAAAATATTATTAATGATATTAATTTTTATAATCTATATAAATTATTTAACACTACAACATACAAAGCAGACTTAATAATAAAGTTAGATCAAAATAGCAATTTAAGCATGATAGTTCGCGTTAAAAATAGTTATATTAAATTATCTGAAGATGAATTAATATACTTATATATTAGTTATAGCTTCTTAAAATGAAAGAAAAGTGGCGAAACTATATATAAAAATATTTTTTTACCTCACGATGTTTCTTCTAATATTTTGAATTTAATGAACATGTATTCAATATCATATAGATTTGAAAATGAACTTAAATCTAACGATGTTTTGCTAGCATATAACAAAAATAAGTTTTCTAATTCAAATAACTATAATCTAAATTTAGAAAATTTTGACTTTATTCTTAACTATTGCTTAATGTTATACGATTATAAAATAAATAACAATTTATTTGCGTATAAATATAAAAAAATGATTGATGATAATTCGAACATTTTGATAAAAAATTACTCTTATAAAATGACGTTAGAAAAATCTATTTTAATTAGTGATAAAATTATTGATCAATCCAAAATATCAAAAAAATATAAATTGGATAACTTAACAAAAATCAATGTTGAAGTTCCTGATTTTTATTATTTATTAAAAGGAGAAATAAAAAGTAAAAATAGAACAAATAATTTTTCCCTAACATATGATAAATCAAAACAAAAAATGAATTTCAAAATAGAGATCGAAAGTAAAAATAAAAAAACATTATGAATAAGCGATTTACTTTATAGTAAAAAACTACAAATCCAATTAAATAAATTGATAAAAAAATGACATAGATAAAATAAATTAAATTCATTAAATGTAATGTAAAATTCATTATTAGCAGATTTTTGTGTGAATAGTATAAAAATTTGTTTTTTAAATAATACGTAAATTAATTAGTAGAAATTAATTGAAAATTTTAACCAAACATTCAAAAAAAAAAAAAAAAACTATAATAAATTTGATATTTAAAGTATTAAATTTATTATAGAGGGGATCAAAAATGAAAAAGAAGAAAATATTACTATTATCAAGTCTACTTTTTACACTAAATTCAAGTTTAATAGTTATTTCTTGCAATAGTATGAAGCAAGAAGAAAAAAAAGATGACAAAGCAGTAAAACAAATTTCTGATAGTCAGTTAAATAATTGAAATGAAAATGATTTAACAACAAAACAGAACGAAGGCGAAGAAACTTCAAACGAAGTTGAAACTAAAGATGAAAATTCAAATAATCAAAATGATAGTTTAAACAAAGATGATTTAACAACAAAACAAAACGAAAGCGAAGAAACTTCAAACGAAGTTGAAACTAAAGATGAAAATTCAAGTAATCAAAATGATAGTTTGAACGAAGATGATTTAACAACAAAACAAAACGAAAGCGAAGAAACTTCAAACGAAGTTGAAACTAAAGATGAAAATTCAAGTAAATCAAAATGATAGTTTGAACGAAGATGATTTAACAACAAAACAAAACGAAACCAATACAGAAAATAATACAAACGTAAATAATGATAATCTAAAAATGGATTTGCTTATTATTGACGAAAACAATATAAACGAATTTATTGAAGATCATAGAATCGCCAAGATATACATAACCCCAACTGACTCTTATTATTGAATAAAGGAAGACTTAAAAGCAAAAACATTAAAATGAATGTTAGAAAATACTTTACAGATTACCAATTCAGTTAATATTGAAAAATTAATTATGCCAAATGTTACAACAATTAGGGATAGTGCTTTTAAAGGTAATACATCGCTTACAAGTATAGATATGCCAAAAGTTATTGGGATTGAGAGATACGCTTTTAGCGGAAATACATCTCTTATAAGTGTAAGTATGCCAAACGTTTTAACAGTTCAAGAAGGCGCTTTTAGAGAAAACACATCGCTTACAAGTGTAAGCATGCCAAAAGTTACAACAATTGGGAACCAAGCTTTTGAAGGCGATACATCGCTTACAAGTGTAAGTGTGCCAAAAGTAACAACCATTGGGCATTACGCTTTTAGAGGTAATACATCGCTTACAAGTGTATATATTCCAATAATTGATGTGGTCGGGGACGGAGTTTTTGCTGGAACAAAATTTTTAGAACAACTCATAGAGTCTAATGACCAAAAACTTGCGATAATAAATAACATTTTAATTGATGGTACGAACGCAAAAGGAAAAGTTGTAATACCTGAAAATGTAACAACAATCGGGAATAACGCTTTTACTGAAAATACATCTCTTACAAGTATAAGTATGCCAAATGTTACTATAATTAAAAAATATGCTTTTAGTGGAAATACATCACTTACAAGTGTAAGTATGCCGGAAGTTATCGGAATTGGAGATTACGCCTTTTCCAGAAATACGTCGCTTGAAAATTTAGATATGCCAAAGGTTAAATCAATTGCATACGGTGCTTTTTATGAAAATACATCTCTTACTAGTGTAAGTATGCCAAAAGTTAGAAAAATTAGAAGTGAAGTTTTTAGTGGGAATACATCTCTTACAAGTGTAAGTATGCCAGAAGTCAATGAGGTTGATTATCACGCTTTTGATGGAACAAAATTTTGAGAACAACTAATAAATTCTGATAATCAAAAACTTGCGATAATAAATAACATTTTAATTGATGGTCATAACGCTAAAGGCAAAATTATAATACCCGAAAGCGTTACAATAATTGGAGAAGATGCTTTTAGTGGAAATACATCACTTACAAGTGTAAGTATGCCAAAAGTTACAACAATTAAGGAACACGCTTTTAGCGGAAATACATCCCTTATAAGTGTAAGTATGCCAGAAGTTACAACAATTGGGCATTACGCTTTTGGATGAAATAAATCACTTACAAGTGTAAGTATGCCAAATGTTACAATAATTGGAGAAGGTGCTTTTAGTAGAAATACATCACTTACAAGTGTAAGTATGCCAGAAGTTACAACAATTGGGAACCAAGCTTTTAAAGGCGATACATCGCTTACAAGTGTAAGTATGCCAGAAGTTACAACAATTGGGAACCAAGCTTTTGAAGGCGATACATCGCTTACAAGTGTAAGTGTGCCAAAAGTCAATGAGGTTAGTCGTAATGCTTTTGAAGG
>NZ_JAFIRE010000005.1:0-48120 GCF_017116845.1 Mycoplasma sp. CSL10137 | reverse complement strand
TCCCTTGAAATGTTTACTTTTGAAAATTTGACTTAAGATTTAAGCAATAAAAAATTTAACAAAACAATTTTAAAACATCCTTCTAGCGAAGGGTGGGTTTTTTTGTAACTAAAGAAACAGAGTTTTCACTTTTTTTAAAAAAAGTGAAACAAAAAACTTTTAATATTCACAACAAAGCAAAAATACTAATTTTTTTAAATAAATTTAAGATTTTTTAGATCATTAAGATATAATAAAAATACCAAGCACAAAAGTATTGCACTTGGTATTTTATTTTAGGAACACAAAATAGTTTTGTAACTATTTTGTGTTTTTAACTATACCACACCGATTAAAATCAAACTTAACGCATAAACTATCCAATTAAAATAAAATGGATAATTTGATTTTGGTGGTTTATTTTCTTTTTCAAGTTCTTTTTTCTTATTATTTTCTAAGAATATTCTTCTCTCTGTTTGATTCATTTTTTTAGCTCTATATTCAATTCTACTTTTATTACTTGAACTAATACCTGTCTTCATTTTTTCTATAGTTCTCTCTAAAAAGCCTCATTTAAAGAGTAAAATGAATAAAACAAGTGCAAATGTAACAATTCCTGAAGCAGTTACTGCATTATTTCATTTTGTTATAGTATCTTTTACACTAAGTGTTGAATATGTAAAGATCGAGAAGTATATAACTAAATAAATTAAACTTATTATATAAAAACGAAGAGAAGTAAAGTTTGCGACGCTTTGACTTTTAAAGCGTGATCATAAAATATTTAATTTATTTTTCATAATTATTTAATTTTGAAGATCTTTTTACCTAATTTTACTCAATCTGCGACTATTTCGTCAATAAAATCAAATCCTTCTTGATAGAATTTATTATCGTTTAAATCAACACCAACTGATTTAAGAATATTAATTGGGTAATCCCTACCACCAGCGCTTAAAAAGTTATCAATATAATTATTAAGTGCTTTTTTACCATGTTGTTTGTATTTTTTAAAGAAATATAGTGCAACTAATTGCCCTATAGCGTACTTATAAACGTAAAATCCATAGTAGTAATGTGGTACATAAATTGAATTAATTGTACTTGAAGTTGAGTATTTTAATTTGTTTGCATTATATTTTTTAGCGTTTTCAAAGTAAATTTTACTAATTGAGTCATAACTTCCAGAAACTTTTCCGTCTCAAATGCCTTTGTACAAATCATATTCGTAATTTGCTCATAAAACTTGTTTGTGTACTGTACCAATGAAATTATCAATTAAAGCGCCTAAAACTTGGAATTTTAATTTATCATTTTTTGAATTTTTTAATAAGTGATCTGTTAGCATTAATTCATTGTAAATTGAAGCGATTTCAGCTAAGAAAATTGGGTATTGGGAATTGACCAAACTATTTCTTGTGTCTGAGAAGTATGAGTGCATTGAGTGACCTAATTCGTGAACTAATGTTTCAACACTACGTAATGATCCTTCAAAGTTCATTGAAATATATTTTTTATCAATTCCGTAAGTACCACCAATACTGTAAGCTCCACCACGTTTGGTGTCTGTAGGCATATAATCAACTCAATTTTCACTTAACGCTTTATTAATTTGTTCATTATATTCATCACCAAAAGGCATAAGTGATTCTCTTGCTAATTCCACCATTTCATCGACAGTGTATTCAGTTTTAACATTAACTAAATCACGCATTGAGTCTCATTTTTGCATTTTTGAACCGAATTTAGCTTGGTAAAATCTTTTGTGTCAGTTACGGTATTTTTGCACCATGTCTTTACTTCGAGAAACTTGTTCAAATAATTTATTTAATAATTCATCTGTCATTTTGTCATCTTTAGTTAACATATCAGTAGCAGATTTAAATTTTCTAATTTTAGCTTCTGTAACGATTTCTTTAAAGTGTTGGAACAAAACTTCAGCAAGTGAATCTTTGTGATTTTCATATGCTTTTCAGAAGTTTTTGTATGATTCCTTTCTAACATTTTCATCTTTGTTTTTACCAAATTGACGGTAGTTAGTTGGATTTAATTTAACTTTCTTTTTACCTAAATGAACATAACCGTAGTCTAATTCGCTATTTGTAAGAATGCTAAATACTTTATGTGGGTCTGGTTGACCATAAGCTGATTCTATTAAATATTCTTCAACTTTATCGTCTAATTTATGGTTATAATCTTCAATTTGATCTTCTAGATGACGTTTATAGTCCGCTAATCTGGGATCGTTTTTTCACTCTTTTATTTTTTCAATATTTTTATAAAAACGGTTGGTTTCTGAACCAAATTCAATGTTTAATTTGTTAAAACGAACTTTTAATTCTGACTCTAATTTTAAAATTTCTGGGTTAACTAAATCTTCATTTAATTTATTTGAAAGATAGTTTTCTACTTTAAATTCTAATAATGTTTGTTGTTCCGATTTTTTAACGTCTTTAATATACGATTCTAAGTTATCATATTTAGAATCTTTATTTTGAATTCTTTCACGATATACAGTTTCGTATTCATCGATTAATTCTTCAATTTTTTTACCTTTAAGTAAGTCTTCTAAATCTCAGGTATATTTTTTCGGTATATCTGTGTGTTTTTTAAATTGTTTTGCTTTCATTATTTCTCCATTTTATTAATATCACTAAAACTAATCTTATATGCATCTTTTTCTTTTGTATTTTTAATATAATTAAAATTTAAAATATTACTTTTTCAGATGATAGATCACTAGATACTAAAATATTTTTATTTATTTAATTTCTTTTATTTTTTGAACAATATCTATTTTTATCGTTTATTGTATCTATATTTGTGTTTGTTTCGATAAAATTAAATTCCGGTTGATTTTATTTTATTAAAAGATCATTTCATGTACTATATAATAATAGATTTAAACAATAAAATAAAAGATTTAATTTATTATTTTTATTACCATCTAGTACTAAATTAAGATCTATATATTAAATTTGTTTAAAACACAAAAATATATCTCTGTCTCAATTAATATTTTTGTATAAAAATCGTTTTTGTTTATTGAAAAGCGATTATTTTTCAATAGATTTTCAAAAAGAATGTAAGTTAATATAATATTCTTCATTTTAGAAATTATTATTAAAATTTTTATTTTGTTTCTTGGTCTCAAAGTATATTTTCATTTATTTTAGACTAAAATAATTATACTATATAAATTTTATAAAAAATTAAGACAATCATTATTCATACATTGTATTTGGTTGAATTTATGCTACTATAATAGAAAAACTTATGGAATAAAATTAACTCTTAATAAAAATTAACATCCATTTTTTGATGTTAATTTTTGAAATTTAATTAGCATATTTTGCTACTTTGTTCATTCTTTAACTTGTTCTTTAGTTCCTAGAACATAGTGGTTTTTGTCTTCGATTTGTTGAACATATGGAATGTTAGGGAACACTTGATCTTTCATATATGAAAGTTCGAATTTAACTCCCTTGAATTTTTCATTTGCATTCGAAATTTTTGGAATAGCTTTAAATAAATTAATTGTGTATGGGTGTAATGGTTTTTTGTAAATTTCTTCAGTTTTACCCGATTCAACAATTTTACCTAAGTGCATAATTTGAACTCTATCAGCAATATATTCAATCATAGATAAATCGTGAGCGATGAAGATCATACCAATGTTTTTCTCTCTACATAGGTCTTTTAATAAGTTAACAACTTGGGCTTGAATTGAGATATCAAGTGATGCTATTGGCTCATCGGCAACAATAACTTTTGGTTCTGTGATTAAAGCACGAGCAATAACAATCCTTTGCCTTTGGCCTCCACTAAATTCATGTGGATAACGATAAGCAAATTGTTTTAATAAACCGACATCTTCTAGACTCTTATAAATAGCAACCCTTGTTAATAATTTATTTAATTTAAATAATTTATAAGGTAATGTTGCTTTTTCTAAAACGTATGAATATCACTTATTTTTTGATAATAATTCAAATTTAGAAATCCCCATTAGTATATATATATTATTTAAATCTTTATTTAAATATTTTGACTCTATATAGAATGAATTATTACTATTCCATTTCGTTTCAACATTTGTTTGATAAACTTTAAGTTCAACTTGATGTTGTTTAATTTTATCCTTAATTTTTTCGATTTGTAACTTATTTTTATTATCAACTTTGGATAAATTATCTTTTAATTTTTTAACTGTATTTTCATGATAGTACTTAACAAATTGTTTATGTATTTGATTAAATTTACTATCATATATTTTCTCTTGATCTTTAATCTCTTTGAGAAGTAATTCTTGTTGTTGAATTTCATCGTTTATTTTTAAAATTCTATTTTTATACTCAATAACATATTTAGATAATTCATCATCAGCCACTTTTTTAGCTTCTAAATATTCTTTTTTAGATTCTTCAAGTTCATTAATTTTTTCTTTGAATTCAAATTCTTTTTTAGGAGAAACAAAGAAATTTTTAATTGTGCTTTTTAAACTTGAATATAATTCTTTAAACGATTCCTTAACACTTTTAAAAGTATCTTGTTTTATTTTTGCTGAAGTTTCTAAATATTGTTTAATATCTAGTTTAAATTCATCATTAATAAAAGTGCGTATTTTATTTTTATATTTTGATAAAGAATCAAAGTCGTATGGTTCAAATTTTAAATAATTTACGAAAAATTCTCTAGAATCATCTTCAATTTGATAAATCAACTCTTGTAATGATTCGTAGTTTAAAAATGCTAATTTAGATCTATTTTTTTTAAATAATTTATATACATGTCTATTCAATTCATATAATTTAATTTTATATGCAAAAATATCTATGTAAGGACTTGAATAAGCTTCGTTAAATAGTAATTTAGCTTCATTTTTTAATTCGCTGGCAAGATTTTTAGTAGAATTATTAGAATCAACATAAACTTCCCTTGCGGTTGCTAAATTTTCCTTAAATTTAACTCAATTCTCTTTAGTTAAATTTTTATATTTATAATAGGACTCTGTTTTTTTTGTTAATTGTTTTGCTAAAATAAATCTATTTTTAGCTTTTTTAAGATTTTCTTCATCGAAATCTATTTCTTCATTTCTAAAATTTAATTGTTTGCTTTTATAAAAATTTAAAAGTTTTTCTGTATTTGCATATAGACTATTTATTATTTTTGAATTAATTTTATTTTTTTCATCTAAATATGAAAAATATGAATTATATAAATCATCATAAGAATCGTTTGCTTGATCCTTAAATTCAATTTTATCTAGTCTTTTAGATCATTTTTTCATGAAAGGACTAGATAGGTTAGTATTTATTTTTAAATTCTCAAGTTTTAATTTAAGAGAATATTCTAAAAAAGTGTAATGGAAATTATTTTTAATTTCGCTTCAATCAATTCTAATATCCTTGATTTTATTTTTGATAATTCCATTAACAACAAGTGGTTCTTTTAAAATAGAAAAAATTGTATTTTGTCCATTTAATGAAGCCATTGGGTCCTGAAAAATCATTTGAATATTTTTATGTAAAAACTTATTTGTTTTACGTGTTATTTTCTTACCCGAAATTAATTTACCATCTAAACGAACGAAACCGTTAAAATCATCATATAAACGTAATAATGAACGACCAATAGTTGTTTTACCAGAACCTGATTCACCAATTAAACCTACTATTTCACCTTCTTTAAGGTCAAAAGAAACATCATCGACAGCTTTATTAACAATATTTTTATTTCTAAAAAACTTTTTTAAGTTATGAATTTCTAAAATCGATCTATTATTTTCTTTCATCTGAAAATACCTTTCTAAAATGGTTTAATCTAGTTTCTAATTCTTCGCTTAGTTTAACTTTTGGCGCGTCTGGATGTAAAAGTCATGTTGCGGCTCAATGCCCTTGGCTAACTTCAAATAATGGTGGTTCTTTTATAAAGTCTAATTCAACTGCATAGTCGTTTCTCGGAGCAAAAGAATCTCCTAAAGGTAAATTATTCATATCAGGAGGTGTTCCTTTTATTGAATAAAGTCTATCGTCTTTATTTTCTGGTATAGCAGAAATTAATGCTCATGTATAAGGGTGTCTTGGGTCAGTAAAAATATCTTTTTTACTTCCTCTTTCAACTATTTTTCCAGCATACATTACATAAATATAATCACAAAATTTCGCGACAACAGAAATATTATGGCTAATAAGTATAATAGAAATATCCATTGTGCTACGTATATCTTCAAATAAGGCTAAAACTGACGCTTGGACCGTTGGGTCTAAAGCGGTAGTAGGTTCATCAGCAATAATTAAACTTGGTTTAAGTGCTACAACCATAGTAATAACTACACGTTGTTTCATTCCTCCGCTTAATGTGTGTGGATACATATCAAAGACCTGTTCAGCACCGTTTATACCAAATTTAACCAATAAGTCTACTAAGTATTTTCTTTTCTCGGAATAAGGCTTATTCTTTCAATCTTCATTTTTGTTTAAAGCGTCTATTAATTGTTTTCCAATTTTACGTGTTGGATTTAAAGATGTAAGCGGGTCTTGTGGAATATAACCAATTTTATGCCCACGTATTGTTTGTCAGAATTTTTCTTTTTTACTTTGTGTTAAATCAATTCCTTCGATTTCCATTTTTTCACTTGAAATAACTGCATTCTCATTAATGTTCAAAAATGATTTTGATGTAACAGTTTTTCCAGAGCCTGATTCACCAACAATACCAATTATCTCACCTTTATTTAGTTCAATATCAACACCACGTACTATTGTTATGAATTTATTTCTTCTTAATTTAAAACTTACTCTTAAATCTTTTATATCTAATAATTTTTCTTTCATAATTTTACCTATTTTGCTCTAATAACTTTTGGATCAAGAGCATCGTGCACTCCTAATGCTATAAAGTGTAATGATACTGATATTGATAATAGAATTAATGATGGTAGCAATAATACCCAAATATTTAATCCTGCTTCTGATGGTGCTTGAGAAATAATTTGACCTAAATTAATATCTGATTCTGCTTTAAAGAATCCTAAGAATGCTAATGATGATATTGATAATATAATTGATGGAATAGACTCAACAAATCCTGTTGCAATTTTACCTATAATTGTTGGTAATGCATGTCTATAAATTAATCTTGCTTTTGAAGCTCCAACAGATTTTGAAGCCTTAATAAATTCCGAATCTTTTACAGTTATAATAAATAATCTTGTTCTACCTACAGAACCAACTCAACCAATAAAAATTAATGCAAAACCTAATGTTAAATCTGTTGTACCAAATAAAGAAACAAATAATAGTAATCAAATAAGTGTTGGCGGAGCTGAAAAAATGTCAATAATACGCATGATTATTGTATCAATTTGACTTCCCACATGAAAACCTAAGTAAGAACCTATAGCGACACCAATAATTGTTTGAATTGTTGCTACAATAATTGCTAATCTAACAGCTTTTCAAGTACCTACTCATGACTGGGTCCAAATATCTACCCCACTAGTTTTTGTTCCTAAAATAGTATTTAAAAATATTTGTGGGTTAGCATCTAAAGCTTGTTTATATAATTCTTGATATTGTTCTATAGTTAGATTGTTTGGTATGTTCGAATAGTTAAACACAATAAATGCACTATCAATTTTAAATAATTTATATGCATCGATATAACCTTCACCATTAATTGTTTTAAAAGTATTTTCTTTTAAGAATAGATCTCCAAAGAAACCGTTAAAAAATTTAGAATCGCGATAACCATTAACAGTATTTCTATAAAGATCTTGACTAATTGTATCCCCTAATTTAACATAATGATCAGAGTATAAAGGAGGTATAGAACTATCAAATGATGAACCTGAATTTGTTGCTTGTCCAACTTTATCACCAATTAAATTTAATTGTATTTTAGAAATACTTTCTGTCGCGCTATATTGTGAATTTACTGTAACTATAATTGAAATTAAAAAGACAACCAAGAATACTATTAAAAACAAAACTGAAGGTCAACTCATAAAAAATCTTTTCAAAATTTCAATTAAGATTTTTTTAGGTTTACCAGCTACGTTTGTGAAAACATTTGTATTTTTAGAAAATTCAAATGGATTTTCGATTCCGTTTAAAGAAACTTTATATTTTGATTCAAACTCTTTAGTTGTCATTTCTAACTCCTTTCATTTCTAATAAATTCTTTTTAAATTCTTTATTTCTAGTTAAAGTTCTTTTAAGGAGAACTAAATTACTTTGGTTCGAACCTGAATTGTACTTAATTCTAGGATCTAATACAGTATATGATACGTCAACTAAAATAGATGTAAATATACCTAATGCTGTGAAAAATAATGTATTAAACATAATAATATTAATTTCACCTGTTGGGAATGCTTGTGCAAGAACTTGTGAAGTTCCTGGAACTGCTCAATATAGCTCTATAACAATACCACCACTAAGAAGTCCAATATATGATGGTATCAATAAAGCAGCAAGTGGTATAGAAATATTTCTTAAAACATGTTTAAAGAATATTTCTGATTTACTTAAACCTTTTGATTTGGCAATCAATACATGATTTGAAGTTAAAACAGTAATAATTTGATTTCTTGTATATGTTATATAAACTGATAAAGAACCCAAAGTAATAATCGCAATTGGTGGTAATCATGATAAAAAGATTTCGCCACTTGTATGTTCAGTATCTGTTGGTAATAAGAATTTTGGTGTTACGCCAAATTTAAGTAAAATACTAATCAAAATTGGAGCAATAATAAATGATGGTAGTGCTATAAATAACAACGAAAACGCATTAATAGCAGTGTCAAAAATTGTTCCACGTTTGTATCCAGAAATAATCCCAAGAGCTATACCAATAATTGCACTTACTACGAATGCTGGTATTGTTATTATTACTGAATATCTTAAATATTTAAAAAATATTTGAGGTATTGAGTTAGCTGAAAATCTCGTAAAGATTGTTTCTTCAAACGGCAATCCAAACGGATGATCTGAATTGGTAAATAAATCATTAATTCAATAACCAAAACGAGCTACTGGATTTAATTTATATGTCATTCATTCATTTGCATGTAGATTATACTTACCTGCTCAATCAGATGGTAAGAAATGATATTTGACCGATTGCTCATATAATTGTATTAATTTTTCTACCGAACCACTTGATCCTGCTCCATCAGCTTGTCCAATTGCCTTTTGAGCAAATGGGTTTTCACTAAATTGAGCTACTAATAGAAATACTACAACTAAAATAATTAGCAGAGTCAATATTGCAAATCCGATACGTTTTAATATATAATTTGTCATTTTTTCCTTTGCTTATTTTAAAACACAAACAATTAACCACAAATTGGTTAATTGTTTTTTATATGTAATTTATTATTTAACTATTCTAATTTTTGTTAAATCAACATAATTTAATTGATCAACTGGTGAAATATAGTTAGTATTTAAAATTGTTGTAACAAATGAATTTT
The DNA here is from genome assembly GCF_017116845.1 of Mycoplasma sp. CSL10137. NCBI lineage: Bacteria > Bacillati > Mycoplasmatota > Mollicutes > Mycoplasmatales > Mycoplasmataceae > Mycoplasma > Mycoplasma sp. CSL10137. The sequence continues at coordinate 38,660 of NZ_JAFIRE010000005.1, read as the reverse complement.
TAGTTACTGTTGTTGCTAATTTAACAATTGTTCCTTGTTGGTTAGTAAATTCTCTTGCTAATTCTAATAATTCTTTCTTTGTAAAGTGATCAGATGATGTGTCACCATTATTTAATCATGAGAAGAATTGAGCCGATATTGTGTAACCATCTTTGTATTTTTTAGAACTTAAATCTTGCTCTGTTAAATTAACTAATTGACCTTGTTCATCAAATTTTTGAGTTCCTAGTAAATCAGAAAGTTGGTCCATTTGTGCATTTGTTAATAATTTAACTTTACTTGGGATAATTGAAAGTGCAATTGTATTTTTATTATGTTTTAAAAAATCACCTAATTTTTTTGCAGCTTTAACAATCGTTGGGTATGATGCTTCTAATTTTGCTTTATAATCACTATCGCCTAACACACTCATTAAGATTGGGAAAGCTTTACCCATTCCTCATGATAATCCATCAATTCCTGAACCAATTGATTTATAATCATATCCTCATCCTGCAGTATGAACTGGTGAAGATGATTTTAATCAATATGAATAAAAGTCGCTATCACTAAGTTCTTCGACATATGTTGCTTTTAATCTTGAATCTAATTGGTTGATTGTATCAATTTGACCTTTAACTATTTCGATATATGTTTGTGGATAATTTTTATATCTTTTTAATAATTTAAATTCAACATTTTGACCTTTGAGCGTTGGGTGTTCTTCATAGAATTTATCAAGCAACGCTTTCATTCTTTTTTGTAATTCAGCAAATGCTCCTGATTTATATTTGTCATTATCAGAAATACCGATGATTGTAGATTCACTAGGTTCTAATTCGTTTCCAATTGTGCCACCTAAATCTACTTTTTGATTTGTTTGATTATCTACAACAAAAAGTGTAGAAAGTAATTCTCAATTATATCTAGGACTATTATTTGTTGCACTTTTATCGCTCGCATCACTGTTAATTGCTGAGTCGGGTGCTAATGTTGATAACCATGGAACAGCTTCTTCTGTAGGTGACATAACTGTTGTTATGTGAGATCAGTTAACAGCTGCTGTTAATATATTTCTAAATTCTTCGGCAATTCCAGTTGTTGTATATTCTAAAACATTTGTAGCAGTACCTGCTTCAATTTCAGAAAGTGAGTGGCCCCATACAAGTTGTGAATATACTTCGTTAACATAAGAATTAGCGCCATCACTATCTTTTGCACGAGGCACTAAAGTTGAAAATATATTTCCAATACTATGATCTGCGTTTAATGATTGTTGTTTATTAACACCAAATAATTTTGGATTTTCATTAACTTCTTTTTTACTTGATTCTGGTAAATTTGAATATGAAATAGTAGAAACTAAACCAGCTTTATAAGCGTTAAATTGATCAATTTCAAATTGTTTACCTTCTTTAGTTTGTTGAACATAAACACTTCTAAATTCTTTAACTGTTGTAGGATCATTATAATATGATTCCAAAGCATAGTGATTGTTAATTTTGTATGTGGCTGTATAGTTGTCACCATTATATCCTTCGTAGTAATATTTACCTGAATATAAAGTTGAATTTTCGTTGAAACCATATCAGTAAATACCTGATTTTTGAGCTAAATCTGTAGCTGCTTTAATTTGAGTCATTTTTTGCTCTTTTTCAGGTTGTTGAACTGTTGAATCTGTAGCAAAATCAGGAAGAGTTGCGCCTTGATTTACAGCATTAATATAAGCACTAGGCGCAGGTGCATATTCGTATGAACCAACAAAGTTGTTTGTAAATCATTCATAAACTAAAGCATCATCGCCACTTGTTGTAACATTAAAGTAACTTCTATTATCTTTGTTTGTTACTGTTTTTTCTTCGTTTAATAAGTTTTCTATACTAATTTTGTATAAATCGAATAAATATGAGTTTGAATAAGTATCTTTTTCTTCGAATAATTTAGCTCCATTTTTTGTATATAAAGCTTTTGATGCAGCATCCAGATCAGATGAACCACCGTGTGAACGTCTATATGAAGTATCATTTGACATATATGTTCTTAAAAATCCTAAATAATAATCTTCTGCACTCATTTTATACTGTGTAGCTTCACCTTTATTATTTACTCAATAAACATTATCTCTAATTCTTAATGAAACTTTTGTAGCTTTTTTAAGCTTATCGAAGAAGTTTTGTGAGTTAATTGAATTTTCGTTTGCACTTGTTTTTTGTACTCACATTGAAGAGTATAAATTATTTTCTAAATCAGGTTTTGGAATAATTTCTGCTTCATCACTATCAAAAGTATATTCGTGACCATCTACTGTTAAAACAACAGCATCAGCAACGTTCAATTCGTATGATCATGTTGATGGTCTAGTAATTTTTCTAGTTGTTTTTGTTATTGTTCCAAATGCATCTCTTTCTACTTCTTCTGAATATTCAGCTTTTCCTTCATTTTTCACTTCAACCAATTTTCCAAATGTTGTATCTTCATTTGATAATGAATACCCACCATAAGAACTACTTAAATCAAAACGTGATCTACTATACGAAAAAGGTGAATTAATATTTGTTGAATAAATTCCATTTCTTGCTAAAATATTGAAATTATTTGAAAATGATACTCCTCCTTTATTTTCTTGACTGCTTGTACTTGAATTGCTTTCTGAGGTTCCACAAGCAACCGCTAGTCCTAGGGTAGATAAACTAGCTAAAGAACCCATTAATAAATATTTTCTTTTCATTTTATTTCCTTTATATGATATATATTTTTATTAAATATGAAAAAAGCTTTGTATAGGCTATATAACCATACAAAACTTTTTTATTATTTTTCAATAATTTAAAGAAATGTAAGTCTATAGCACCAATGGTTAAACCAAAGAGTAGAAATCTTTTATGCTTTTCTACCAACTAACTTAATCGCCATTAAGCAAGTTTCGGCCACTATATCCTTTCATCAATATCAATGCTTGCCAGCTCAATTGATTACTAATATTAGTAGCTCCTCTATAGACATAACAGATTTCAATTTATACATTAAAATCTGTTATGCATACATAATTAGTACAACAAAATTTTAATGATAAAACTAACGAATGCGAATAATATTAATATTCATAATTTCGTTAATAATAATCATAAAGTCTCATTGTAACGCTTTTTTCATACCATTATTATACACGTAAAATAATTTTTTAAAAGTTTTTTTACAATTTAAAAAAGTTATTTTTTAACTAAAAAGTTATTTTTTCAATAATAAAAAGGGCCTACACCCTTTTTAGTTTAGAAACCAAAACCGCCGAAACCACCAGTTTTTTTGAAACTTTTAGCCATTTCACTCATTTGCTTAACCATAGAATCAAAGTCACTTAAAAGTTTATTAAATTCTTGGGGTGTTCTACCAGAACCTTTCAATATTCTTTCTTTTCTAGAAGCTTGTCTAAGTAACCTTGGATTATTTCTTTCTTTTTTAGTCATTGATGAAATTAAAATTTGAAATACTCTCATTTTTTCTTCGGCTTTTTCAACTTGATCTTCATTTACTCTCGAAGATAAATTTCCTGGAAGCATTTTAAGTATTTTTGAAAATTTACCTAAATTTTTTACTTGTTTAATTTGCTCCATTAGATCGTCTAGAGTAAAACTTCCTGATAAAATCTTTTTAACCATGTTAGTCATTTTATCTTGATCGATGTTATCTTGAGCATGTTCGATCAATGACATAACATCACCCATTCCTAAAATTCTATCTGCCATACGTTCTGGATAAAATAAATCTAAATTACCAATTTTTTCTCCGGTACCTGTAAAACGAATTGGTAAATTAAGAATATATCTTAATGAAAACGCTGCACCACCTCTAGCATCAGAATCTAATTTAGTTATTATAGAACCTGTTAATTTTAATTTTTCATGGAATGTTTTTGCTACATTTATTATATCTTGGCCACTTAATGAATCCGCAACAAAGAAAATTTCATCTGGATGTGCAATTTTCTTAACTTCTTGTAATTCATTCATTAAAGGCTCATCAATAGAAAGACGACCCGCTGTATCTAGAATAATTAAATCGTTATCATTTTCTTTAGCGTGTTTTAGAGCATTTGCAACAATTTCCGAAACAGGATTATTAACCCCTTGTTCATAAAAGTCAGCTTGTATACTTTTAGCAAGAGTGACTAATTGTTCCACTGCTGCTGGTCTATAAATATCCGCAGCAACAACTAATGGCTTTTGAATATGTTTTTTCTTTCTAAAATAATAAGCTAATTTTGCAGTTGCTGTAGTTTTACCAGAACCTTGTAAACCACACATCATTATAATATATGGTTTTTTTTCTATTTTAAACTCTTGAACTTTATTACCTAAAATAGAAACCAATTCTTCATGTAAAATTTTAATAAATTGTTGAGAAGGATTTAATTTTCCAATCAACTCTTGATCAAGAACTTTTTGTTTAACGTTCTTTATGAATTCTTTTACAACTTGCAAGTTAACATCGGCTTCTAACAACGCCATTTTTATTTCTCTTGTAACTGCTACTAAATCGGCTTCATCTAACTTTATTTTTTTAGACACTTTTTCAAGTGCTTTTTGCATTCTTTTTTCTAAAAATCCTACCATGTTTTAATTATACCATTTAGATGTTATATTTTATGTTATTAATTTAGTTAGTTGATATGTATATTTTTTGCTTGTTAAGATAAACTAACAATAAATAGCGAAAATACATAAGACCTTAATTTGAATAATAATGTGTTTAAATTATTATTTGTAAATTAGCATTAATTATCATTAAACCCATATAAATGAACATTAATAAAAAATATTTGCTTTAAATTTTTATACAAAAACGAAAACTTTAATACCTTGATATTGAACTTAAAAATATGCCTTTTTAATGTATAATTTAATATATGATTGAATTAAAAGTAGAATATAAAGAAAGAATAGATAAATATATCTCAAATAATACAAACATTTCACGTAATGATATTAAAATTTTAATTGATGAACATGCTATTTTAGTAGACGATGTTGCCATCAATAAACCTAAATTTGTAGTTAGAGAAGATCAAGTAATTAAAATAATGAAGGTTATTGATAAAGAAATTAATATTGAACCGGAACAAATGGAACTTGATATAGTATATGACGATGAATATATTTCTGTTATAGATAAACCAAGTGGACTAGTTGTTCATCCATCTCCTGGACACCCAAACGGAACATTAGTAAATGGATTATTGTATCATTTTAAAAATAATCTTTCAAATGAAAGTGGAGTTTTGAGACCTGGTATCGTCCACAGAATCGATAAAGATACTAGTGGTTTATTAATAATAGCTAAAAATAATCAAGTACACCAATTATTGGCAGAAAAATTTGCTAATCACGAAATAAATAGAAAATATATAGCAATTTGTGATGGAATTATTGAAAATAAAAAATTAAAATTAGACCTTCCAATTGGTAGAAGTGCTAATGATAGACAAAAAATGGCAATAACAAATACTAATTCAAAACACGCAATTACTTGAGTTGAAAAATTATCAACTTTCTACATTGATAAAATGCCTAAAACACTAGTTAAGTGCGAATTAGAAACAGGTAGAACACACCAAATTAGAGTACATTTAAAATACATTGGAAATCCAATTTACGGCGACCCTGTCTATGGTAAAAAAGTAGATGATTTCGGACAAAGATTACATGCTTATAAACTAGAATTTATGCATCCTATTACACAAAAGAAAATTGAATTATTTTCAAAAACCCCAAAAGAATTTAATGCATCATCATTCGACTTTGATGAATTCTTAAAAAGCGAAAGGACACTATAATGTTTAATCAAAATTGAAATGAGAAATATAAAAACATCAAAACAACCGATGAATTATGAAAACACGAAAAAAAAGATTTTAGAATTTATTTTATTTTGTACACTTTAGCAATAACATTGTTAAGTTTAATATGATTTAGTTGGTTTATAATATTATTAGTTTCAAAAGAACAATACTTATTATTAATAAGCGAGTCAATTAAAAATAATAAACAACTTGGAGAACCAATAGCTTACTATAATAGCGAGCTAATTCAACAAACTTTTTATACAATATCATTAATAGCTATGAATGTTTCATACATTATGTCAGTATTTAAGAGCTATAAAAACAAAAACTTTAAACATATTAGTTCATGAGTACAATTAATATATTATGGATTAGCAATTTGAAAAATAATTGGTTTTATTGTTTCGATAACACAAAATGCTTTTGCTACTATAGGTAATAATTATTTATCAATAATTTCATTAATTTTTAATATATTATCTTTAGTGATATTTATGGTAATTATCTTCTTCTTGCATGGTAAATTAAATAAAATACAAAGAGCATTCAAGTATATTGAATATGTAAAAACAATGGAAGAATATCAAAAAGCATTTATGGAAAACATAAGAAGTAACAATCCTTTTGGGCCTTCTTCGTTTAATGCAACTAATTCATCTGAAGAAGAAAAAAATTCCAATAATAGAAATTCACATTCTAAAGATGACTATACAAATTCAGAAAATTACAAGAAAATTATCGAACTACCAAGAGAACAATTAAATGATATTGCTAAGAAATTAAATATTTTCGGCTATGAAGATATGGAAAAAGAAGAATTAGCCAAACTAATTTATAATATAACTAAAAAATAAAAATTATTAAAAACATCATAACAGTTGATTATGATGTTTTTAATATAAATTTTAATTAGCTTATTGGTTTACTTCTGTTAATTTTTTAGCATCTTCTAATTTAACACTAAAGAAACTTGTAACACCTCTTCTTTGCATTGTTGCACCGAATAAGCTATCTACTCTTGCCATTGTTCCGGTTCTATGAGTAATAACTAAGAATTGAGTTTGTTCTTTTAGTTTTTGTAAATATTCTGCATATCTAACAACATTAGACTCATCTAAAGCTGCTTCAACCTCATCTAAAATACAAAGAGGAAGTGGTCTTGCTTTAAGTATTGCAAACAATAATGAAATAGCAATTAAAGCTTTTTCACCACCTGAAAATAGTTTTAAATTTTTAACTGTTTTTCCAGGAGGTTGTGCAAAGATGCTAATTCCACTTTCTAAAATATTTTTAGGATCAATAAATTCTACATATGCTTTTCCACCACCTAACATTGAACGGAAAACTGCATCCATTTCAACATTAACGTCATCAACAATTTTAGTTAAACGATTGATAATATTATTATCTAAGTCCTTTATAGCTTCTATTAAAATATTTTTAGCTTCTTTAACTTCGTTATAGTTGCTTGTATATTCATCGAATCTTTTTTCAAGTTCTTCTAACTCAACTATAGAATTTAAGTTTACATTACCAATTTCTTCAATTTCATGTCTTAAATCATAAACCAATTCTTTTGCAGCTTCAACAGACATTGTTAATGGAAAATTATTTTTAGCATTTTCTAAAGTAATTGAGTAAAATGAACCTAATCTATCTTTGTGTATGTTGAATAAGTTTTCTGCTTTTGCTTTTGCTTTTTCCTTTTCTAAGAAAGAATTAAGTAATGTATTCAACATTTTTTGGGTTCTTTTTCTAACTTCTTCTATCGAAACTATATCAGCATTAATTTTATTTCTAATTTTTGATTTTGTTTCAATATCAAAATTAACTATTTTTAGCTCGTTTTCAAGCTCTATAAGTTTAGTTTCTGCAGAAACATTACCTTCTACAACTTTTTGAGTTTTGTTTAAATCCGAAAATTCAATTGTTGATTTGTATTTTTTTAACTTTTCAACTTCTTTTTGAATTTCAACTCTCATTAATGATTCACGAGTATCAAGAGAATTATGTTTAGTTTGTTCACTTTCGATTAATTGAATTAAATTATCTTTTTCTTTTCTTAAGTTTTCAACAACTTGTTTGTGTCCAGGTATGATTTCTTTTAACTGATTAATTTGCCCGTCTAAACCAATTAAATCACTTGCGATATCCTTGGTTCCACCGTGCATAACACCGCCCACTCTGATGATATCACCTTCTTTTGTAACAACCATATATTTTTTCTCAACTAAATTAGAAATTTGAGTTGCAACTTTAATATCTGAAACAACAATGATATTACCTAATAGAAATTCATTTAAAACTCTATACTTATCATCAATAGTAACTAAATCTTTAGCTAAGCCAATAAATCCAGGATTATTACGTAGAACTAATAAATAATCGTCTCTTACACTTTTTCCTTTTATAGACGCCAAAGGAATAAAAGTAGCTCTTCCACCTTCGTTTGCTTTAAGATAATTAATAGCCTTAACAGCAACATCAGAATTTTCAACAACAATATTTTGTGCCGCTGCTTTTAAAATAACATCTATTGCCGGAATAAATTCTTGTTCAACTGTAAATAATTCACTAACTAACCCTATATAACCCCTAAAAACATGCTTGTTTTGAACAATATTTTTAGTTCCTTGGTGTAGGTTAGTTTGTTTATTTTTCTTTTCAACAAGTAATTTTAATCTTGTTTCAATAGAAATAATTTGATTTGTAGTGTTATTTATTTTACGTTCATAATCATTGAATTTTCTACGGTATTCATCGATAAGGTCAAATGCTTCTTTTTTTTCTTTTACAACAGAATTATAACTATCTTCAAGATATTTAATTTTCTTTTCAGCTATTGTTGCTTCTTCAATAACCGCTTGAATTCTTTCTTCTTCATTAAAGTTACCTTGACCATTTACTTTCATTTCTCTAATAAGATTATTTTCTGTTATTGTTTTATCAATAATTTGAATTTCTGTAGAAAGAGCTTCTTTTTTACTTGTTAAAGTATTAATCTCTTCTTCTAATTCAACAACTTCATCTCTTTTACTTGATATTTTTTCTTCTGATTCTTGGATTTCTTTATTATAAGATAATTTAGTTTCTTCAACCCCAACTAATTCTTCAGATAAGTCTAAATATATCTTTTCATTTCGTTCGATTTCATGTGCTAAATAACCAATTTCTACCGAACGTAATTCATCAACTTTTTCTTTGTACTTTTTAGCTTTTTCAGCAGCTTCTCTTAAAGGTTTTAGTTGTCTATCCATTTCTTTAATTTTGGCTTCTAAAATATCGAGAGAACGCTCAGAACTATCCAATTTTAAAGTAGCTTCGTGCTTACGTAATTTATATTTAGAAACACCAGCGGCTTCTTCAAAAATTCTTCTTCTTTCTTCTTCTGAAGAATTTGCGATATCAGAGACAGTCCCTTGAGAAATAATAGCAAGCGAACTTTTACCAATACCAGTTTCCATAGCTAAAGCTTTAATTTCTTTATGTAAAGCCTTTTGATCGTTAATAAAATATTCGTTAATACCTTTTCCACGTTCAAGAGAACGAGTAATTTTAATATACTCACTTTGAATAGAACTTTCACCTTTTCTATTATCAAATGTAAGAGATACAGTTGCTTTTTGCATAGGTTGAACTGTTTTAGAACCCGCAAAAATTACATCTTGCATGGAATCTCCACGCAATTCTTTTGAACTTTGTTCACCTAAAACTCAACGTATAGCATCATTAATATTACTTTTACCAGAACCATTAGGACCAACAATCCCAGCAACACCACCATCAAAACGCAAAACAATTGGGTCTGCGAATGATTTGAACCCATGTGCTTCAAATTTAATTAATTTCATTTTTCTCCTAATATTTATATAGCTTTTTTAAAGCATCCCTAGCAGCTTCGGTTTCAGCTCTTTTCTTAGAACTTCCAGAACCAACGCCATAAACAATACCATCTTTTATAGCTTTTGCCACAAAAATTTTATCATTTTCTTCCCTAGTTTCATAAGTAATATTTCTTTTATCTATGTTTTGGAAATATTCTTGCAATTGTGTTTTAGGATCTTTTTCGGTTGTAAACATTAAATTTTCATCTGTGACTAATTTTTCATTACTATTTACAACTTTATGCTCCATATTTTCTTTAATTAAATGTTCAAAAATAAAATTACTTGCAAATTCTATTCCTAAATCAATATAAATAGCTCCTACTATAGCTTCAAAAGTATCTGCCTTAACTTTTAATGAATTCTTAACCTCTTCTTCCATTCTACCATTACCGGTTCTTAAAATGTTGATTAATTTCATTTTATCTGAAGCTTTAGCCAAGGTTTTAGTATTAACTATGTCAGCTCTCAATCTTGTTAATTCTCCTTGACTTAAATTTTTAAAATTTTTAAAAATTAAATCTGATGTGTACAGTTGTAAAAAAGCATCTCCTAAAAATTCTAATCTCTCATAATTTGTTTTTTTTGTTTCATCTTTAGGATCGAAAGATTTATGTGTAGTTGCTAAAATGTAATGATGAATTTCATTAGGAACATAATAAAAATTTTTGATAAATCATTTAATTAATTTTTTAGCATATGATTCTGAAATTTTTAAATTATAATCGTTTTTTAATCCTTTTATAAAAGGTAATAATTTAGCTAATATTTGCTCGTTTTTTACTTTATCTATTTTATTAACTTCCATATTTAACCTTTTAAATGAGACATTAAATCAAACTCTAATGCATTTTTCATATTGTTTAGCGCCACTAAAACGGCTTTTCGATCGCTAGCACCGTGAATTTTAATTGCAGGAGCATTAACTCCAATAACTCATGCTGACGCAATATTTCTATAGTCGAAGGTTTTAGCAACTTTTTTAAATGCTCCTTTCATTAATAAAGCACCAATTTTGCTAATAAAACTACGTTGAACATGAATTTTTAACGCATCTTTAAAAGTTAACAATGCACCTTCATAACTTTTAGTAACTAAATTACCGCCATAACCGTCCGTCAAGGCAATTTGATATTTACCTTGCAATAATTCTCTAGGTTCTGAAAATCCAATATAATTAAAATTTTCGTTTTTTAATAATTCATGTGCATCTCTTAAAATTTGAGTACCCTTATATTCTTCAACACCTATATTTAATAAAGTAATTTTAGGCTCTTCAACTTTGTACATAACTTTATAAAACCTATTAGCTAATTTTGCTCATTCAAGGTAATATTCTGGTTTAGCTTCCAAACTTGCACCTATATCCAACATTAATAATATTTCATTTCTTATAGAATAAGCCATACCCATGAAAGCAGGTCTAGAAATATTTTCAAGTCTTTTCAACTTGAAAGTTAAGGAAGCTAAATAAGAACCACTATCACCACCTGAAATAATACCTTGAGCAATATTATTTCTAACTAAATCGATTGCTTCATTAATAGAAATATTTTCACGCATCACTTGACGTATATCTCTTGGGTTAGCTGATTTTATGTTATTTTGATAAATTTTGATGTTTTTAGGTAATAAACTAATATCTATGTTTTTAAAATCACCGACCAAGTGTATTTCAGTATCTGGATTATCTTTAACAAATATTTTTGAACCTTCTAAAGCTTCAATAGAACCAAAATCTAATCCATTTGCATCCAAAGCTATTTTGTATTTAAATTCCATGCTATTCGACTCCTATTAAATAAGAATAATTAGGTTGGCTACCATCAATAACTTGAACTTCAACTTCATAATTAGATTCAATATAATTACTTAATTCATTAGCTTCATTAATATTACCGTCTTCTCCGTAATAAATACTTACAAGTTGACTATCATCTTGAATCATTCTAGACACTAAATCTCTTAATGAATTTGTTATGTTTTTGCTAGAATTTACAATTCTACCATTTAATATTGTTAAATAATCATCTACTTTAACTTTTATACCATTTATCTTAGTGTTTCTAACTGCTTTTGTTATTTCCCCTGTTGAAACCAATTCAATCGATTCTTCCATTAATTCTTTATTATCTTCAGCGCTTGTTTCTGGGTTGAAATTTAAAATGGCACTCAAACCCTGAATTTGTGTTTTTGTTGGTATAACTATAATGTTTTTATCACGAACAACTTGAGCGGCTTGTTGAGCAACTAAAATAACATTTGAATTATTAGGCAAAATAAACACTGTATCAGCATTAACCGAATTAATAGCGTTAATTAAATCTTGAGCAGAAGGATTTTGGGTTTGTCCTGATTCCACAACAAAATCAGTACCTAAATCTTTCATTCTCTGAATAATTCCTGAACCTAAATTGCATGAGACAACTCCACATAAATTTCTTTTAGAATTTTCTAAATTACTTTTTATCACCTTAGCATTTTCTCTAGAACCATTCGCTTGAAGTGTCATATTTTCTGATTTTATTTTAATAAATTCACCAAATTCTTGAACAAAATTAAGCATATCTCCAGGTTTAACAGTATGACCATGAACCTTCAAAATATTATCATCATTTACAACTACTAAAGAATTAGCTATCATTTCAAGTTTCTTTGTAAAAGACTCTTTATCAAAATCTTTTGGTTTATCCAAATCAACTAAAACCTCTGTGCAATAACCAAATTCACCGTTGTAAACTTCTTCGCTACTTAAAAAAACATTTACATTTTCATTTTCTTCTAATTTAACTGGTCTACCATTAAAATATTCATTTACCCCTCAGAATATTTTAAACAAACCTTCTCCACCACTATCAGTTACTCCAACTTCACGTAAGGTCTTAAGTTTATTAGGAGTTTCGTCACAACTTTCGCGCATAAATTTTAAAAGTTTTGATCAAAATTCATTAATTGTAACTCTACTACTATCAAAACGATAAAACTCTCTTTCTAAATCTTCTGTTGTTTCCCTGATAACAGTAAGCATTGTACCTTCAACAGGTTTAAAAACCGATTTATATGCAGCTTCCGTTGCACCTCTAAAAGCTTTTAATAATGAGTCTAAATTTAATGTTTTTTTATTTTTACACGCTTCTGCAAATCCTTTAAAAATTTGACTTAAAATTACACCAGAATTACCTCTTGCTGCAAATAACATGCTATGAGCTAATTCCTTAGTAACAGTAGCGATGTCAATATTTTTATCATATGAATTTAAAAGTTCGATTGCACCGTAAGCAGTTGAAGACATATTAGTCCCGGTATCTCCATCAGGAACAGGAAAAACATTCATAGCATCAATTTGATTTTTTGCATTTTGGAGTGCAGTTGCACCTGAAATGATAGCCTGTGCAAATTCATATCCGGTTAAATTAATTGTTTTTTTACTCATTATTTAACTCCTTTAACTATTATTATTAATTTATCTAACGAGATTTTATTTTTTTTAAAAGTCCTTTGTACTCTTTTATACAAATCAGTATTTAATGAGTTAACATTTACACCTTCTAAAATAGTTATAGCTAACTTAAAATTAAAAACATTTGGAGTACTTTCATAAGCAAAAATACGGTCGATTAGTTCTACATTATCATCGTCAATATCTTTTGTAATTCTTTCATCATTTGATAATTCATGAATTGCATGAATACCAGGAATTGAAGTGATTATTTTAAAAAATAATTCGCTTGCTTGTTTTATTTTCACTTAAAACCTCTATTCTAGTATATAAAAATAAGTACTTATTTAAGTATTAGTTATATTTTACAACATTATTAGTTTTTTAGTAAAATTTAATTCTAGTAAAATATTAATGTAAAAAGGAGTTTTTATGCCTATTAGCATTAAATTTGGAATAGTTTTAGAAGTGAAACAAATAGAAGAAAATGGATTTATAGTTTCATTTTTTACACGCAAAGGTATGTTAAGACTTTTTGCTCAAGGACTAAATAAAATTTCTTCAAAAAATAGAGCTAATTTAATACCAGGTTCAATTGTAGAAATTGAATATTTTCCAAGTCGATTAAAAGATAAAATTGGCCGTCTAAAAAAAGTGACAATTACTCATTTTTTTGACATAACAAACAAGAAAAAAAATAGTTCATTTTTAAGAATAAAAAATATATTTTTAAACTTTAATTTTCCGAATCATTTATTTGATTCATACAAGGATTATTTTGACAAATTTAACGTTGAAAACTCCAATAAATTCGTTACTTTTATCTACGTTCAAAGTACCGTTTATTTTGGTATTGTTCCAATTTTTAATAAATGTAGAATTTGTGGTTCAAGGAAAAATTTAATTGATTTTCAAGCATCAGAAGGCGGTTTTATTTGTAATAAACACGGTCATATCTATATAAAAACTAATTTGGAACTTAATGCTTATTGATCTTTATTTCATAATTTTGACAAATACTTACAAATTGCAGATTATAATTTAGACAGAAAAATCAGATCAGAATTTTATGTTTTAATCAAAGAATCAGGACACATTATATAAAAATAAGTTAACACCAAAAGTGTTAACTAATATTTTAAATATTTATTTAACTTGTTAAACATTTCTGTTTCTTCACTATAACTATTTTTATATTTTTTGGTATATATATTATATGTTTTTAAATCAATTAATTTATCTTTTAACATTAATTCTAAATAATATGCAATAATCCCTTCGTTAAAAAAATATTCATCCTTATTATATAAATTAATTACTTCTGTTAATTCATTATAAATATCTTTTTTTAATTGTTCTGGATAATTATATAACTTAGAATTTTCTTTAAACTCTTCTTTATCCACAATTTGTAAATCTCTATTAGGATAACTTTTAATATCTAAATCATAATCGATAAATTTAATTGTATTATCTTCAAAAATGGGTCTTGAAGCTAAATTTGTATAATATGAATAGCCTAATTTTCTTTTGATTAATACAATAGTGTTATATAAACTTTCTTTAGGAAAGAACCAAATGGCGTCTTCCTTGTATTTTCAACCCTTATAATTTTTAGAAGTCTCTACAACCCTAGTTCCCTTTAACGAAAGAACTATATGCCTTTTATTATGAAAAATTATTTTAGCATTAGATCATTGACGATATAATTTTCCGTTATGTTTATATGCTTGAATATTAACCATTTGTCCAATTTGGATTTTACTAAAGTCTCATTTCATTAAGTGTATTCCTCTATTTTTGTTCTGTTATTTTCATCTTTTATCACTTTATATTTAGATAATGTAGTGTTTGTTGTACTAGATCTTTGTGATGATACTCATCTTTGTTCTGGTAATGTTATTTGTTCGCTATTCAATTCATCTTCTTCTACGATACCGTTTTTATTTAAATCAGTTCATAAATAAATTAGAGAATTATTTTTAATATTGACAAACTCTTTTGTTATATATTGAAAATAATTTTTATTTTCTGGATATAAACGATTTGCTATTTGATTTTCTCTATCTTTGGTATTTTTGTTAGTATTTGGATCTATCAATGTTGCTCCTTGATCAAAATCCTTATGACCAAAGAAATTGAATAAATCATAATATTCAATACCGATTGTTTTGTAAATTTGATTATTAGAATCTTTAAGTACTATACCACTAACATTTTTGTTATCTAAAAATCCAGTAAATTTTATTGTTTTTGCTTTTGCTTCATCAATTGAAACTCCATTAGAAGCAACTCATTCAAAATCATTATCGAAATAAATTTGAGAAATTGTTTTACCATAACCCATTGTTTTTAAAAATAATTTATAAAAATCTTCTGACCTACTTTTAGTTTTATATTCAGGTAATTGACCAATAAGATATCTTCCGTTATAATTAACTCCTGTTTTTTCGGTATATTTAAAAGTTGAAATATCAAAAACCGAAGTAGGATACATTATAGCACTTAATCTTGGCTCGCCAGTATTAGGGTCTATTTTACCATCTTGAAACATGTATTGTCTTCTAAAGGAATCAAAATTATTCAAAAACACTTTACTTCAATCATCAGCATTTGCTGAAGGTGAAAAAATTAAAGTTTTATCCTTATTATCTTCTTTGTAAGAATGAAGACCAAATCAACCAATACTTGATTTATTTGTAAATCTATTTTCATATGCTTCGTTTACATGATTCATATTAAAGTACGCTTCATAAGCAAATTTTAAATATTCTCTAGGTAAAAGTTCAGTCAACGAATAATAATATTTAATTTTAGAATAATCTAATTTAAAAGATTCGCTTGGAGAGTATGATAAATTAACATAATTTTCTGGATTTTTAAGATATTGTGGACCTGTTTTCGAATTAGAAATATTTCATAAATCGTTTGCAGAAAGTTTTCTATACATAAAACTTAATTCTGTTCTAAGAGCTAAATCAGGACCACCAAATAGAGATAAAGTTTCATAATCTATAAAACCTTTTTTGTCTACATCATAGTTTAATAAGTTGTAAAATTTATTTGTAAAAAATGCATTTCAATATTGTCTTGAACCATGGGTATGATTATCTTTAGAATTTGAATTAGGATCATAATAAATATCAATTCTTTTTTTATCATCGATATCATCGGTTGTGCTTGTAACTTCAATCTCAGGATCACTAAGCAAACCTGTTTCAGCATATGATGTAGCTCAATGATGAATATACTCATGGAAAACAGTAGGCATAATTCCGCCTATTCTTTGATATTCGTTAAAAGATTGTTCGCTTAAAATAGATCCATTAATATAAATGGTTTTTGTAGAAGGTATATAAAGTCCGTTTGCGTTTTTACCAATGATTTTAAAATCATTGATGTTAATACCATCAAGATCAAAAACTTCTGTACCAAATGGTATTTTTCTCTTAAACTCTTGGGCTAATTTAACTATTCCGCTTTTTCCTAGTAAATATCTATGATCATTTTGATTTGTATAATATGAAAAATCTCTAAAAAATATTTTTGTATAAGGATCTTGATATTCGTAGTAAAAACGTCCATCATTTGTCTTCATTTCCTTTATATCATCCAAGCTATCAATAGAGGTATCATTTAATTTAACCAAATCGTTATATAATTCTTCACTAGAAAGTGAATCTCCATATGATGCTTCATTTTTTAAAATAGGGAATAAATTAATATCGATAAGCTTTCTAGTTGAAGGTTCATTTTCTTTATTATCTTTTTGCTCGTTCTTTGAATTTTCCTCGTTTATTTTGTGATTATCAGAATCATCACTCAAATCTGTTGGTATTTCGTCTATTGGTTTATTTTGGTTGTCGTTTTCAGAAATAACATCATTATTAGATGTATTATCATTCGAAACATTTGCGGTGTCAGTATTATTATTTGTATCTTTTGGAGCTTGATCAAATCCGTTATTTGCATCAAAAGTATTTGAAGTTCCATCGTTTTTTATTACGATTCCAGAGTCAGTTTTTGTAGTTTCTTTTGAATCATTCTTACCAAATAAAAAATCGATCGGCTCGCAACTTATTGTTAATAAAATTGGTGAAATTAACAATGAACTAGCTGCAATTTTTTTGATTAATGATAACTTATTTTTCATCTTTTTCTCCTTATTTTTATCGATATATTAATTATATTATTTTTTTAAAATAATAAAATGAGTATTATTCGCAAATTCCTTTACTTTATAATTTTCTAAAAAATTTTTATCTCTGTCAATAACTTCTAAAATTGTAAATTTTGTTTTATTTAATAATTGCATTAATTCTTCATAAGAATATAAATGCATAAAATCGCATAAATTATTTTCATTTAAAAAAATATGATCACCATAATTTTTTATTTTAAATTCACTACATTTTAGTACTATTTCATCTTTAGGTTTAATGTATGTATCCTCATTTCTAATAATTGTTGAAAAAATAAATATTCCACCAGATTTTAAAACTCTATATATTTCGTTTATAGCATCTATTCTTCCTTCTTCACTAGGTATTCCGGGTCATCCATTGAAAGAGAAAAGAGCATATTCAAATGAATTATTTGCATAATGTAATTTTGAGGCATTTGCTATCTCAAAATTAACATTTATATTATCGTTTTTTGCTAAATATTTAGCAGTATCAATCATATTAGATGAAATATCAACACCAAGAATATTAGTAAATCCTTTTTTTATTAGCCCGAATGTTGTTCTACCTGTTCCACAACCTATGTCAAGTAATTTGAAGTTTTTATTTTTGAAATACTTATCAAAAATAAATTCTTCAGATTTTCAAAGACCTATTGAAGAATTTGATTTAGCATATCTAACTACTGTTTGATCATCTTCAAAAACACTCTTATTATTTTCATTAAAATTCATTTATTTATTATAACAAAATAAAACTTGTTATTTTAGTATTTGAAATAAAAAATATTCGGAACAATCCGAATATTTAATTATTATTTGAATTAATCAACAAGTTCAATAATTGCCATTCTTGTATTGTCACCAAGACGTTTAGGTAATTTAATAATTCTTGTATAACCACCTTGTCTTTCTTTGTATTTTGGTGCAATAGTGTCAATTAAATGTTTGTAAACTTTTTTGTCTGAATTTTTAACAGTAATAGGTCTTACATAACTTGTAATTACACGGACATTAGCTAATGTAGGGTTTTTTGCTTTAGTAATCATTTTTTCAGCATGTTTTCTTAATTCTTTAGCTCTTGTTAAAGTTGTTGTTAAGTGACCGTTTGCGAATAATTCACTTGTAAGTGAACGCATCACACCATTTCTTCATTTTGTATTACGTGAATAAATTTGTTTTGGATTAGCCATATTATTCTTCTCCCTCTTTTAATTGTAAACCATGTTCTTCAAGTTTTTCAATAATTTCTTGTACAGATTTCTTACCTAAGTTCTTAATTCCTTCAAGTTCTTCAAATCTCATTTCAGCAACTTGACTAAGTTTTTTCTTACCACTTTTCTTAAGTGCATTTAGAGAACGAACAGATAAACCAAGTTGTGTAATATCTAAATCATCCTCAATTTGTTGTGGTTCTTCAACTTTTGGTTCTTCGAAAATTTGAACATCTTCCATATTTTCAACACCACCAATAACTCTAAATAATCCAATTAACATTTCTGAAGCATATTTTATAGCTTCTTTTGCAGTAATTGAACCATTTGTAACAACTTTAAATTCTAAAGCTTCTTCAATTTTAGTTGAATCGGAGTTTAATTCTTTAACATCTCATGTTACAGCCTTAATTGGAGCAAAATTAGAATCAACTGCTAAAAATTCAGCACGTTTAATATCTGTTTCTAATTTTGATTTTAAATCTTTATCATTGATGTAATTTTTATTTTCTTCTTCAGACATAAACCCACGTCCTACACGAAGAAACAATTCAAGATTTAATGCATCAGGTGAATTAACTGTAGCGATGTATTGATTTGGGTTGATAATTTGAACACCAGGGTTGCTTACTTCCATTGATTTAGCAGTGATTTGTCCAATTTCATTTGATTTAAGTTTAACCTTAACAATTTCATCATCAGCAACATATGATGGGGAATATGTAAAATTAACTTCTCTTAGGTTCATTATTAATGATAGAACGTCTTCAGTAACATCTTTAAGTGCTTTGTAATGAAACTCAGCACCCTCTATTCGTACGCTAAAAGGTGCTAAAGTAGGCATACTTGATATAATCATTCTTCTAAGTGCTACACCTAAAGTTTTACCAAATCCTCTTTCTAAACCTTCTAATATAAATGTTACTTCATTGTCTGAAACAACTCTAAATTCTGGTTTTTTTCTATATGATAATGGTTTCATTTTTTCCATATTTAGATTTCCTTTCCTCTTAAACTTGGTTTAAATTATTTTTTTGCACGTTCACGTTTTAAAATTCTTTTTGGTGGTCTTGTACCGTTGTGTGGAACTGGTGTTACATCTTTAACTTCAGTAACTGTAATTCCTGCAACTTCGATTTGTTTTCTAGCTGCATCTTTACCAGCACCTAAACCTTTCAATTCAACTTTAACTGTTTTAATTCCGTGTTCTTTAGCAGCTTCAGCTGCTGCTTGAGCTGCTAAACCAGCAGCATAAGGAGTCTTTTTCTTAGTTCCTTTGTAACCGATGCTTCCTGCAGAAGATCAAGCAATAACATTACCATTTTCATCAGCAAATGTAACAATGGTATTTTGGTTTGTAGAATGAATGTGTGCTACACCACTAACAATATTTTTCTTTTTAGTTTTACGAGCCATTATTATTTACCTTTCTTTCCTGCTACTGTTTTTCTTGGACCTTTACGTGTACGTGCATTTTTTTGTGTAGATTGTCCACGTACTGGTAAACCTTTACGGTGTCTTATACCACGGTAGCTTTTAATTTCCATTAAACGTTTTATGTTTAATGTTACTTCTCTACGTAAATCACCTTCTGTTACATAATTTTTAGCGATTTCACGAATTTTAGATAATTGATCTTCATGTAAGTCTTTTACTCTTGCGTTTTCATCAATTCCTGCTTGTGCACAAATTTCTTGTGCTGTTGATTTACCAATTCCATATATGTATGTAAGTGATATAACAACACGTTTATCATTAGGAATTTCAACGTTTAAAATTCTAGCCATATTTTCCCTTTCTTAAATATTAACCTTGTCTTTGTTTGTGTTTTGGTTGAACACAAATTACACGGTTAATTCCTCTACGTTTGATAATTTTACAATCTTTACAGATTTTTTTAACACTTGCTCTAACTTTCATTTTGTATCTCCTCGATTTTATTTATGACGATACACAATGCGACCTTGAGTTAAGTCGTAAGGACTCATTTCAACATCAACTGTATCACCTGGTAAAATTCTAATATGATTAACTCTCATTTTTCCAGAAATGTGAGCTTTAATTGTTAAACCATTTTCAAGTTCAACAGTATATAAATCTGTTGTATGAGCTTCTTTTACAACAGCTTTTATTTTTAATCCGTCTTTAGCCAAATTAAATTCCTTTCGTAAGAATAACACCTTTTCCGTTTTTAATTAAAACAGTATGTTCATAATGAGCTGTATTAGTACCATCTTCACTAACAACTGTTCACCCATCATTTTTAATATAAATATTTTTTGATTGAGTTATCATAGGTTCAATGCAAATAACCATTCCATCTTTTAATAATGGACCTGTACCTGCATGTCCCGAATTAAAAACATCTGGATCTTGGTGTAATTTTTTACCAATACCATGACCACAAAATTCGGATGGTGTATATAATTTATTTTTTCTAATGTAACGTCCAATTGCATAAGATATATCTCCTACACGTGCCCCTGGTTTAATAGCTGCGACACCCGCTTCAAAAGCACCTTTAGCTACATTAATTAATTTTTGGTCTATTTCTGATATTTTGCCAACACCTTTTGTGAAAGCACTATCGCTATGGTAACCTTCTCAAACACATCCGAGATCAACACTAACTAAATCTCCATCTTTTACGATTCTTTTGGAAGGAATACCATGGATCAATTCTTCATTTACAGATATACAAGCTGTAGCGGGAAAACCATATAATCCTTTAAAAGATAAATTTGCTCCCCTTTTTTTAATTTCTTTACAAGCTAATTGATCAATCTCTTCTAAAGAAACCCCTGGTCTTATGAAGTCTCAAAGTATTTGTTTTACTTCTGCCAAGATTTGACAACTTTTAGTAATTTTTTTTATTTCATTTTCTTTTAAAATTTGAATCATAAATTCTCCTTAAATGTATAAAAAATATAGATACCAAAAGTATCTAAATTTTAACAAAATTTTATAAAATTCCAAGTACTTTTTTTGCTACTTGTTCTGGAGCTAAACTTCCATCAACCACTTTTAACTCGTTCATGCCTATGTAGTAGTCTAATAATGGTTTTGTTTGTTCTTGATAAATTTTTAATCTATTTACTATTTTTTCTTCAGTATCATCATTTCTTATTATCAAGTCAGCACCATCTAAGTCACATTTTCCAGCAACTTTACTTGGTTTAAATTTAATATGGTAACCTGTACCACACTTAGAACATGTTCTTCTTCCTCCAAGACGTTCTAAAACAACTTCTTGAGTAACTCTTATTTCAATTACATCAAATTCAAATTCTTTTAAACTTTTTAAGTACTCGGCTTGTTGTACTGTTCTTGGGTACCCATCCAAAATAAAGTATTTACCTTCATTTTTTAATTTACTTATAGCATTAAATACTATTTCGTTGGTTATTTCGTCTGGAACATATCCTCCAGAATTAACATATTCTTGAACTTTTAATCCTAGTGTTGTTTTATTTTTTATTTCTGTTCTAAAAATATTACCAGTTGATAAATGAACTAAATTAGTTTCTTTTGTTATTAACTCTGCCACTGTACCTTTTCCAGCACCAGGTTGACCCATAAAAATTAAATTTTTTGTTATCACAATAATCCTTCATCTACATTGTTTACATCGTTAATATCATTAATATCTCTCGATAGACGTTTTGCTCTAGCTAAACGCATTGTTTTTCTTCTTGCTTTAAGTTGATCTAAAGTTTCAATACTTGTAGAAACTAAAATCATTAATCCTGTACCACCAAAAGCAATACTTTGTGGAAGAATACCGGCCATTA
The DNA here is from genome assembly GCF_017116845.1 of Mycoplasma sp. CSL10137. Lineage (NCBI taxonomy): Bacteria > Bacillati > Mycoplasmatota > Mollicutes > Mycoplasmatales > Mycoplasmataceae > Mycoplasma > Mycoplasma sp. CSL10137. Next base: position 16,331 of record NZ_JAFIRE010000005.1, on the reverse strand, counting down.
TTTGTACAAATTGCATACTTCCTAAAATTAATAAATAAATAGAAGAAAATACACTTAATCTAAAAACTGTACCTATTAAATAATCTTGAGTTTCTTCTCCTGGTCTAATACCAGGTATAAAAGTTGAATTTTTTGTAAAATCTTCGGCTATTTTATCGACTTTTGATTGTTGAATTCCCATTAATAATGAAAATACTCAAACAATCACAACTAGTAAAGTAAATCCTACAGGTTGTGTAAATTGAAGATTAGTATTAATTCATTGTTTCGCTATACTTGTCTCTGGAAGTAAATTTGCAATCATAGTAGGAAATGATAAAACCATCATAGCAAAGATAATTGGCATAATTCCTGCAGGATTAACTTTAATAGGTAATTTACCCATTTCTTTACGATTTCTTGAACGTCCTGCACCAACTTGTTGAATCGGAATATGGCGTTCCGCTACATAAAATATAGCAATTATTAAAATAGTCAATAAATAAACACTAAAATATGTAACAACATCAATTATACCGGTCATAACTCCACTAGAGCCATTACCACCAATGTAATACTCTACCGCATTCTTAAATTGATACGGTAACCTTGCGGCTATACCAGTAAAAATAATTAAACTAGTCCCGTTCCCTATACCTTTGTTAGTTATTTGTTCCGAAATAAATAACGCAACCAATGAAGCAGATGTTAAAATGATTGGAATTATAAAATATATTAAAGTAGATTCGCTTAAAATGTTTGTTCCAACAATTTCGATAAAACCTCTTGTTCCTTGCGCAGATAATGACTTGACTAAGAAAACAGCTTGTGGATAAGCTATAATTAGAGTAACTAAACGAGTAATGATGTTTATTTTTCTACGACCTTGCGGACCACTTTGACTCAATTTGTAGATTGGCGGAAAAATTTTAGACTGTAAAATCATCATAATTAACGATGCATTAATAAACGGACTTATTCCTAAAGCAAAAAGCGAAAATTGCCTTAAACCTCCACCACCTATTAAATTTAAAGTATTTAAAAATGAATTTTCTGATAGTTGATTTTGATTTTGAATTCTAATGAAAGGAGCTGTAAGAGAAGTTCCTAAAATAAAAATAACCAAAAATAATAATGTAAAAATTCCTTTTTTTAATAATTCTTTTGTCTTTCAAAAAGAAACTCATGATTTAGAAAATGCTCTAAAACCACGTCTTATATATAATATTAAACTATCCAATGTTACCTCTTTTTTGTATTTTAATTATATAAAATTTTTCTATTTTTAAAATTATTAAATTTAACCAATATATTTGCATAAACAACTGCTATTGATATTTTTTTGTAGAAAAAATAAAAAATTAAATTTAATTTTAGTAAAAATAATATTTAAAACGCATATTATCCTACATTTTATGCACTAAAAATAATAAAAAATATATAATTTAAATAATATATTAACAAAAGGAGAAAAAATGATTAATATCGTACTTTATCAACCTGAAATTTTCCCAAATACAGGTAATATTATCAGAACTTGTTTTGCTTTGGGTATGAAATTACACATAATAAAACCTACTAGTTTTGATTTGCATCCAAAATATCTAAAAAGATATGGTGCAGGCAGAATGCTTTCTGATATTAAACATGAAATACACTCATCTTACGAAGAATTTGCAAAAAAATATCACGACAAAAACATCTACTACATAACAAGATATGGATTAAAAAATTATACTGATATAAATTATAAAAACGTCTTTAATCAAAATAAAGAAATTTGATTAATGTTTGGTAGAGAATCAACCGGTATAGATAAAAAAATTTTAAAAAATAATATCGATAATTGTTTGAGAATACCTATGGTTTCTGCAATGAGATCAATTAATTTAGCAAACTGCGTTTCTATTTTAGGATTTGAAGTTATGAGACAATTAGACTTTAAAGACTTATCATTATTTGAAGTAGAAAAAGGGAAAGATTTTCTAATCGAAAATGATTTTAAGTAGTAGACAGAATCCTAAAATTAAATTTTTAAAAAAATTACTTGATAAAAAATATAGAAGAGAAAATAAAAAGTTTTTAGTTTTTGGTTATCACTTAGTTGAAGAAGCTAAAAATTCCGGAATTATTGAAGAAATTTTTGAAATACCCGGAAATGAAAAATATAAAAATTCCACATTAATTGAAGAACATTTAATAGATTATATTTCACCAACAAAAACAACACAACCTATTTTCGCTTTATGCAATAACAAAAAGATTAATAATATTAAAATAAATAAAGTAATTTTATTAAATAATGTTCAAGATCCAGGGAATATCGGAACCATCTTTAGACTTGCAAAAGCATTCGATTTTGATACTGTTATAGTCGAAAACACAGATCCTTATAATGACAAAATAATACGTTCGTCACAAGGTGCGATGTTTTCAATAAACATAGTAGAAACTAAAGATAGCATAGGCACAATTAAACAACTTAAAAAAAATGGTTTTGAAATTTATGGAACACTTTTAGATAAAAGTTCAACAAAACTTAATGACACATATTTTAATAACGAAAATATGGTTATTATTTTTGGTAATGAAGGTCTAGGAATTGATAAAAATATAATTGCTCTACTTGATCAAAAAATCTATATACCAATTAGTTTTGAAAGTTTAAACGTCTCTATGAGTGCTGCCATAATTTTAAATAAAATAAGAAACGGATAAACAATGAATAAAAAAAGCAATTTTAAAATTTTAGAATATATTCAAAATGTAAATATTCCAATAACATTAAAAGGTTATAGTACTCTTGAAATCGATAAACTACTAGAAAAAATTTATTCAGAAATTAGTATTTTATTGAACGACTTAGAAATTGAACAAAAGCAAAAAAAAGAATTAGAAAAAGAATTAATAAAAATTCAAACAAAAAAGGAACAACTAGAATTTGACTTAATTAGATTGAAAACACAATTATCTGATATCAAAAAAGGAAAAAATGAATAACGAAAACCAAAAAGAATACAACAATTTAATTAATTGATATCCCGGACACATGGCAAAAGGGATTAGAGAAATAAAAGAAAACGCAACGCTTGCCGATATCTTTATCGTTGTACTAGATGCAAGATGTCCAATTAGTTCATATAATGAAGATTTTGATAAAATCGCTCCTCAAAAGCAAAGATTATTCATAATAACTAAAAGTGATTTGATGGATCAAAGTAAAAAAGATGCAATTACAAAAAGATTTAAGGGTGAACATATTCTTTGATTAGATTTAAGAAAAAATAAATCAAAGAATATAATTTTAAAAAAACTTAAATTAATGAGTCAAGAGAGAATTGAAAGAAACAAAGCAAAAGGATTGATACAAACAAAAATAAAATCATTTGTTGTTGGTATACCAAATTGTGGCAAATCTACTTTAATAAATTTAGTTTCTCCAACTTCGAAATTAAAAGTTGCAAATTATCCTGGTGTAACAACTAAACAAAAATGAGTCGTTAATGGTGAATTTTTATTTTTAGATACACCCGGTATATTACTACCTAAATTTTATGATCAGGAAGTCGCTATTAAGTTACTTGCAATTGGTTCAATTAAAAGCGAAAATTTTGGTAGAGAGTTTGTTGCTACAAAAATTTGAGCACTTCTATCAAAATATTATCCAACTATAATAAAAAATTGAGGATTAAAACCTTCTAATGACGATAAAGAAATTTACTCATTATTTCATGATTATGCAATCAAATTTAATTTTTATAAAGAAAAGGGTAAACTAGATTTAGAAAAAGCGCAAAATCATTTTATACAGTTAGTAAAAAATATGTCAGGCGTAACTTTTGATTAAACCTATTTTTGATCCAATCACATATGAGGTTAAGAAATCTAGTTTTATTTCTTACATTTTTAGATTTGAATCAAAAACAGAATTAAAAAATATTTTAAACCAGTTAAAAAAAGAACATAAAAAATCAAGACATATTTGTTACAGTTATATAATAAATAATGATGGTGTCGAATCAGGTGGTTTTAGCGATGATGGAGAACCTAAAAATACTGCTGGTAGACCCATGTTTGAACTAATGCGAATAAAAAATATTTCAAATGTATTAGTTGTTGTGATTAGATATTTTGGTGGCATAAAACTAGGTGCCGGAGGACTAATTAAAGCATATAGAATATCAAGTTCACAAGCAATAGATAAATATTTAAAGGAGACAAAAAATGATTAAATTAATCAAAAAAAACACAGGTAAAAATCAAGTTTTAAAACCTGCATTCGAAGGAAAAGAATTTCCTAAATTCATAACAAAGAAAAATTTTGTTTTAACTGAAGATTTAGAAAACAAAATTTCATATGTGTTTTTCGATAAAGAACACCAAACGGTAGACGCTTTAGCTGATTTTGCATTAAATTTTGCATCTTCACACAAAAGAAGTTATGAAATTTTATTATCAGACTTTTTAAGTATGTACGATATGAAAACACTTTTAAGAACTTTTATTCTTAAAAGTTATTTTGCAAAAGCAAAATTATTTAAAAAATCAATAGAAACAGAAAAAGAAGAGAAAGAAAAATTATTCTTAATTTTAGATGAACAAAGCCACAAAGAATTTGCATCGTTAACTAAAAAACTTTTTGTATTGGCCGAAAATATTCAAAAAACTAGAAATTTACAAATTATGCCTGAAAACTTTTTGAATTCTGAACAATTAGCTTCAGAAATCACAAGAGATTTTAGTGGTATACCAAACTTAACAATTGATGTTTTAACTAAAAAAGAAATAGAAGAATTAGGAATGGGTTTATTATTATCAGTTAACAAAGGAAGCACACACGAGCCAAGAGTTGTAGTTGTCAAATACAACGGTAACCCTAAATCCAAAGAAAGCATTTCAATAGTCGGAAAAGGGATTACTTTTGACACAGGTGGTGTAAATACAAAAGGTTACTACATGGATGGTATGAAATACGACATGTCTGGTTCTGTAATTAGCGCTTATGCAGTAAAAACATTAGCGCAATTACAAGCAAAGGTTAATGTTTCTGCTGTTATGGCTATCACAGATAATAGAATCAACTCAGATGCATCACTACCTGAGAATGTTTATCGTTCAATGAGTGGCAAATGAGTGGAAGTTGTTGATACAGATGCCGAAGGTCGTTTGGTTTTAGCTGATGGAATTTACTACGCAGCAGAAAAATTAAAACCTACAACAATTATTGATGTAGCAACACTAACCGGATCTATTTTAACAGCTTTGGGTAGCGTTTACACAGGTATTTGAAGTACAAATGATGAAAAATGAGAAAAATTTGAATCTGCTTCTAAAGAAGCTAATGAAAAAGTTTGAAGAATGCCACTTCATGAAGATTACAACAAAGGAAACAAAGGATCTAAAGTTGCTGATTTAGCTAACTGATCAAAAACTGTTCGTCCAGATTCAAGTCAGGCAGCGATGTTCTTAAAAGAATTTACAAAAGATATTGATTTTATTCATTGTGATGTAGCGGGTACAGCAGATAGAAGCGGAGAACCTCAAGGTGAATTAATTTCAACATTAGTTGAATTTGCACTAAAATATCAAAATTAATATAAAAAAAGTTGTAAAATTTAAACTATATATATTAAATACTAGAAAGGAAATATTATGAAAATTAATTTAATAGATAATAAAAGAAATGATTCTATATTATTAAGCGCCATTTTTAAAGGCGAAGAATATCCAAAATCATTAATAGAAAAAAATTCAGTAGTTACTGATTATTTTAACGAAAACAAATCATTTGTTTTCTTAGGTAAAAAAGAAGACTTAAAGTTTTCTACATTATATAATTTTGCAAAAGGATTATTTACAAATTTAGGACGTGATTTACAAGTTAACTTGGATACATTCGTAACAGAAAAAGTTAGTCTAGCAGAAGTTGTTAAGGCTTTTACAGAAGCATATTCTTATGTAACAGCAGAAATTTACAACGCCAAAACAAACAAAAAAGATGATAAATTTAATGTAAGCTTATTAAGCGAAAAAGCAACAGAAAAAGAATTAGAACAATTAAACAAATCAAACATTCTTTTAGAAGCTGTTAACTTTGCAAGAAACCTACAAATTACACCTCCAAACATTTTAAATTCTGAAGAATTAGCAAAAAGAGTCCAAGAAGACTTAGCTCAATACGATAACTTAAAAGTAACAGTTTTAAATAAATCACAAATCGAAGAATTAGGAATGGGATTATTACTTTCAGTTAACCGCGGAAGTATGTTCGAACCTAGAGTTGTAGTTATTGAATACAATGGAAATCCTGATTCAAAAGAAAAAACTGTTTATGTAGGTAAAGGTATTACATTCGATAGTGGCGGTTACTCACTTAAACCAGGTCGTTCAATGTTAGGAATGAAATTTGATATGTCAGGTTCAGCATTTGTTGCTAGTGCATTAAAAGCTATTGCACAGTTAAAACCAAAAACAAATGTTGCTGCAGTTATGGCTATCACAGATAACAGAGTAAACGGTGATGCTTCTTTACCTGACTCAGTTTGAACAAGTATGAATGGTAAGACTGTTGAAATTAACAATACAGACGCCGAAGGTCGTTTAGTAATGGCAGATGGTTTAACATATGCTGTTAGAAACTTAAAAGCAACAAGATTAGTTGATGTAGCTACACTTACAGGAGCAATAGTTGTTGCCTTAGGAAGCACATATACAGGTGTTTGAGCAACATCTGAACAAGCATGAAAAGAACTTAAAGATGCTTCTGATGCACAAAATGAATTAGTATGAAGAATGCCACTTGACGAAGCATATGCAAAAGAAATTAAAAACTCTCCGGTTGCTGACTTAAAAAATACTGATTTAAGTGGTGCAGGAGCTGGTAGTTCTTCAGCAGCCATGTTCTTAAAAGAATTTACTGAAGGTGTTGAATATATTCACCTAGATGTGGCTGGTACAGCTGACATCGGTGGTAGACCAACAGGTGTTATGGTTAAAACATTAGTTCAACTAGCATTAAACTCAAACAAATAATAAATTAAAAAAGCTTAAGAATAAATCTCTTAAGCTTTTTTAATCATAAGTATATAAAGTATATCGTTTATGGTTAATATTTAATTTTTAGATATATAAAAAAACAAAAACACATTTAATGAAATTTTGATTGTGTTTTTGTTTTTTATTTTTATCTAAGATCATTATTATCTAGGGAATACATATAATCCATTTGCAATAGCATCTTTTTCGCTTGCAGAAGATACATATTCTTTATTATGTGCATTTTCAATAACTGTATAATCACCATTTTCTTTATTTACATTGTAAATAGCATCAAAAATATTATATTTTATAGTTTTACCTTGATATTCTAAATGTAAGAAGTGATTTTTTAAAGGATTTCAACTTGCGATTTGAATTATAAATTCACCATTAGTATTTCTATTTTCTATAAATGGTTTTATGTTATTGTTTGAACCCGCAGCTCTTGAACCGTTCTTATCAACAGAGTACACAATGATATCAGATCTAAATAAAGAAGGATCAGGTTGATTTCCGTCTTTTTTAAGATTATCAAAAGTTATACTTGAATCTGTAATCTTTGCAAGTAATCTAAATGTTCCTCAACCATTATCTTGACTCATAATTGATTTTATTTCAAATTTATCAGAATATGTATTAAAATCTGATTTTGTTGCAATTAAATATTTTGCATCAACAGTCTCATCATTGAAATTAAATGAATAGTTTAAAAATATTTGATTATTTTCAATTTCAATGTTTTTAAATAAAACATTTTTTATTTCGTTTTCAAATCCTTGTTCTACATTAAATTCTATGTTATCATTTGAAATATTATTCTTACTTTCTCATGTTATTTCTTTTTTATTAAATCTAATAGAAATTTTATTTTTAGCATTCTCTTTAGTTAATTCCATAGGGATATCATAACCTATTTTAAATGTACCAATTCTTCATCAATGTTGAATAGTATCAATATTTCTTATTCTTACACTTGTTGCTAAAACAGGTTTATTTATTTTAAAGGTTTGTGATTTATCACTGTTTCCTTTTTGATTACTAAATTGTTGTCATTCTCCACTTCCATTTTTGTATTCCACAACAAAATTTGTTAATTTATCAGTATCTCCAGTTTGTCCTTGTTCGAAAAATACTTTATTAATTAATTTTTCTTTTGGTAAATCTAAGGTTAATGTATTACCATTAACTGTTGAATGGAATTCTGCAGAACCTCTACCATTTCTAACTCAATATTCAGTGTCAGCCTTTGAATCGAATAAATTATCTATATTATATCTTGCATCTGCATTTAAAACTTCTTTTGTATTATCGTAAGAATTAGCATTATGTGATAATCCTAAATAATATCCTTCATCATCTCTTTGTGAAATTAAATTATGATCTATTTTAGTATTAGGTTCATCATACCCTACTTTAAATGTACCAATTCTTCATCAACCTTGAGTGTTATTTTTATTTTTAATTCTTACTTTATCGGTTAAAACAGCGTCATTTCTTTCAAAGAACTGAATTTTATTATTATTACCTTTAGAATCATTAAATAAAACTCAACTACCATCTTTTGATTGATATTCTAGTTCAAAATTAGCTAAAACATCAGAAGGACGTGATAGACCCTGCGCAACAAGAATCTTAGATACTAGTTTCTTACTTGGTAATTTAATTGTTAATGTGTTATTTTCTAATATTCAGTCTCTGTGTGGCTCTTTACCACTTTTTACTCAATATTCAGTGTTAATACTTTTATCAAATAAATTGTTAACACTTTGGTCTCCAGTGTTTTTAACCTCATTTTCGCCTGGGTTAGTATCCAATACTATATTTTCATAATATCCATAAGAATCTCTTCCTGAGAAATTTTCAGGGTCTATTGTTGTTTCAGTATTAGAATCTTGGTTTCCTTCGCTTTCACCATTATGTGTTTCACCTTCTTTTGGTTGAGTTGGTTGAGTTGTAGCTCCACCATCTTGGCTTGCTTCTCCGCCTCCTTCTTTTGGTTGAGTTGGTTGAGTTGTAGCTCCACCATCTTGGCTTGCTTCTCCGCCTTGGTTTCCTTGACCTTCTAGTTTATTTAAACTTTCATCAATAAATTTTTTATCATTATCTTTTTTAACTTTATTAGCAGCTAATATAGATACTGGTATTGCAACTGCTGCGGTGACTCCAGCAATTGTTAAAAGTATTATGCTTTTTTTTAACTTCATTTTTGTTTCCTTATAATAATTTTCTATTTATATAAATAGTTGCTTTTAGCAACTCATAAAATTAAACTATAAATATTATAAAAAGTGAATAAAAGGTTAAAAAACAAAGATAAAATCATCTTTTTTATAAAAAAAATATAGTAATTGTAATTAATATTTAATTTTTAGAATTAAAATAAAAAAAGTTTATAATTAATTATAAAACCAAAAAATGATTCTAATTTCTAAATATAAATAACTTTATTTATGTGGTGATACCATGTTTAAATGATATTGCTACAAGCAATTAATTAAAATTTTTATACGGTGTTTAAAAATAACCCTCCAAACTAACACGAAAATTTAAAATAAATATTAATTAAAAGGAAAAATATGTCAAAAAAGAAAAAAATAATTATAGCAGCATTGTCTTTAACAACAATTGCAATTACTGTAGGCATAACTTCAAGAGCATTATTTAATAAAAACAAAAACAACCCTGAACAAAGTAGAGAGAAATATAAAAAGCAATTAGAAATTGAAATACAAAATAATGATGATGAATTTTTCGAAAGTTTCGAAAAAAATATTTTGAATAATTATCCAAAGTATTCCGATCAAGAATATTATAAAAAGTTAAATAGTATTCTTGTGGTAATTTCTAAAAATATAAATACATTATTTAAAAATTCAAATAATTTAAATAACGATGAAAAATATTACATTTTAAATAAATTTGAAGAAAAATATAAAAAAATTATCAAATCTGATAATTTAGAATTTAAAGATTTTTCAGAAAAATTAGATAATTTGTCAATATTCATTTCTGAATTAAATAATAATTTAATAAAAAACCTAAACGAATTGAAACAGTCATTCTCTCATTTTGTTAATCCAAAATTTTCTAACTTTAAAGAAAATATATTAACAGAGTATGACGTTTTAATAAATAGTAATAAGAATATCGATTTAAATACTAAAATTATTAATTTTTTAAGTTCTATTAATAATTCAATTAACTTATACAATAAAATTTCTAATATAAATACTATTAAGAATAGTTATGAAATAAATGAGTTATGAACATTTTTAAATAACTTAATAAATAAAGAAAACTTTAGTTACAATGATATCAACATAAAAAATATTACAAAAATAGATAAATTAAACGAACTTTTAACATCAATTTTAAATAAAGAACAAAAGGTTAATGAATATAAAGAAATATTATCAAATACACTTTCAAATTTTAAAAATAAGAATGTTATAGAATTTAAAAATAAAATATTAGAGAACTACAACCGATTTGAAATTACAAATTATGAAATATTTAATAATAACATTTTTAAAGTAATTTTAAAATTAAATGATTATTTCGAATTTAAACAAACAAAAGCTTTAGAAGGAATAAATATTAGTTTCACAAACGAAAGCAAATTTATTAATTTAACTAATGAAATAAATAAAATAGTAGAAGCAAAAATAATCGATATAACAAAACTTAATGATTATTTAGAAGAAAAAATTATCGAATGAAAAAAACTTGCAGAATCTAGAAATATTTACATAATTTCTCAAAATAATAAAATGGAAGAATATTTAAATTCAATCGATGAATATAATTTAAAAAATTCCATAATAAGAGATATATATTTTTCAAAAAAACAAATTGCATATAATAATCAAGAAATTAAAGAAAATCTAGTAAATAAACTATTAGAAAATGATTTTAATATTGAAATTGCAAATAATATAAATAAATATTACGAACTATCATCATTTGACTTCGAAAATAAACTTAACGAATCTTTAATTTTATTAAAAGAAAACATAAGCTCATTAGCTATAAGTGACTTGATTACAGAAATTAAAGAATATATTCAACATAATAAATTACAATCATTAGAAGATGGCTTTACAGAAAACAAACAAACTCTTATTAAATCCATAACCGATAGTAATAAAATTTCAAGCGAAATTAAAAATACTCTATTAAATGAAGTTAACTCTTCGGTAGTGAATTTTGAAATTAATAATATAAAACAAAAATTAAATAAATACGAAAATAAATTTGAAGAAAAAACAAACTTATTAATTGAAAAAATAAAAAGTTTTGAAATTATTAACGAAATAAAAAATGACATAATATTTAGAGTCAAATTAATTAAAACTATTGATCAATTAGGTGCTCAAGAAATTTATTTTGATCAATTAAACAATTCAATATTAAGTTTATTAAATAAAATTCAATCTTTCGAACTTAAAATAAAAAATAAACAAATTTTAGGCAAAAAAGAATTTGATTTCTATATGTTTAAAAACAAACATAGAAAATTTTTTACAAATCAACTTAAACAATATGATTTTACAAGCGAAAATTTAAATTTAGATAAATTAAAATCAGTGATTAATGAATTAATCCAAATTGAAAACGAACAAGACAACGCTTCAAAAACAGCACATCAACTTTTAGAAGAAATGACAGTTTCTAAATTCAATCTTAATAATTTTGAAGAAGAATCAAAATATAATTTGGATTCATTAAAAAGTTCTGGTTCATTTAATTTAGAAAACGCTTCTCTTTTCTTCGATCATTTTGATAACGATAAATTTAATTACACAATTAAGGATTTAAAAGTTTCTGGAGATAACTTAGAAATACTAACAGTTGTAGTTGAAGCAAAAATAAAAGGTGTAGATAATTTTTCTATAACATTTGAAAAATCTAGAACATATGAACGAGGCATAAAAGACCAACTTGATGCGATAACATTTAACGAATTAGATTCTTTATTTAATATTAATTATGATTTACTTAACTCATATACATTAGATGAATTTAATAACTTAAATAATAATCAAAGAAGTAAAATATTCGAAAATTCTAAATTTGAACTAAATAATTTTTTTAAATACAAAATTTCTAATATAAATATCAATAACAATATTTTAAACGGGAATGTTGACGTTTTATATAATAACCAAATTTTAAAATCAATAAATTTATCAGCAATTAAACATTTTGTACCAAGAAAAACAACACTCGAAGAATACTGAGATGAAAATAATAAAAATAAAATATTAGAAATAATCAATTCAAACAACATTGAAAAATTATTTACTAATATTACTCTAAAAGACCCTACAAATAGATGAAATCATACTGATTTTTTAGCTTCACAAGCAATAGAAAAGTTTAACGAATTTTATAATCTTCCTAAATTTGGAAAATACCAAATTTATATTGAGTCAGTTGAAAATGTTGATGATTTCAGAAGAAGAACAGATTTAAAATTATGATATACAGAAAATGGAGTTGAAGCGCCCAAACCTGAAAATGGTATTAACAACAAATTTACAATAAACAATTTTATGTTTTTAAATTATGAAAACATAAAACCAAAAGGTGAATATTTTACTTCTTCAGACTTTAATGATCAAAAATACACACAGATAACCGATACTAATATTCTTAATTTAATAAATCAAATGAATGAATCTGCAATTCATTGAAGACTAGCACAAGGTCATGTGAGTTATGGACCAGGGGTAATTACAAACTACCGTACTTTAAATCCTATTAATTTTATAGAACAAAAAGCTTTCAATAAATTTAACTATTTCTTTAAAATATCTAATACTTTTTGAGATGACAATAATGGTAGACATACAATAGAATCTAATGGAACTATTAAAGATGAATTAGATTATATTCCTTTAAGCGAAAAAGATAAAATTAATAAAGAAAATATAACTAGATTTGAAATGGATATAAATCCTTTAATTAATAATTACTTTTATTACTTTTACGACTTTAAATTAGTAGGTAGAAGAGGATTAAAATTCAAAATTGGTTGAATTAATAAACAAAATAGTAATATAAGATTTACCAATGACAAAGAATATGAATTAATTAATTTGGTAAACGACTATGAGCAAGCTATATATCCTGAAGTGATTGTAAATAATATATCTCTTGACGATTTAGTATTTAATAAAGAAATTTTAAAATCTAATAATGCTGAGTACTTCAAAAACCACAAAGATGAATTAAGAAATTCCTTTACAATAAAAACAGAAGAAAGTGATGGTTATATTTATTATAATAACTTTAGAATTAAAGCGTCAGATATAAAAATAGATGAAGTACAAAAACTTGAAAATAATGAGTTGTATATTAAATTAAAAATTAATTCCAAAAATATACTTAATAATCAAAATAAAGAAATAAAAGGTAAAAGTTGGTATAGAGTTATAGGATTTAAAGATTTTATTGAAACTGATTTAAAACAAATTAAAACTCCTCAATTCGAACAAGGTCCTTTGAGCACAATTTATATTTCGCATGATAAAGTTAAAAGAAAAAGACAAATTGAACCATTTTGAAGGGACCTTCTTTGGAAAGAAGATAAAAACGAAAATAATGCATATTGATATTTGGATAAAAAATATATAGAAAAAACATTGTTAAGAAAAAATGTTTCTAGCGCTAAACTTATTTTTACAATATATGCAGGGTTGTTAAGCAATGATAGAGAGAAAAATTCAAGGGTTTGAGGTGATGGGGGTTGATTTACAGATAATACCTATACATATACTATAGATTGAAACCAACTAAAAGAAAATAAAATAATAAAAATAGAGAAAACTGAGCCGCATTACACAAAAATTAATAATAAAAATTATGTGTATGATATATTCTTCATTTGAGAAGAAGAAAAAGGTATAAAAGTAGTAATCCAAACAAAAGATAGAAGTCAAAAAGTTGTTGTCGGTTCTCCTGAAGACTATAAATTTGAAGAAAATCAACTATTTGACCCAAATCACGCAATAGTAGTAATGCCATCAGCTGCCAAAGTAAGTATTGAATACACAAACAATTTACAAGATGAATTATTTGAAGTTAATTCAAATAGATTTGACTATAACGATGTATTTTATACTGATAATAATCAACCAATTTTATTTAGTAATGATTCTGAATTTCTTAACGAATCAGAATATTGACCAAACCAAAATGTATGATTCAAATTTCATAATGGATACCAAACCAATGTGGACACACTAAACTGAAATAAACATGATGATTGAAAACAAGCTAAAGATACTTGAATGAGATCTGTTCAATTTATAGGTCCTGGTTATTTTGGATCAACATCTATAATCGGTAAAGTAAATAATGATCCTAATGACTATAGATATTATTTAATCACAAATAGACACGTTATTGGTGGTGGTAGAATCAAAAACTTTAACGATATAAACAAAGATAACACAAAATATGAAGAAAACTTTAATTTATTGTTAGCTCCTAAACATAGAAAAAATGACATTAACGATTATTATGATGTTCTTTATGCACATATGGATAAAAAGAATATACCTACTACCGTTATATGATCCGGTGTTGAACAAATAGATAATAATAATTCAAATGAAAAAATTACAGTGGACTTAACAGTATTTATTGGTGATTTTACAGAAGCGTATAAAAAAGCTAAGCGACAAGGTGACATGAACATTGTTTATAAACTTGATTATATAAATAATAAAATGAATAACGTAAAGTTCGATATTCATCCATTAATAGCAAGATCGAATAAAGTTGTTTCAAATCAAAATACAACGATTTTAGGATTCCCAAGCGGTAATATGTCAGGAGTTATTAACAGAAGGCCTGTTTATTTTAGAGGCGGAGAAGGAAATAATTGAAGCAAAAAAATTGATTTTGTAAATATTAAATTAGACGGCGATTACAAACCGCCAATATACTTAGGATCAGGTGGTTCTGGAACAAGTATGTATCTTGA
The DNA here is from genome assembly GCF_017116845.1 of Mycoplasma sp. CSL10137. Taxonomy (NCBI): domain Bacteria; kingdom Bacillati; phylum Mycoplasmatota; class Mollicutes; order Mycoplasmatales; family Mycoplasmataceae; genus Mycoplasma; species Mycoplasma sp. CSL10137. The sequence goes on along the minus strand of NZ_JAFIRE010000005.1, from coordinate 1,321 downwards.
TAACGATACATACGTAGCAACTTGAAGTCAAGGTTGACACGCCGTTGAATCGTCAGGTCCTACATTCGCAACTAAGACATTAAATTATATGGGAATGAACTTTAAAGGTGAAAATCCATTTGAAATTAACAACTCTAATTCTTTTGCAAGTCAAATTATAAGAGAAAACTTAAAACATCCGTATAAGTTCAGTACTCCATGATTCTTCAAAAATGATTACAAAGAAGAAGATGTAGATGAATAATTTACAAAAAATAATCAAATATTAAAAACATCATAGTTACATATTATGATAAGTTAGGTGAGCTAAATTTGTCACAAAACCCATATCGATAAAATCAATATAGGTTTTTATTCGATTATAAATACTTAATTAATTTACTTCATTTTCACTAAAATTTCTTAATATTTTCTTTTAGGTTATATGAATTAAGTATTCTAAAACTGACGTTGATTAAATTATCTTCTCTTAACTTATTTGGATTATTATATTACGATTAGAGTTGTTGAATAAATAAGTATTTTATTAAAAACACTATTTTTAAAATATATAAAAAATGTCTATCAATGATTAATATTTGGTGTATCACCAAAAAAATGATAAGTATATTGTTGTTAAAAATGAATTAAAAAATCAAACCTATTTAGTAGGCTTGATGCTAAATTGTAATTTCAAGAGCAACACAATTAATATAAAATACAGTTGTGGAGCACTTGAAATTTTTTAATAAAAAAATGGCTCCACATGAACCGAGGAACCATATGAATTATACAACAAAAAATTACAATCAAATTACTAAAGAAGAAAGATTTTTTATACAAAATAGTATTCAAAATAACTTTTCTTTACGAAGTATCGCTAGAAGTTTAAGAAGAAATGTTTCTTCGATTTCAAGAGAAATAAGAAAAAATTGTGATTATTATGGTAATTATAATTTTTTAATTGCCGAAGAAAAAAGGCTGAGAAGAAAATCACATAAATATCTTTTTAGATTTGATGTTAATTTTAAATTCGAAGAATTTAGCAATTATTTTAAGAAAAAATATGATAAAAAATTTCACGGTGTTAAGGCTACATATAATTATGTAAAAAGTAAAAACAATAATATTTTAATACCATCTATAAAAACTATTTTTAATTGACTCAAAACTAATAAATGAATTATAACCAGAAAAGATAGATTAAGATCTTACTATAAAAAAGGCGGAAAGCGGCAATCTTCTGTAATAAGCAGACTCATTAAAAGTGCTGAATACGTATTACCAATATGGGCTAGACCTAAAGAAGTCGATTTAAGACTAGTATTTGGACATTGGGAAG
>NZ_JAFIRE010000004.1:0-91571 GCF_017116845.1 Mycoplasma sp. CSL10137 | reverse complement strand
CTGAGCCAGGATCAAACTCTCGAAAAAATTGACTGTCATGTTTATTGTATATATCTAGTTTTCAAAGAACTTCTATTTAACTATCTTAATAATTGATAGCCAAATTATTATAACACATTTTATTAATAACAAAAAGTTATTTTTTATTTTTTTTGATTTATTTTTTTAAACATCTCAAGATTAAATGCGTTAATATAATTATAAACTATATAAAAAAATAAAAAAATGCTTTTTTGCATTTTTTTATTTTTTTATAATAAACCTTTTGATTTTAAAGTTTTTAAAGTTTTTGCTGAAACTCTCAATGACATTCTCTGTCCATCGATAGTAACTCTCACCTTTTGTAAATTAACATTAAATTTTCTCTTTGATGCATTCAAAGCATGTGAACGTTTGTTTCCTGATTGTGGACCAACACCTGATATTTGACATTTTCTTGCCATATTATTAAACCTCTTAGTTATTTTATAAACTTAAAATATAAATAATAAAAATTATTTACGAATTTTTAATAAATCAGTTACTTTGTTGTATTCGTTTAAATCAGATGCTTTTAAATGTTTTAATAAAACTTTACGTTGAGAAATTTTTGCTAAGAAACCTCTACGTGAGTGGTTATCTTTTGGATTATTTGAAAAATGTGGTTTTAATTTTTCAATATCTTCTGTTAAAATAGCGATTTGGACAGATACATTACCTGTATCTTTTGCATTTTTACCGAATTGTGAGACTAATTCAGCTTTTCTTGTTTTTGAAACCATAATTCTCCTTAAATAAATAAAATTATGTTTTAACCAAGCATAATTTTTAAAATTTAAATTAAACCTAGTTAAAATTTGTGTTTTGCATACTTTTGAAATGCTTACGAATTATAACATAAAAATTATTTTTTATAATTAGAATATTTATTTAGAAAATAATTTTTAGTTTCTAAAAGATCATCTTCAAAAACTTTATCCATATTTTTATCTGATATTTTTCTAATCTTACTTAAAACCTCAACAAAAACCTCTTTATTATAAAATAAATTCAATTCTAAGTTTTCTTTAAAGTCTAAAATAAATAATTTATATTCTTTTTTATAATCTACGTATAGACAAGTGAAAAAAACTAAATCATTTATGTGCATAAAAGACGAGTATATCCCCGATTCCATCTTCATCAAATGCAATGGTAAATCTAGTACTAAATCTTCTTTTAACGTAGCATTGAAAACATAATTAGAAACTAATAATTCATTAACCAAATCAATATCTCCAAATTTTAATGACTCTTTTATCATACTTGAACTAATTTTAGTATTTAATAATTTAAAAATTTCAACATTTTTTATTTCAACATTTTTTAAATAAAAAGGTATATCAGATAATTTATATTGTGCGTTTTGACCAAATTTAAAGTCGCTACCAGCAATAAAAGTTACCTTTTTATTTTGAACTATTTTTTTTATAAATTCAATTCCGTCCAAATTTTTTATCTCTGAAAAATTTAATTCAATGATTGAATCGAAATCTAATTCCGAAATAGAAAAATATTTAGATTTATTTGTGTAAAAAATATCACTATGAAATAAATTTTTTGTGTCTAAGTTACTAAAATTAATTAATATTTTTCTTCCTTCGTATTTTATTAATTCTTTATAAAGTTGATAATGTCCTAAATGAAAAGATTCAAAGGCCCCGATTAGAAAAGTGTCATTATCTTTTGTTTCAAAATTATTTAAGTTATAAACAAGCAAATCGCTATTTTTCAATTTTAAATCAATTTCAATTCTTTTAATTTTAAATAAACACCATCATAAACGGAATCTAACGCAATATCATTAGCAACGGCTTTAATTTTTTCTCCGGCTCTTTGCATTGCCACCCCATAATATGCATCTCTAATCATTTCAAAATCATTTGAACTATCACCAAAACTAATTAAATTATCATAACTTAATTCTAATTTATTAAGTAAAAAATTTAAAGTAGTACTTTTATTAACTGATAAAGGATTTATAAAAAAACCTTTAGATCAACGCGATGATATTTCCATATCTAAATTATTTTTAGTTATAAATTCCTTAAATTCTTCATATAATTCTCTTAAATTTTCTGTTGAAGTTATTGTAATTAAGTATAAATCTTCATCTCCTATTAAATCAGGATCGAAGGCGTGATAATTTTGAACGAACGGTTTAATAAATCAAGTATTTAAATTCATATCTTTCGAATTATAAATTTTATCAAAATCACTAACCGCAAAACCTCTAACCTTTTCCCCAAACTCATTATATAACTTAATAACTTGGTCACGTTTTAATGTATTTTTAAAAATAAATTTTTTATTTTGAACATCCCATATGAACGCACCGTTAGCACCCATAAAATAATCTACTGGGTATAATTGTTCTAAAAAATCGCCTATTGTAGCAAACTCTCTAGCAGTAGAAATGACGGTTTTAATACCTTTCTTATTTAAGTTGCTAAAAATAGATTTTGTATTTTCCGAAAACTTTGTATATCCATTTGGTAAAAGTGTTTCATCAACATCAAAAGCAGCTAATTTAATTATTTCTTCTAATTTTTTTATTTCCATAATAACCTTTCCTTAAAAACTTTTTTAGGGTAAAAAAAATTATCTTTAATTTTACCTACACAACAAACATCATTATTAATATTTTTAATAAAGAAAACATTTTCATCTTTTTTTGAAATTCTAAAACTTTGACCATTAAATACTTTTATATAAATTTCTTCTGTTAAAGAAATAGAATTTATATCAAAAAGCAAATCAAAACTTATTTTTTCATACTTTTGAATTTCTAAATTATCTAATAATATTTTACCAACTCCAATTCTTTTTAACGAAGTCATAACACTAGAGTTATTTAACTCTAAAGATATATCATATAACAAAGTTCTTATATAAGTTCCTTCAGAAACATTAAACATAATTTCGTATTCTTGTTTATCATAATCAAAACTAATTAATTCATATTCTAGTACTTTAATTTTTTGGGGTTTTAATTCAAACTCTTTTCCTTCTCTTGCTAGCTTGTAAGCATGTTGTCCATTTATTTTTTTAGAACTAAATTTAGGTGGAATTTGGGATTGTCTTTTTGATACTGTCTCAATAGCTTTTTTAAGTTCTTCTAATTTTATTTTTGGAAAATTATAGCTTCTAAGTTCTCCGTCAATATCTAAAGTATCAGAACCTAAATTAAACTTGGAATTTGCAATATAAATTTTATTTTTATGATTGATGTATTCTAACAATTTAGTATCATAATCAGTCGCAACTATTACTAATCCAGAAGCTAAAGGATCTAAAATTCCGGTATGTCCTATTTTTTTTGTTAAGAGAACTTTAGATAAACCTCTAACACTTTTATTTGTCATAGTGCCAGTTGATTTATGGTATTTATAAAACATAGAATAAAAAGTGAGCTATTCTAATCATAAAATTAAAATAGCTTACTTTTCACCAACCTTTTTTGAAACTAATTCTAGTACATCTTTTACTTTTTCAATATTTAAAATTTCCTCATCAGAAATTACAATTCCATATTTTTCCTCTAGATTAATAATTACTTCTGCTAAGTCCAAAGAATCAATATTAATATCTTTTATATACGCATCATAATTAACTTTTTTCTTAGACAAGCGTTCTATTTGACTCATAATTCATTTTTCATAATCTAAACTCATATTTTAATTATATCAATTAAATTTTAATTTCGTATACTTTGTGATATTTTTCTTTTTTATAATTAACTTCAATATAAACTTCTATTTCTTTATCACTTCTTTGTACAAAATCAAAATCCAACTGTGCATCGCTAATATTTGAATTTAGTATTAAATTATATATTAAATTTCTGACTATTTCTTGATCTATGTAATCTTCTCCAAATTCATTTTTTTTAATAAAATTAACTAATGATTTTTTATCGATATCCGGGAAAATAAATGAATTTTTTACGCTAAAATTATCATTTTCTCCTTTTGGAATATTATTTTTTAAATTGTTTTTTTGTTCTATTATTTTTAAATAACCATAATATGATAATCCTGCTACAAAACTAGCAATTATAGCAAAAGCTAATAATTTATAAATCGATTTGATATTCTTCATTTTTCTTTAAAAAATAACTAATGTCATTTTCATTTTTTAAATTATAAAAATCTCTAAATGAAACAGTATACTTTATTTTATTCAAAAAAACTCTTTGATCTGTTATGTCATTTATTTCAAATTTTTTTGCTTTTCTTTCTTCTAGATTATTATCAAAATTAATTTCTTTCAAAATTTTAAAATTACCAAAAGTCGTTTCTAATTCAAATATAAAAATCAATTTACCACTGTAATTTTTAGGTATAACTATTTTTTTATTACTATTTTCGCCTAAAGATTTAATATATCTTTTTTCATCGGGTAAATATTTAATATATTCATCTATATAAAAATCAATTAAATCAAATTTATTTTCATTATTTTGTAATATTTTACGTATACCTTTTAATTTTATTTTTTCATTTTCTAATCCTAAACCGTTAATATTTAAGTTAATTTTCCTAACATTAAAATCCAAGGAAGTTATTTTATATGATTTTAAATTTATTGAATTTGCATCGAAAGTTATAAATAAGTTTAAAACATTAAAAATTGGTATAGCACACTTTAAATTCTCAAGATTAAAGATTAAATTTCAATATTTTTTATAATTTAACACTTGGTTATTTTTTATTCTAAAAATAGAAGAATAATGTATTTTTAATAAATTAGTTTTATTCTCCATTTTAAAAATTTCAACATTATCATTTAAATATCTATTAAACTCGACACTTTCAACAATCTTGCTTGTTTTTTTAGATTTAATTATAATTTTAAAATTATTAACTTCTTCTGCTTTCGACTTATTAAGAGATGAAATGTTTGCAATAAAATTTGAATTATTCGAACTTAATTTTTTTGTTCCTTTATATCATAACTCGATAACTCATTCTTTATAAACTTTATTGCTGAAGAAATCACAAAATAAATATAAATCATTGTTATTTTTATAATTAAAAATTTCAATTTGATAATCCAAATTAATTGATTCTTTATAAACACGTCTATCAATTCTAAAGTTATTGTATTCATATACTAATTGTTTATTAATTGAATTAATGTCATTAGTTGAATATTCCTGTATAGTATGAAACAAATTCCTTTACCGCCTCACGTTTAACTTTATAAAAAGTAGTTTTGGAAAAATGTTGTTCATATCACAACGTATTATCCATTGTGTTTTTATCTAAATAACATTTTTCAAGTATTCACGAATGCTTATGTGTCATATTGTCTAAAATCATTCTTACAATGCTATTTTTCCCTTCAGCCATCTTAAGCAATCATTCTTTTTGTTTTTCATTTATTTTTTTATGATAAAACCTTTCTTTAAAAGTTTCTCCCATTAACTTTCTTTTAAATATTTCTCTAAATTTTCAATGGGTTTTAAAGATCATTTCGACAAGTTTATGCTCATAAACATAAAGTTCTTTGTCGTTTTCGACTTCCTTAATTAAATCTTGTAACCTCAATCCTTCTAAAGCTTTTGTTTCTACATCTGCATTTAATTCGTTCATTTTCAAATACCCCTCCCACTTTATTTATATAAATTTTTTTGGAAATTTGTCAAAAATGAACTAAAAAAGGAAAAAAGTCACCTCTTTCCCCTTTTATTTTTATAAAATATGAAATTTTTTTCAGTTTTAGTATGCTTTTGCAAATACAACATACCTATTAGTAGACTTATCGCAACCATCAAAAAAACACTTACTATCTTTGTTAGGTTTTTTGAACGACTTAATAGGTATACATCTCGCTGTTGCACCCGTCTCTTCTTTAATCTTACCCTCAACATAGTCGTCACAACAAAATGGAGCAACTAAAAATTTATTTTCTTTAATTTTCTCTTTAAAGTCGTCATAGTTATATACATATTCAGTATTTTCTTCTAATCTTTTTTGTGCTGAATCATACAAATTATTATGGATATTATCAAGTAATATTGGTATTAACTCTTTTAGTTTTTCTATTTCAACTAATTGTTTTTCTAAAGTATCTCTACGTACTACTAGGACTTTATTTTCTGCTAAGTCTCTAGGACCTACCTCAATCCGTATCGGAACACCTTGTATTTCACTATTCGAAGCTTTAAATCCAGGGTTTTTATCTGATGAATCTAAACGTACTCTAAATTTTCTTCCGATTTTACTCTTAATTTCTTTAGCAATTTGATGAACTTTAGGATCTTTTTTCGCAAATAATTCAAGAATATCAACTTGAATAGGTGCAACTTTAGGAGGTATTATTACACCTCTATTATCACCATGTGTCATAATTATAGCACCTAATAAACGCGTAGTCACTCCTCATGAAGTCTGATAAACATATTCTTCTTTGTTGTCTTTATTTTTAAATTTAATCCCGTATGGCTTAGAAAAGTTTTGGTTTAAGTAATGACTTGTACCAGATTGTAAAGCTTTACCATCCTTCATCATAGCCTCTATAGTATAAGTAGAACACGCACCAGCAAATTTTTCCCTTGGGGTTTTTTTACCTACTATTGTTGGGATAGCTAAATAATTTTTCAAAAATTTTGCGTATGTAGAAATCATTTCTCTTGTTAATTTACGTGCTTCTCATGCGTTATCATGGCATGTATGACCTTCTTGTCATAAAAATTCTCTTGTACGTAAAAAAGGATTTGTGGTTTTTTCTCATCTCAAAACATTTGCTCATTGATTGTAAACAATAGGTAAATCGTTATAAGAATTAATTGTTTTTTTAAACAAATCAGCAAATAAAACTTCCGAAGTAGGTCTAATAAATAATTTTTCGCTTAACTCTTTGTCTCCTACTTTTGTAACTGTAGCTAACTCAGGGTTAAAACCTTCAATATGTTCTTTTTCAAGTTGAAATAAATTTTCCGGAATCAAAAGAGGCAAATAAACATTTTGAATTCCTTTTGATTTAAATATGTCGTTTAATTCTTTTTGTATTAATTCTCAAATACCATAAGAATTTGGTTTATAAATAATAGAACCTTTAGTTGGTCCATACGCTATAAGATCTCCGTTTTTCACAACATCTGTATATCATTTTGCAAAATCCAACTCCATTGGAGTAATTTTATCTATTTGTTTTTCTTTATTCATATTAACTTAATTATATAACAAAAAAATATTTAGAAAAATGCAAATAAGTAATTTTTAGGGCAAAAAAGTATAAAAAAACACTCTTTTTAGAGTGATATGGCTGTCCCAGTTAGATTCGAACTAACGCATGTCGGAACCAAAACCCGATGCCTTACCGCTTGGCTATGGGACAATAAATGGTGGGGGGAGAGGGATTCGAACCCCCGAATCCTAAGAAAGTGGGTTACAGCCACCCGCATTTGGCCGCTTTGCTATCCCCCCATTTAATTTTGCTTATATATTATAGCATATAAAATCTTTAAATCAAAAAAAATTATTTATTTTTTAAATTTTGAACTTGCAAAATTAAACAAAAAAGTGCCTAAGCACTTTAATTTATTATATTATATATTATTTAACTTCGTGTTCTGTAAATCTTTCATTTTCAACAACTAAGTATTTATCACCTTTTTGAATTCCGTATGGTCTTAAGGCCTCTTCAGCTAATGAATTATCAGCTTTAACTTTATCGAATAGATCTAACGAATCAACTGAAACAAATACACCAGAGTATGCTCCGAATCCATTAATTAATTTATCGTTATTTAAAACACCAATTGTAATTGTATTAGGTCTAAATTTAGAAACATGTTTTAATAATTCACCTGTTCTTGATAAAACAACCGCAAATTTATAATCACCATCTTTTGCTTTTTTAGCAATTTCATAAGCTATTTTTGTTCTTTTGTCTGATTGATTTGAATTTGCTCAAACTTTTTCAAGTTGTCTTTCATAGTAATTTCTTGAGTAAAATTCTTTTTCAGCACGTTTTGAAATAGCTGTCATTGTTTTAACCGCTTCAAGAGGGAATGAACCGTTTGCACTTTCACCTGATAACATTGTAGAATCAGCACCTAATTCAACTGCATAATAAACGTCAGTTACTTCTGCACGTGTTGGATGTGGTGTATTTTCCATTGAATCTAACATTTGTGTAGCGACAATAACTGGTTTACCAGCTTCACGAGCTTTTCTAATCATATTTTTTTGGTGGTAAGGAACATCGTAGTAAGGAATTTCTAAACCTAAATCACCACGAGCTACCATAATCCCATCTGATGCTTCAATAATTTCATCGATATTTACACATCCTAAATGTGATTCAATTTTAGAAATAATTTGAATATGTGATCCACCATTTTCTTTTAATAATTGTCTTAATTCATTTACATTTCTAGCTGAGTTAACAAAAGAAGCTGCAACATAATTAATACCTTGAGTAATACCAAATTTAATATCATTAATGTCTTTTTCTGCTAAGAAAGGAAGTGAGAAATCTACACCTGGTAAGTTAACACGTTTATTTGTTTTTACTTTATGTGTGTTTTCTGCTTTAACTTTCACATACCCTTCACCAACTTCTGTAACTACTGTTGATAATTTACCATCATCAATTAAAACTTGGTTACCAACAACTAAATCTCTAGCCATGTCATATGCGACTGTAATTTCTGTTGGTGTTCCTTCAAAGTTAAGGTATTTATCTTGTGTTGTATGAATTAAAACTGTAGATCCAGCAACAATAACTTGAGCACCATCTTTCATTTTTCCTACACGAATTTCAGGTCCCTTTGTATCTAACATTAATGAAACCGGAATTCTAAGTTCTTTTGAAAGTTCTTTAGCTATTTTAAATTTATTAGCTTGTTCTTCGTGAGAACCATGACTAAAGTTAGCTCTAATTGTTGTTACACCATTTTCAATCAATGTACGTAATGTGTCAATATTATCACTTGAAGGTCCGATAGTAGCAACTAATTTAGTTCTTTTATCTGTAATTTTCATTTAATTTTCTCCTAATTATGATTTGATTATTTTATATTCATTATTTTACCAAAAAAATGTTTTTATGATAATGTTTTTAAGTCATATTTAAAAAAATTCTTGATATGTTAAGTTTATACACAATAACTTAACTATATTAAGAATTTTTTATTTTTGAGAGCATATATATTGCCGCTGTTTCTGCTCTTAATATCCTTTTACCTAAAGATACTAAATTAACATTTTTATTGTCTAAAACTAATTTATCTAATTCTAAATTTGAAAATCCACCTTCAGGACCTACAACAAAATAAACATTTTTTTCGATTTCGCTTGGAATTTGGTTATTTTCTGAGTTAATTTTTTCGTGAGCTATATATATTTTATAATCTTTTTTAAAATCAATATTAGATAGCTTTGTCAACTCCCCCAATGTTGGAATTTGATTTCTAAAAGACTGTTCAGCTGCATTTTTTAAGATTTCCTCAAAGCGTTGGCGTTTTTTTTCAAACTTATTGAATGAATATAATTCACCATTAGTATGTTCTGTTATTAAAGGGATTATTTTTTTAACTCCCAATTCTGTACTTTTTTGTAAAAGCCATTCGAAACGATCGTATTTTATTAAACTCATTAATAAAATAATATCATTTTGTAATTCATGATTTTCATTAATCTCTTTTATAATATGAGCTTTATCAAAATCAACTAAGCATTCAAAAAAATTATTTTCATAAACGCAAATAATTTTTTTGCCATCTAGTCTTAAAACTTTAATATGTTTTTGAGCTTCTTTATCTAAAATAAAGTAATTATCTTCTTTTTTATTAACAAAAAAACGATTCATTAATTATCCTGCATCATAATTTCTTCATATTCTTCTAGAGTACCTCTAAATAAAAAACTTTTTGTTGCAGATTGTAACTCTAATATAACATCAGCACATTGATTAACGAAAGCTCTATTATAGGTAGTAAAAATTGCGCCACCTTTGTAATTTTGAACACCTTCAATTACTGAATCAATACTTTCGGTATCTAAGTGATCAAGAGGTTGATCTAGTATAATAAAATTTGATTCCAAAAGCATCATTCTAGAAAACATCAAGCGCGCTTTTTCTCCACCACTAGTTACATTAACTTTTTTGAATACTGAATCTGCGCTAAATAACATTCTACCTAAAAAACCACGCATTCTAGCATCATCATTTTCTTGATTTTCTTTTATTTTATTTAATAATGGTCATTTCGAGATTCACTCTAAAATATTTTCTTCAGTATTAAAATATTTTGCATTATCATTAGGAAAATAACTAGGTGTAATTGTTTGTCCTCACTCAACGGTGCCTGAAGTAGCTTCACGCTCACCAAAAATTATTTCAAGTAATCTTGTTTTTGCGATATCATCATCACCAACAATTACCATTTTTTCACCTGGTCTTAATGTAAACGAAACATTTTCAAAAAGTGTTTGTCCCAAATCATTTTTATATGTTAAATTTTCAACATTTAAAATTTGTTTTCCGTGATCACGATTCATATCTCAACGAATATATGGATATTTACGATTGGAAGGTTTAATCTCATCTAAAGAAATTTTTTCTAAAGCTTTTTTTCTTGAGGTTGCTTGTTTTGATTTTGAAGCATTTGCACTAAAACGAGCAATGAAATCTTTAAGTTTTTCTATTTGAGCTTCTTTTTTAAGATTACTTTGCTTCATCATCTCACGCGCTAGTTCTGATGATTGTTTTCAAAAACTGTAATTACCTGTATAAATTTTTGCTTCGTTATAATCAATATCAACTATATGTGTACAAATTGAATCTAGAAAATCGCTATCGTGACTAACAACAATAACAACATTAGGATAATCGATCAAGAAGTTTTCTAATCATTTAATTGAACGTAAATCAAGATGGTTAGTTGGTTCATCCATGATCAAAATATCAGGATTTCCAAATAACGCTTTTGCTAATAAAACTTTAATTTTTTGATTAGCGGTTAATTCGCTCATATTAACATTTCACTTATCTTTAGGTATGGATAAATTACTTAGCAATTCTTGCGCATCGTTTTCAGCAGTTCATCCTCCCAACTCACCATATTTATCTTCCAATTCTCCGGCTCTTGTGTAATCTTCCATTGTTGCGTCTGGATTTGCGTAAATAGCATTTTTTTCTTGTAAAACATCATATAAATCAGTGTTACCCATAATAACTACATCGGTAACATTCATGTGATCATACGCATTATGGTCTTGAGAAAGAACAGAAATACGTTTATTTTTTTCAACTAATATCTGTCCACTTGTAGCTTCAATTTGACCTGATAATATTTTTAAAAATGTTGACTTACCAGCACCATTTGCTCCTATAATTCCATATGTATTTCCCTCTGTAAATTTTAAATTAACATTCTCAAATAATTTTTTATCACTAAAAATTTTACTAATATTTTGTACTTCAATCATGTTTTCTCCTTATTTGTTCTTGATCTAATAATATAAATTATATAGCAATTTTATTTTTGTTCTTTTACAAACTAAAAAATATTTTAAAAAAAATAAAAAAATTTTTTTGTTTTTAAATTTATAGTGTATACTATTATCAGTAGCAATAGCAAGAGGGTCCACCTGATACCATTCCGAACTCAGTAGTTAAGCCTCTTTACGCCGACGATAGCCACTTGGTGAAAATAGGGAGCTGCTTTTTTTATATCTTTTTTTGAATAAAAAATATAAAAAAACCTTTTTTCGTCATTTTTTTAATATAAAAATAAACTTTTTAACTTTATTTATTAAATGATATAATTATTAATATTTAAAAATTAAGGAGGCGATATGCTAAAAGAAGCGAATAAAGAAATAATTTCTGAAGCATTAAAAAGCGAAAAAACAAAATTAGTTGTTTTTTACGCCGATTGATGCGGTCCATGTAGAATGTATAAAGGTTCTTTAGAACAATTAGATTCTAATGATAATGTTGAAGTTTTAAGAGTTAATATTGATCACAATAGAGAATTTGCACTCGAAAACGGAGTACAAGGAATCCCATATACTAAAGTATTTAAAGGCGACAAAGAAGTGAAGGATTTCTCTGGTTATGTACCTTACGAAATTTTAAAAGAACAAGTAGCACCTTACATTAAATAACACATTAAATTAACATTGAAAATGTTAATTTTTTAATGTTTTTTGCTTAGTAATCATTTTTAATTTATTTAAAAAATATTAATTCAAAAAAATTAAAAGTAATATAATTTTTACTATTGATCAATATAAAATAAATATTTAAGGATAAAATGGATAAAGAAGAAGCAAAGAATAAAAAAACAGAAGAATTCAACGAGTATATAAGAGGGTTTGTAAATTTTTTAAAAGGTAAGTCCCTTAGATATCATCTTGATAATTTGTTCATTGAAATTGCTAGTTTTTTTAATGAAAATGCATGAGATATTAAAGCTAAAAAAGAATTATGTGATATAAAACTTTTGAATCAAAAAGATAATATCCCCATAGTCGGATGAAATGTTTTTACTGATAAAAAAGGTTATATTGTAGCTTTTAAAAACGAAAATTTGGGAACATTAAAAATTAGCTTAAATTGAATAAAAAAATTAGACGATCTTACTATAGCACAAAAAAATGAATTAATCCATTTCTTTAACGATGCTAAACAAAAATATGATGTAAACTGAGGTTATAGATATGATGCAGATGAAGAAGAACTGATCTTAGATAATCTTATGGTTGTATCTAACGTAGATGAAGCAATAAATAAAGCAAAAGATTTTGGCGGATATCAAATCTATGATTTAGAAAATGAAAAAGTTATTTCAGTTTCTGATTACGAAAAAGAGAATAATAAAAAGCAGAAAACTTAAATTTTCTGCTTTTTACTTATTTAAACCATGTCATACATACTAAAATAAGTATATTTATCCATCAAAAAGTGCATAAAAAAATGGTGCCGACAACTGGACTCGAACCAGCGACCCCTTCCTTACCATGGAAGTGCTCTACCTGCTGAGCTATGACGGCACATCTAAATATATTTTAACATAAAAACAAGATTTTTGATGTTCATACTTTTATTTTAATGAACTAAAAACTAAGGTCATTCAATACCTTAGTTTTTCTTTCTTGTTTGTCTTGTTTGTTATAAAGGTTAATAAAAATGTTTAAAAAATAATACTTTTTTTAAGTATTAATGTTCTAATGGTGCGCGAAGAGGGACTTGAACCCTCATGCCGTAAGGCACTAGAGCCTAAATCTAGCGTGTCTGCCAATTTCACCATCCGCGCATTGTGACTTAAAATACACAAATAATAAATAAAAAAAGCACACTATGGTGCCGTCTATAGGACTCGAACCTACGACCTACTGATTACAAGTCAGTTGCTCTACCAACTGAGCTAAGACGGCGCAATAATGGTGGAAGATAAGGGACTCGAACCCATGACATTCGCCTTGTAAGGGCGACGCTCTCCCAACTGAGCTAATCTTCCAAAATGGCAGTCTGTACGGGGATCGAACCCGTGTATGCATGGATGAAAACCATGTGTGTTAACCGCTTCACCAACAGACCTTATAAAATGGCGCCGATTGCGGGGATCGAACCTGCGACCAACTGGTTAACAGCCAGCTGCTCTACCGCTGAGCTAAATCGGCATTTGTATTTGCGTAATATATTATAGCATATAAATATTTTTAACAATAAAAATAATATATTTTTTTGATTTAGTTTCCTAATTTGTTTTTAGGTAAAATTATTATACATACTTTTTTAAAAAATAAAAAAAATTTTTTAAATTTTAAAAGTGTTTAATAGATAAAGATTGCTCTAATGAAATTTAAATATAAAAAATATACTAAAAAATGTTTTAATTATATTATGGAATTATTAGAACTTAGAAAAGGTTTAACAAAACAAAATATAGAATTAATATACAAAACATTAAATCAACCTTTATTCAGTAAAAAGCAAATGGAACATTTCTTTTTACTGAATGTAATATTATTTTCAGAATATCAAAATAATACAAATTCAAAAGAAGCTCGCTTTAATTTTAATAAATTAGCGATTGGAGCTTGATATTTATACCAAAATGTCGTCGCACCTTGAAACGAAGATGAATTTAGAATTTATAGCAAAGAACAGTTAATTGAACTAATTCAAACAATGATTGATGTTTATGCGACATTCATAAGTCAAAATGATATTAAAATATTTTTTAGCGAAAAATATTTGGAATTTTATAACGTTTATTTTTCTGATATTAAAACATTGAAAGATTACTTAAACAAAATAGAAATATCAACAAAACAAGAATACAAATTGAATTACAACGGAAGTTTTGAAATTTAAAAAAGTTTAACATTTTGTGTGTTAAACTTTTTCTTCACTAATAAATTGTGCGGTTAGATCTAAATGAACAGGGCAAGTTAAAAATTGTTGGTCAGGGGTAAATTGAACATAAGCCACGTTATTACTATATTGGCGAACATATTCTTCTCCTGATAAAAATTTAATTTTCATTATCGGAACCGAAACTATAGATCTCTCTGTTTCGGTTAAATTAGTATTAATAATAGGAAAAACTTCTATGGTATGACCCATAACAATATTTTTTTTAATTATTTCTATTTCTTCCGGGAAGAAGAAATTTATTACTTTTTCATAATTATTATTTAGAAGTTCTAATTGATTTTCTTCAGAAAAATTTTTAAATTCTTGAATGTTATTAAGAAAAATAGGTTTAAAGTGATTGATAAATTTTTCTCTATCAAATAATTCGATTTGTGATTTTTTGTATTCATCTAAAAAAATATTAAATAATATGAGTTCATCACTTTCTCCAAATAAATATGTGTAATTAATATTACATTTAGCACAATGTGCAGTAACTTTTGAAGCCATTTTTACCTCTTTTCTATAATATAAATTATTATATCATTTTAGATAAAAAATCATATAAACAGCTAAATAAAAACACAAATATAACAATTGTGTTCATATTATTAATTATTTTTGGTTTTAAAATTATTTTCTAATGCAAATAGAATGCTTTTATAAATGATATTATATATTTTTTCGTAATCTTTTTCATTAGAGTGGGTATTATCGCTTAATACCCAATAATTTGAACTACTAGTATCAACTTCATATATAAACTCTTTTATAGGTTTATTAGTTTTTTCGTAAATATTATTTCCTCCTAAAATAGACACTCTCTCAAATGAATTAATTTCAAAACTATTATTTAATTTACTTCCTAATAAAATACCCGAAACATAAATTCTATTTTTCGAATTATTTGTAGTATATGTGGAATTAGTGTTATTTAACAATCATTTATTGAATTTAAATTTAAGAAGCTTCGAAACACCAACATTTTGTTTTTGATTTAAATTTTCAGAATTTCCTTTTTGTATTGAACCTTCTATAATTCTATCTGTTAAAAAATCTAACCACTTTTCTCTTAAGGTTAAAAATTTATCTTTAAACTGCCAATCATTCATTTCTGTTATATGAAGATTATTTTCTTTAAAATTTGTATTATATATATTTCATTTGTTTTAGAAACTTTAAAACTTAAATAATAGAATAATTCAGAAAAAATAGAAATATTATTAAAACCACTTGTAAAAGAAAAAACTGCAGGATCTTTTTCTTTATAAACCAACAAAAACGAAGCATTAGCGTTTAGGGATTGTATTATTCTAGACTTTGATTTATAACTCCATTTTAGAAAAATAGATTCATTTAAATTCATTTTTATTAATTCGTGTTTTTTGAAGAATTAAAAAGATAACTACTTACAATATGATTATTTTTTACATAATTATCATATTTAGAAAAATAAGTAAATTTAACAATATATTTATTTATATCTATGAAATTAAAGGATATTTCACTAATTTGCTAATTATATCCAACTTGCAAATCGTTTTAACTAATTTGAATTGTTATACCTTGCAAATCTATAAATTTTTCTAATTCTTTTTTGGTTCAATAATTTCTTTTTTATTGTTTAAACCATTAACTTTATTTTTAACACTTTCTTTTCTTGAATTTGGTCATTTTCTAAATTATTAATTTCCTTATCAATTTCGTATAATTTTTTTATATTATTTTCTATGTCTACCTTTTTATTTGAATTATCTTTAACATCAACATATAAATCAGAATCTAAAATTTTTTGTCTTAATTTTTCTTTTTTTAGTCTCTATTAACTTACTAATATCATCATTTTCTATTAAATAATTCTCTAATTCTTTTTCTAATTCATTCATTTTAAAAGAAACTTATTTTTTTCTTTAACAATTGAGTCTAATTTTTTCTCGCGCCTTAATACGTTATTAAATTCAAAATGTTTTTCATCATCTAATATTTTAAAAATATCTTCAATGATTTTTGGTATATCGCTAATTTCGCTCGAAACTATTTTTTCAATAATTTCACTTTTAGTATTAGAATTTTTAATTATTTTAAATTCATCGGATACTTTTTTATATTTTATTAATTCACTTTCCAAATCTTTTAATTTATCAAAATTATTTAATATTTTGTCTTGTTTTTAATAAATTTATCTTTTAACAAATCAACTAGTGAATCAATTGTAACTTGATTTGTTTTTCTTTGTTCTCTGTTTTATTATTTTACTTTTTTATCTACCATATCAAAATCACTTATAATGATATTCTTTAATTCATTTTAAAATGATTCTTGCTATTTAACTCTTTAATTTCTTCAATCTTTTTATCAATTAATAAAATTGTATCTAAGGAATTTTTATAATTTAATAAATCTAACCCATTTTTTGCATTCAAAATCTCATTTTTTCTTGAAAAATTATCAATGTCATCTACTTCAATATTTACGTTTTTTAATATTGATTCTTTTTCTAAAATAGATAAAATTAAAGAATTAAATATTTTATCCTCCATATTTTTAAGATCTAATATTTGATTTTTATTTTTGTAAATTAGTTTTAATTTATTGAATTCAACCAAAATATTCTTGGTACATCATTTCATTTATTTATTATTTTTTTAACTTTTTTATAACTATTTTCATAAATCAAATTATTGTAATTTCAATTTAACATTATAGCTACGGAACTCGTAATAGACAGTGTTGTTGTATACTCGATACAATAAATAAAAAAATCCTCTTTTTGCTTTTAAACATTCTCTATCCTTAAAAAGCTAAAAGTCAAAAGAAAAATGTATACATAAATAAGTTTTGTAATAAATTTTATTACAAAACATAATAATGATATTTTAATATATTTAAAACAATTTAACTCTCTCTACATCTCTCTTTTAAACCGCTTAATATATTTTTATAATTATCAAACTACTAAAAAGTAGTGTTTTTTAGTTTTTCATATTTAGTAAACATTTATTTACCTTTTTAAAAAATTAGAAATAAATTATAAAAAAGTTGAAGAAAAAACTTGCGTTTTCAAAATTAGCAAGTTTTATTTTAATTTTGAAGGTGTCACTTGAGTTCATTCATTACTATTATTAGATTTTCTAAAAATTATATAATGATAATATCCTTCCTGTTTTGAACCGTTCTTTACTTGATAAGTATAGTCTCCGTCTGATCATGTATTATAGTCAGCTTTGTTTTCGTTTGATTTTCTATGACTAGGAATTACGTTTTCATAACTATTATCACGTTTTATGGATGAAGGCATAATATGTTCTTCAGTTCAATCGCCATCTTTTGTAATTTTTCTTCCGGCAAAATCAACTCCTTCATTTTTTGTACCAAAATAATTTTTTCATATTTTATTTCTTTGTTCTTGAGAAGTCATGTTACCTCCTTTCTTTTTTTAAATTATATATATATATATATATATATATTCAAAGCAAAAAGATAAAAAATATAAGGTGGTAAAATATTGTTATGTTAGATTACGAAAAAAAATACGATAAAAATATTTTAATTGCTGGGTGTGACGAGGCTGGTAGAGGTTCATGGGCAGGACCATTAGTTGCCGCTTGTGTAATAATGAAAAGAAATTATAAGAATTCAGAAATAAATGATTCTAAAAAATTGAGCGACAAAAAAAGAAATAGGTTGTATCAAGAAATAATCGAAAATTCAATAGAATATCAAATAATAGTTAGATCAGTTGAAAATATAAACAATAGTAACCCAAAAAAAGAATCACAAATTGCAATGGAGTTAGCTATTAAAAATATGAAAACAAAGCCTGACGTAGTATTAACAGATTTTGAAAAAATAAACATTGATATTCCACAAGAAAACTTGGTTAAAGGAGATTCTGTTTCTTTTAATGTAGCAGCAGCATCTATACTTGCTAAAGTTTTCAGGGATAACTATATGATAAAACTTGATAGTGAATATCCTCAATATGATTTAAAAAATAATAAAGGTTATGGAACTAAATCACACTCAAAAGCTTTAATAATAAATGGAGTAGAACCAAAAATTCATAGAATTAAATATAAACCTATAGCTAAATTAATTAAAAATATTTAGAAAGAAAAAATATGAAAATAAAAAATAAAATATGAATAAAAACAATTTTTTTACCAATAGCATGTATTAGTTTAAACGCTTCTACTAATTTCGCTACGGAAGTGAAAAAAGATCAAGAGGAAGAAATAGTTAAACAACCAATCTTTGATTGAAGAAAAAATAAAAATAATTTCATTTTATCTCCTGTTAGATACCAAATTTGAAATATTTGTTGAGCATATTCTGTAATAGGAGTAGCAGAAACTAATATTTTAAAAAATGGATTGTACGCTTCACCAAATACTTTAGATTTATCTGAAAATAATTTAGCATATATAACAAAAAATAGAGATAAATTTTCAGATCCTTTAAATAATACAAAATTTGACAACTATAGTACTAATTTTTGAAATAGTGGCGGTTCCACAAAAGATGCAGCTTATACTTTAATGCAATGACGCGGACTCGCAAAAGAAACAAATGAATTTCAAAAAAATAATTTTAATTTGCCTTTTTTTCCTGAGGAGTTTATACAAATAAATAATAATGATAGTAATTCAATAAAAAAATATGTGGTTAAAAATGGTGCAGTAGGTTTTAGTTTTATTGCTGGTGATGCAACAAAATATTATAACGCTAACGAAACGTATAATAACGTCAAGAGATATTGACACGCCGCTACAATAATTGGTTGAGATGATACTATACCAAGAGAAAAATTCGGTCCAAAAACCAAACAAAACGGGGCTTGAATTGTTAAAAATAGTTGAGGCACAAACTATATGGATAATGGATATATGTATTTATCTTATGATTCAAAAATTAACAATACATTTACATTAAATTTTGCATCACCTGATAAATATAAAAATAACTATTATTTCGATGGATACTTAAAAAATATTTACAAGCCGGGTCAAAAAAGTGCAGCAGTTACATTTAAAGCAAAAAAAACATCTAACGAAAATATTGAACAATTAAAATCAATAAATGTTGGTTTTGAAGGAAAAAATGTCGATGTTAACGTAAAAGTATTTTTAAATAATGATGATTCTGAAATAAATCCGAATACTCTTAATTTAAATAAATCAAAACTAATAGCATCCAAAACAAGACATTTCGAGGATGGCGGACTTAGAATTATAGAATTAGATAAACCTATAGAGCTTGACAAAGGACAATATTTTTCAATAGTAGCAACAGTTAAAAATAATGATAATACTGCAGAAATTTTATTTTCTGATGAAGAATTTTCGAGTTTAGATTTTACATATATTAAAAAACAAAACAAGTGAATAAATAGCCAAAATATTTTTAATGGAGTAGCAAGAATAAAGGCTTTTACATCAGAATTGTATGATAAAAATAGTAATAGAATAAATGACAAAGACTTAAAGTATGTAGATGTAACCTTAGACAATGACTTTTATAAATATGGTCTAAATGATCCGAAAAATAAAATAAATATAAATGTTAAAATGGGTTCTAAAATTCTAAAAGAAAATCATGATTATAAAGTTAACTATGAGTTTGTGCCAAACGATAACGATCACTATTATAAAGACTATTCAAAAATTGGGTACGGAAAAATTAAAATAACTGGTTTAAATGAATTTTTAGGTAGTAGAACAAAAGTTTTCTACACGCCCCTAGTAGGACTATATCCTAAAATTCAAAATAAAGATTACCAAAATAACCCAAACGAATTTATTATAGAAGCAAACAACAAAATACAAAAAGCTTCTGAGATAAATTATGGGCAAGGGTGAGAAGTAGAAAGTGATTTTAAATTATCTAACGGAAATAATTTGGTTAATTTAGTCTATACTGCTAAAGACGCGAAATTTTATAGAAAAAATAACGCAATTGTCACAGTAAGAAAAAATATTAACACAGAAGAAAATAAATCGATTACAAATAATGAAGAAAATAAAAAAATAATTAAAGATAAATCTATTAACAAAAGTAATGTAAAACAAAAAATAGATAATATAAAAAATAATAGTCACTATGATAAAAAAGATGATAAAACTAATACAAAAATGATTTTAATTATTTTTATCCCAATATTAATATTTGTACTTTTTGTTTTTTGCGCATTGAGAATATTTATAAAAAAATTCAAAATAAAAAAATAGATATTTTTGAAAAAGATTACATAAGTAAAAATAAATTAAATATCTTTTTTATATATTTTAAGTATAAAATAAACTAAATAAAATTACAAAAAATAAGGTTTTTTAATAAAATATATATTATGATAGATGTAAAAAATATAGTTTTTAGTTATAAGCCAGGTATTTTAAAACCCGCATTAAATAATGTTTCATTTAGTATTAAAAAAGGTGAATATATAGCTATTTTAGGGCACAACGGTAGTGGTAAGAGTACACTTTCAAAAGTGCTAGTGGCATTATTGAAACCACAAGAAGGTTCAATTTATATTGACGGAATAAAATATCACAGAAAAAACTTAAATGAAATTAGAAAAAAAATTGGAATTATTTTTCAGAACCCAGATAATCAATTTATTGGTTCTTCTGTGGAAGATGATATTGCATTTGGTTTGGAAAATAGACAAATCCCTAATAAAAATATGAAAGAAATAATTCATCATTATGCCGAAAAAGTTGGTATGATAGAACATTTGGAACGTGAACCAGAAAATTTGTCTGGTGGGCAAAAACAAAGAGTGGCTATAGCTTCAATTTTAGCACTCAATCCGGATGTTATTATTTTTGATGAAGTTACATCTATGTTAGATCCAAAAGGGAAAGATCAGGTTTTAGAAATAATTAAAGAAATAAGAGATAAAAAAGATAAAACTCTTATTTCAATAACACATAATATGGACGAAGCTATTTTAGCAGATCGTTGCTTAGTTTTTGCGAATGGAAAATTAATTGCTAATGGTGATCCAAAATCAATTTTAAAAGATAAAAAAATAATGGATATAGCAAAAATTGAATCTCCATTTATTTATCAAGTTAGTGAACAAATCAAAGAAATAGAACCTACATATAATGAAGAGGAGTTAATAGAAGAAATATGAAAATTGAAATCAAAAAAATAAGTCATATATTTGCTAAAAAAACTCCATGAGAATTTCAAGCATTAGATGATATAAGCGCAAAAATAGAGCAAGGTGAATATGTGGGTATAATTGGCTCTACCGGCTCAGGAAAAACCACTTTAATAGAACATTTAAATTTACTTTTAGAACCTACAGAAGGCGAAATAGAATGATTATTTGAAGATGATGTTCTAGACAAAAAAACAAAAGAAATTAATAAAACTTTGTCTACAATAAAATTTCCGAAAAATAAAAGGAATGAAAGTAAATTTAAAAAAATAATTCGTAGATTAAAACGCGAAAATAAAATAAAAAATATTAACAATTTGAGAAAGAAAATTGGAATAGTTTTTCAATTTGCTGAATATCAACTTTTTAAAAATACAATTGAAGAAGATATTGCGTTTGGACCAATTGCGTTTGGAGTTCCTAAGGAAGAAGCGCTCAAGAGAGCTGCAAAATGTTTAGAAATTGTTGGGTTACACAAAGAATACCTTAAAAGAAGTCCGTTTGAGTTATCAGGAGGTCAAAAAAGACGTGTTGCGATTGCCGGAATTTTAGCAATTAATCCCGATTTTATGATTTTTGATGAACCAACTGCAGGTTTGGACCCTGTAGGAGTAAAAGATATTTTAGAAATAATTGAAGAAATTAATAAAAAGGGGCAAACAATTATAAATGTAACTCATGATCTTGATCATGTATTACAATATGCAAAAAGAGTTTTTTTATTAAATAAGGGTAAATTAATTAAAGATGGCGAACCATATAAAATATTAAGCGATATAAAATTACTAGAAGAAAATAATTTAAGACCTCCAAAACTTTTAAATTTTATTTTTAAATTAAAAGAAAGAGGTATTGATGTACCTGAAGTAAAATCCGTTAACGAATTAGTTGATTTTATTAATAACGGAGGTAGATAATGAAAAGTGTTTTTGGAAGATACATACCTGGCAATTCATTTTTATATAAGTTGGACCCGAGAATTAAATTATTAATAGCTCTTTTGTACATTATACTAGCATTCTTAATAAGTAATTTTATAGATATGTTTATCATTTTGGCACCTGCAATTATAGCTTATATTTATTCAACAAAAAAAATAAGACCATTAATTAAACTAATGAAATTACCTTTTTTCATATGTATAATAATTTTCTTTGTAAACATTTATACTATTAATTCTGAAATAGTAATTAAAGATGATTATTTTAAAGAATATTTTAAAGTTTTAGTTCAGACCAATAAGACTATCAATGGTGTTGATACAATAGTAAAATATGGATTGTCATTAAATAATTTAAATCGTGTTTTTGCACTATTTTTAAGAATTTATACAATGATTTTAATTACCACACTTTTAACAAATACCACTAGACCTATTTTGTTAAATAAATCAATTGAAGATTTAATGTGACCATTAAAGTTCTTATTCGTTCCAACTCACATTATAGCCACAATAATTTCTATTGCCCTTAGATTCATTCCTACACTTGTTGACGAAGCAGGGAGAATCATAAAGGCACAATCTTCACGGGGAGTAGACTTCAAAAGAGGTAAATTTAAAGAAAAAATAATTGCCTTTACAACTTTAATAATCCCTTTATTTGTTTCTTCATTCCAAAAGGCAGATGATTTATCCAATTCAATGGAAACAAGAGGTTATGATCCATACGAAAAAAGAACAAAATATAGACAAATAAAACCCAGAGTTATTGATATTATACTATTTATAGTAATATTGCTAGTTTTCTCCTTTTTAATTCTTAATTACTTAAACCTAAGCAAAGGTATTGACATAAATATCTATGATTTAAGAAATGTTAATATATATAAATATATAAGAATAGTGGGTTAAAATATGCGTTCTAAAATGCATATTTTTTTATTATTTTAATAAAAAACGAAATAATTTTAAATAACATTATAGTATAATTTATAAAGAAATTGAGGTTATATGTTAGACTTAAAGTTTATTCAAAAAAATACAGAAATGGTTCGTAAAGGACTTAAAAATAGAGGTTTTGATATTGAAATTTTTGACAAGTTAATTTCCATATCAGAAGATCGTGGTTCAAAAATGTTTATTGCACAAAATAAGAAAGCAGAGCTAGCTAAATTATCTAAAGAATTTGGCACACTTAAAAATAATCCTGAAGCAATAAGACAGTTAAAAGAAAAAATTTCACAAGTTAAAAAAGAAGAAGAAGAGTTAAGTAAAATTGCTGATCAATTAAATACTGAAATTAATGACTTATTATCAAAAATTCCTAATTTACCTTTAGAATCGGTTCCTGTCGGTTTAGATGAAAATGACAATGTTGTATTAGAAGTTAAAGACAAAATTGGGAGAGGATTGGTTAAAGGTGTTCTACCTCACTATGAAATTGCTAAAAATCTTGATATTATAGATATTGAAAGAGCAGTTAAATTATCCGGTTCAAGATATGTTATTTATAAAAACGCAGGTTCAAGATTAACTAGAGCTCTTATCTCATTTATGTTAAATTTACATGCAACAAAAGGATACAATGAATTTAGTACCCCGGTAATAGTTAAAGACAATATTTTATTTGGTACAGGACAATTACCAAAATTTAAAGAAGATTTATATAAATTAGAAGGTTCAAACGATTATTTAATTCCTACTGCTGAAGTAACATTAACAAACATTTATAATAACGAAGTTATAGACTTAGAAAACCCTTTTAAAGCAACAGCATATACAGAATGTTTCAGATCGGAAGCTGGTAGTTCCGGAAAAGATACAAAAGGTATTTTAAGACAGCATCAATTTAAAAAAGTGGAATTAGTAAAAGTTACTAATTCAAAAACTGCATATGATGAATATTTAAATATGGTTGAAGATGCTAAAGACGTACTTGAAAAACTAGAAATCCCATATAGGGTTTTACAATTATGTACAGGTGATATGGGATTTTCAGCAAGAACAACAATTGACCTAGAATTATGATTACCTTCTGAAGAAAAATTTAGAGAAGTTTCGAGTGTAAGTTATATGGGTGATTTTCAAGCACGTAGAGCAATGATTAGATTCAGAAATAAAGAAGGTAAAACAGAGTATGCTCATACAATGAATGGGTCTGGCTTAGCAATTGATAGAGTTGTTGCTGCAATTTTAGAAATATATCAAAACAATGATGGTACAGTTACTGTTCCAAAAGTTTTAGTTCCATTTATGGGTATAGATTTAATTAAATAAAAAAACTAGAAAACAGTTCTAGTTTTTTATTCTTCAAATTTTTCAAGTTTTTTTATCGCTTTAGTTACCGAATCATAAGCGGCGGAACGCGTTGTCGCTAATATTTGAGCAACTTCTGCATAAGATAAATCATTATAAAAATACAATTCAAAAGCTTGTTGTTGATTTTGTGTTAATGCACCTTTATATTTTTCATATAAAATAGTATATTTTTGTAAATTTTCTATAGATTTCTTACTCATTTTTCTCAACAATTAAATCTTTTGTCATTTGATAAATAAATAATTCTAAATCAAATTCTTGTAAATCATCTAGCTTTTCACCTAAACCAACGTACTTAACATCAAGATTGAATTCATCCTTAATTGATAGCACAATACCACCTTTTGAAGTGCCGTCCATTTTGGTTAAAATAATACCCGTTAAATTGGCGATATCTTTAAAGTTTTTTGCTTGTGATAAGGCATTTTGACCCGTTGTAGCATCTAAAACTAATAATGATTCGTGCGGCGCACTAGGCTCAAAACGTTGAATAATATTTACCATTTTACCTAATTCATTCATCAAATTAACTTTGTTTTGTAATCTTCCTGCGGTATCGATGATCAATAAATCATAACTACCTTCTTTAGCTTTTTCTAAGGCTTTATAAACAACAGAAGTAGGATCAGCACCTTCTTTATCAGGCTTAACAATATCAATACCAATTTTTTCGGCTCAAATTCCTAATTGATTAACAGCACCTGCCCTAAATGTATCACCAGCAGCTATTAGAACTTTTTTACCTTCATTTTTATATTTATTCGCAAGTTTAGCAATCGACGTAGTTTTACCTGAACCATTAACACCTACAAAAATAAAAACATTTAATCTATCATCTTCAAAATTTAAGTTTGTATTTGTAACGGAGTTATTTGTATAAATAACAAACATTTGATCAGCCACAATTTCACCAATTAATTTTGGGTCAGTAATTTGATTAATCTTAATTTCTTGTTTTATTTTTTGAATCATAATATCGACCAAAGGTAAACTAATATCAGACATAATTAAAAGTTCTTCTAATTCCTCTAAAAAATCTTCATCGACTTTTACATATCTATTTTGTATTTCTAACAGCTTTTTACCAAAAGTTGAACTATTATTTAAACCAGTTTCATATTTTTGAAATTTATTACTATTGATTATTTCTTTTTCTTTTTTATCTTCCAGTTCCTTTTCAATTAAACTAGCATCTTTTTTATCTTCTTTTTTGAAAATTTTATTAACTATATTTTTAAAAAATCCCATAATAGTATTTTACTAAATTATTAATATAATAATATATAATTTAATTATTTAAGGAGTTAATAATGACACAAAATACTTTTTTAGTGTTAATAGCACTTACCGTAATAATATCAATTAAATTTTTATTTGATGTCTTTAAAATTAAGAAATATTATGATAATGGCATAATTTACAAATTTGTAAAAAAATGATTTTTAAATAACTTTTTAATTTTAGCTACTGTAACATCATTTGCGATAATTATGTTTTCTTTCGTCATGACCGGAAATTTATCTATAATTAAAAATGACAATAATCAAAAAAATACTTTATTAATTTGAGAACCATATAATCTTGCTTTAATTACGTTTATAGTGTTATATTTGCCTACTTCTTTATTAAATTTGTATTATGTGATAATAACAAAAGTAAATACTAATATAACTAAAGATGAAGTTGAAAATTTTGACATAAAAAAACTTCAAGATTATAGTGTTGATAGATCATATATATTGATAAAATCAAGAAGAAAAAAAATTTCAGACCAAGAAATTAGGTTTAAAGATGTGATATATCAGACTTTTATTTGGAGAAGAATAAGCAAACATATGTTAATTAAAAGTTTGATAAAAAAATCAATTAACTTTGCACTTAGGGGACCTAAAAAAATTAAAACAAATCCTCAAAATGATGATGACATAAACCAACTTTCGATAGCTTTGATGTTAAGCGCAATAGATATTGTGAATAATATTTACCCAAAATTAATAAATAGAAAAGATATAGAAAAAACTATTGAAAAAGTTGCATAAAACAAAATTAGGAATAAGTATTTATAAAAAAATAATACTTATTTTTTAATTTAATAAACACTAAAGAACGTTAATATTATTTGTTAAATAAATAATTATAATATTATATAATTTAATTATTTAAAGAGTACAGTTAAAAAATAACTAAAAACTACTATAAAAAATAATGCTTAAAGCATAATGTAGTCATATATTTAAGGAGTCTTAAAATGGAAAAATTAACAGAACAAGAACAAATTAGAAGAAATAAACTGGATGAATACAAAAAAATAAATGTTAACGCATTCGAAAATGCTGATAAATTAGAAAAAATAACTTATTCAGATGAAATAGAAAATAAATTTAACTCATTTTCGAAAGTAGAACTAGAAGAACAAAATAATGAAGTAAATGTCGCAGGTAGAATAGTCGCTATGAGAGGACCTTTTATAGTCTTGAAAGATTATCACTCAAAAATTCAACTATACTTTAATTCTAAGACAGCAGAAGAAGAGTATAAAAAAGTAGTTGAACTAGCAGATTTAGGTGACATAATGTATGCAAATGGTACAGTTATTAAAACCAACACTGGTGCAGTTTCAATTAAAGTTAAAACAATTAAATTACTAACAAAATCATTAAAACAATTACCAGATAAATATCACGGTCTAACCGATATTGAAGAAAGATATAGAAAAAGATATGTTGATTTAATAGTTAACGATGAAGTTAAAGATGTATTTTGAAAAAGAACTAAAATAATTTCAGAAATTAGAAAGTTTTTTGATGAGTTAGAATACATGGAAGTTGAAACTCCATTTTTACATGATTATCTTTCTGGTGCATCAGCCAAACCATTTAAGACTCACCATAACGCTTTAGACCAAGAGTTTGTCTTAAGAATTGCCACTGAAATTCCATTAAAAAAATTATTAG
Organism: Mycoplasma sp. CSL10137; assembly: GCF_017116845.1. Lineage (NCBI taxonomy): Bacteria > Bacillati > Mycoplasmatota > Mollicutes > Mycoplasmatales > Mycoplasmataceae > Mycoplasma > Mycoplasma sp. CSL10137. Next base: position 63,787 of record NZ_JAFIRE010000004.1, on the reverse strand, counting down.
TTGGTGGGATTGACAGAGTTTATGAAATTGGTAGAATTTTTAGAAACGAAGGAATAGATACAACACACAATCCTGAATTTACTTCTATTGAATTTTATGAAGCATATTCTAATTTAGAAGGAATGATGGACAGAACTGAAACGTTAATCAAGAGATTAGCAACTAAATTGGATGTACAAAAAGTAAATAACAAAGGTGTAGAAATAGATTTAACAAAACCTTTTAATAGAATCAACATGGTAGATGCAGTTTCAAATGCAACAAATGTAAACTTTAGAGAAATTACTATTGACGAAGCAATTGAAGTAGCTAAAAAACATGGAATAAAAGTTCAAAAATACTTTAAATTAGGTCATATTATTAACGAATTATTCGAAGAACTAATTGAAAAAACTTTAATACAACCTACTTTTGTTTTTGGTCACCCAATTGAAATTTCTCCACTTACTGCAAAGAGCAAAGATCCAAGATTTACTGAACGTGCTGAACTTTTTATTAACACTAAAGAGTATGCAAATATGTACACCGAACTTTCTGACCCAATTGATCAACTCCAACGTTTCAAAGATCAATTAGACGAAAAAAATAATGGTAACGACGAAGCTAGTGACATAGATTGAGATTTTGTTGATTCATTGCTATATGGTATGCCACCTGCTGGTGGTTGCGGAATTGGGATTGACCGTTTAACCATGTTATTAACCGAAAAAGAATCTATTAGAGATGTTTTATTATTCCCAACAATGAAAAGTAGAAAATAAAAATGAGAAGTAAATCATTTTATGGCGAAAATAATATATATGTATCTGAATGAAAAGTAGAGAATCCGAAAGGAATAATTCAATTTGTACATGGATTGGGAGATCAAATTGATAGATATGAAGATTTTGCAGAGTTTTTTAATTCAAAAGGCTATATAGTAGTTGGAAACGATAATTACGGACACGGAAATACTATAGATGTTGATGCTCAATTAGGTATTATACCCGAAGATATTAACGAATTAATAAATAGTGTAAAAACACTAAATATATTAATTAAAAAGAAATATCCAGAACTGCCAATTTATCTTTTCGGACACTCAATGGGTTCCTTAATCTCACTATTGTTTGCCACAAAAAACAGTGAGAATATCAATGGATTATTTTTAATTGGTTTTCCGTATTATAACAACATACAAGGTTTAGTAGGAATAAGAATAATTAAATATCTTGAAAAAAAATATGGAAAAGATTTTAAATACACAGGATTTAAAAAATTTATAGAAAAAAGATTAAATAGAAAAATAAAAAATCCATCAAATGAATTTGAATGACTTTCAAGTGATAAAACATACTATGAAAACTATATTTTGAATAGTAAGTTTAAAAAAATGAATTTTCCTTCTTTGCATTTAACATATGCACTAATTCAATTTTCAAAAAATGCGTATGATTTAAAAATATTAAAAAATATTAATAAAAGTATTCCTGTTTCAATTTTAGCTGGTAAAAATGATTCAATTGGATTATTCGGTAAAGCTCCTAAAAAACTATATTTAAACCTTGTTAAACTAGGTTTACAAAATTTAAATTATAAAATTTATAAAAATTCAAGACACAATATTATTCATGATGTTGAAAAAGAAATTGTTTTTAATGACATATATAAAATAATTAAAGAAATAAATAAACATGACTAAAATTATAAAAAGAATATTATCATCGATTTTTACAACAACTTCAATAACAGCAGTAACAAGCTGTTCTTTTTATGTTTCCCCTATTGACAAAAAATATAATTTTAACGTTTACGAAAAAATAGAAATAAACAACAATACATATTTTGGTCATCAAGTTAAATTTAAAAATTTTAAAGAAGGTCAATTTAAAATAATTGATAACACTAAAATAAGTATTATTAATATTGAAGATATAGAATATGCTAACATAGAAGATTTTTTAAAATTAATTAATGGGTTAATTTATACTGATGTATATTTATCAAATTTGGAAAAAACGGACGATTACTGACTTTTTACTCCGTACGGAAAATCGGCAAAAGATTATCCTTTCGTTAAATTTAATTTCAAAGATGGTTTTATTGAATTTAATGATAACTCCGTTTTTACCGCTTCAATTAACGGCGTAGACAGTGGAACTAAATATAATAAAAATATAAAATTTGTTAAGTCTGAAATCGTTAAAAAAGGCAATAAAATAATGAAAATTAAATTAAGGGATTATGGTTTCAACTTATTTAAATATAAAAACGATTTATTGGTTCCTTTTGATATTTTAAATTTACTTTTTGGATCTAACAACTACTATAATTTATATCTTGGGAAAGAATTATTGGTAGGAAACTTTTTACCTAATAGCTTAAATGATAACCAAACTCCTAATACTTTATTAAATAATGAGAATAGATATTTAGAAGAGACCAAAAAAACTAGAACAATTAATTACAATTTTATGGCCTTAGTTTTTGACTATTTTTACGGATTTAAAGATTTAAAAATGCCAAATGGATTTAAAACATACACAAAAAATAACTTAAATAATTTAACTAGTACAAACCCTAATGATTACTTAAGCGAATATGCTAAATTGTTTACTATTGACTTAAATGATCCGCATGCACAAATTTTTTCAACTATTAAAGACTTAAAACCTTCTATTGATTTTAACGCTTTAAGCGAAAAAGAAAAAAACAATAATAAAACCTACAATATTTATAAATATTACAAGATATTAGATCGAAAACTCCAAAATCTAGATAATGACATTTATCAAAAAGACAAGAGAAATGAAATTAATATAATTCATAGTAACGACTTAGCTATAATTAAGGTCAATAATTTTGTTGTCGCAAGCGAAGAGATGATTAAGAATAATAAAGAAAAAGCATATGAATATGATACTTTTTATAGAGTTTTAAATAGCATCAAAAAAATACAAAAAGATTATAAAGACGTTAAAAATATCGTATTAGATTTATCTACTAATACCGGTGGACATGTTGTCCAAGCTGAAAAACTTTTAGGTATGATGACTAATGAAAATATTAGACAATATCAATTTGATACAATTACCAATAATTTTTCATATAGTGAATTTAAAATTGATGCTGATGATGATGGTGATTATAATGATGATGATGCATTCACAGAATATAATTGATATATAATGACCAGTCCAATTACATTTAGCGCCGCCAATTTTATGGCTACTTACGCAAAAGATAATAATATCGCTAAAATAATTGGGAATAGAAGTTCTGGAGGCACATTCTCAGTATTTCCATTTGTCTTACCTGATGGTACAACGTTAGGAATTAGCTCAAATGATGGATTTACATTTAAAGACCAAACTTTTGTTGAAGACGGCGCAGAAGTTGATTTAAGAATAAATTATGAAGATTATTATAATCCAGAAAAAATTGATAAAATAATACATAATCAAAAAAGAAGGTAAAATGAAAACAAATTTAAAAAAAATATTTTTAGGATTAGGAAGTTTAACTGCTTTAGTTCCACTTTCTATAGCATGTAGTAGTAACGAAAATAAAAACACTGATAAAATAAACGATCAAAGTAAAAATAACAACTCTAGTGTTGTAAATTCAAATGATAGTACAAGCAGTAGTGAAGCTATAGTAACTAAACCAACAATAAAAGAACCTGAACAATATAATGAACGTCAAGTTACATTCGAGAGTTTAATACCAAAACAATCATTATCTTTCAAAGAAAATATATCTTTAAAAGTTTTAACAAGTCAGGCTGTTGACTATTTAGAAATTAATGAATTTATTAATATGATTGACGGTTTGGTTGATAAAACCAAATATATAGCAACTAAAAATCCCGAAAGTTTTGAATGAACTTTTAAGCCATACAATGAAGAAACAAAAGATGGTGTAAATCCTTATTTAAAGTTTAATTACAAAGACAATACAATCGAATATAATTCAGAATGAGTTTTTAACGCTTTTAAAGAAACAACAGAATCTCAAGATTCAACATATAGTAAACACTTTAAAAACCTAGAAGACGAAATAATTAAACAAGGCAATCCAATAATAAAACTTAATTTATCAAATTACGGAATGAAATTACATTACGATAATGATAAACTTTATATTCCTTTTGATGTTTTAAACTTATTATTTGGTTCTAAAAATAGAATTCTTTTCTATATTACAGGTACTAAAATCTTCGCATCAACACCTTTTCTTCCTGTATATACTCCTGAAAGCAGAAAATTATTTCAAGAAACAAGAAGATCTGGAGAAACAAAAAAAGATAGAGAATATAACTTAAACTTTTTTGCATTTGTAATGGATAATTTTTATGGATTTAAAAATAAAGTTAAAGGCGGTTTTAAAAACCTATCCACAATAAATAAAGAAAAATTATTAAGTTTGGCGCCCAACCAATATTTAGAAGAATATATTAATATTTTTTCAAATGTATTAAATGATCCTCACTCACAATTTGTAGATTTTTCATATTATATAACACAAAATACCCCTGAGTTAAATCGTACAAGCACAGAAGGAACTAAAATAAATGATATTAATACAAATATGCAAAAATTAAGAGCTATATTACTTAAAAACCATCCACAAGAAGGCCAAAATCCGACATTAGATGAATTAGATTCGTTTAGCGTTCCTTACGCATTAACACACAATGACTTAGCCATAATTAAAATAAATGATTTTGTTATTGGCGATGAAAATCCACAAGCAATACCACAAACAAGCTATAGCAGGATTATAGATACTTTCGCGCGTATTAAATATATTATTAATAATACAATTAAGAAAAACAGAGAAATTAAAAAAATAGTTTTAGACCTTTCTTCAAATAGAGGTGGAGAAATAATTCAAGCAGAAAAAATTCTTGGACTAATGACAAATGAAGATATAAAACACAGAAAAGAAAACAGCCAGACCGGGAAACAATATGTCCAAAAAATAAAAGTTGATGCAAATACAAACGGTAATTTCGATGACCAAGATGCAGAAACTAGTTATAAATGATATGTAATGACAAGTCCCGTTACATTTAGTGCGGCAAACTACTTAGCACAATATGCTAAAGATCATAAATTAGCAACAATAATTGGTCAAAAGAGCAGCGGTGGTACATATTCAATTATGCCGTTTGTTTTACCTGATGGTACAACATTAACAATAAGTTCTCCAGACGGAAGCGTTGATAAAAATGGTTTATCAATAGAAGATGGAGTTACTCCTGATATAGAAATATCTTATGATGATTTCTATAATGAAACTAAAATTCAAGAAATTTTATCCAAAGAAACAGAAAAAAATAGCAATTAAGTTGCTATTTTTTATACTTATTAACTTTTTCCCTCTTGACTTTAGGGATATTTAAAACTAAAGTAAATTCACCCTTTATGCTATCTAGTTCTTGATATTTAGATAATAATTCACTTGCTGTTCCGAAATCTCAAGTCTCATATATTTTTGTTAATTCTTTAGTTAAGCATAATTGCTCTAAGCCTTTAAAAACACTATCAATATCTTCAAGTGTTTTTAATAGTTTATGAGGAGATACAAAATAAATATAAGTACCCACAGTCAATTTTTCTAATTCATGAACTCTTTGAATAGTTTTATCTTTTATAAAGCCATAAAAAGTAAAATTATTTGAAAAAGATGAACCTGCAAAGGCAGTTATTACAGCGCTAACTCCGGGAATAATTTCCAAATCTATATTCTTTTCTCTAGCTAATTTTATTAAGTCAAAACCAGGGTCTGAAACGACAGGCATACCTGCATCAGATACTAACGCAACATTTTGGCCACCTTCAACTAATTTAATAATACCTTTAGCTGAATTAGATTCTGTATGTGAATTATAAGTTATTAATTTTTTTCCTAATATATTTAACTTGCTTAATAGTTTAAATGTAACCCTGGTATCTTCGCAAGCAATAATATCAACATTTTGTAACGTTTCTATTGCTCTTAAAGTTATATCTTTAAGATTTCCTATTGGTGTTCCTACAATGTATATTTTACTCATACAACCCTTCTAATTTAATTAAAAATATCGTTTTTTGCAAATTAAAATCTGAAATTGGTAAATTTTCTAAAAAACTAGATATTTCTTCTATAAATTTCAATAAATTTCTATTTTTTTCAAGAACAAGAATATTTGAATCTTTAATCTTTTTCATATATTTATTATCTGAATCGATAAAAGAAGAAGTTGACATAATTAAATTTAATAATAAATTAATAACAAAAATATTTTGTTCTGATTCCGTTTTTATTAGCAACTCATCTAGTAATATAAATAATTTATAGAAATAGCTTATATTTGTCGTTAAACTCTTATTAAACAACGTAACAATATCGTTATAAATTTTTATATACTTTTCCTTTGATTCCATTACTTTAGTAAGCATATGATAATTATTTTTGAATAAAGTAATAAAAATAGGATTAAAATCGTTATTACCATATATTTTATTAATTCAATCTAAAGTAATGATGTCGGATGTATGAAAATTTAATATTTGAGATCTAGACTTTATTGTTGGTAAAACTAAGTTTAAATTTTTTGTTGTTAAAATAATAAAAATATCATCTACAGGTTCTTCTATAAATTTTAATATTGAATTTAGTGCATTAATTGAACTATTATCAACATTTTTAACTACAAGTATTTTTTTCTTTTCTACACTTGCAAAAGTCATATTATAAAAAGTATTTTGATACTCTTCTTTAGTTATGCTTTTTGAACTTCCGTCCAAATAAAAAACGTTAGAATATAAATTATTAAAATCAATATCATTTGTAAATTCATTATTATTTTCACTCAAAATATTGATAATATTAAAAATAACAAAATCATCATTAAATTGATTTTGCAAATTTAATAAATATAAATGTGATGTTTGATTATTTTTTACAGCTTCTTTAAGGTAATCAAAATTTTTATCATTCATTTTAATTGCCTTTCTTTAAATAATTAATAAATTTTTCATTTTTAATTAAGAGATTAAATATTTCATTAGTAACATCTTCTAATGTTCCGGAAGCGTCAACAACTATAAAACGTTTAGGGTCTTCATTAATAATTTGTTTATAACCTAGATATACTTTTTTATGAAAATCTATATTTTCTAATTCTAAACGGTCTTCTACAAGTCTTGTTTTAGATCTTCTTTCTTTACTTTTTTCAGGAGTAATATCTAAAAAAATTGTTAAATCCGGAATAGCATTATCAATAATTAAATTTGTAAGATCTTTAACAAATTTATAACCTAATTCTCTTGCAAAACCTTGATATGCGTAAAAACTATCTATGTATCTATCACAAAAAACAAGTCTTTTATTTTTTAATGCAGGTCAAATAACTTTTTCTAAATGTATTCTTCTACTTGTAGAATATAACATAGCTTCCGCTACAGGTGATAAATCACTTGAACTATCTAATATTATTTCTCTAATTCTTTCTGCTTCTTTTAAATCCTTCCCCCCAGGTTCTCTTGTTACTAAAAAATCAATATTTGGAAATCTATCCTTTATTAATGTGATTAGTTTTGATAAAATTGTAGTTTTTCCGCTACCGTCAAGTCCTTCAAAAGTTATAAACATATTTAATTCTCTTTTCTATTTTATTATTTACGATTTTTAAGTGAAAAATTAAGAGTGCCTTGATCAATATAATCAACCGATGCACCAATTGGTATTCCTATTGCTATTTGTGTAACATTGATGTTGTTGGATTCTAAAAAACCCTTTAAGACAGTGCTAACTATTTCTCCTTCTAAATTTGGGGAAATACCTAAAATCACTTCGTTAAAGTTTTTAGAATGATTAATTAATTTAGCTATAAGATCGCTATTTTCATTTATTTCATTTTGAGTATTTAATTTTTTATTGAAAACAAAATATTTTCCTTTGTAAAATTCACCTTTTTCAATTTTGTCCAATATTTGCAAATTTTCAATAACCAAAAGAGTATTTTCTCTATTTGGATCATTACAAATGATACATTCTGCTTCCTCTTTTGGTCTAGAACAAAATTCGCATAAAATAATTTTTTCTTTTATTATCTTAAAAGAATTTGCAAGTAAACCTACAGTTTGATAATCTTGTTCAAAAATTCAATATACTATTTTTTCTGCAGTTTTTTTACTTATATTTGGTAATTTTGTAATTTTCTTAATAAATTCTTCGATAATTTCGGAATCAAACATTAAAATGGAAGCCCACCAGGTAGTGAAGGAGCGTTTTTTTCTTCTTCTGTTTGAATATTTTCGAACAATTCATTAATTGCTACAAGTAATAAGTCTTCTAATAATTCTTTGTCATCTGGATCGATTAGTGCTTCATTAATATTTATTTTTTTTAGTTCATAATCACCTGTTGCTACTAATTCAATACCTTGTTTTTCAAGTGTAAATTCTTTTTCTTTAAATTTCTTTTGAGTATCTTCGAAATCTTTTTGTATTTTTTTTAGTCTTTTGATCATTTCTGGATTCATTTTATATACCTCTTATTTTTATTTTTTTGGTTCTATTAAAGTTACTTTTGGTAAATCGTCATTGTTTTTTAATTCATTAATTTTAAATTTATATTCTTTCATAAACATTTCCTTAACTTTCTCCATACCTTCTGAATCTATGAAAAATAAATGTTTATATCCCTCTTTAAAAACAAAATCTATAAATGTTTGAAAAGAATAACTAAGTTTTTGCTTATTTAAACCAACAACTTTATTTGAAGGTGCTGAAAAAACAATTGCATTAGGTGTGCCTAAAATAATTTTAAGATTTTCTAATTGCTTTACTACATCGAAAAAATCATCTTTATAATTTTGATTTTCAATGTAGTCTTTTATTTTGTATTGGTATTCTTTAGTTTTATTTAAATGTATTTTTTGTTTTTTAACTAAAAGTACTAATTTTGTTATTTTTATTAAATCATCTTCATCGTTATTTTCTTTGTCTAAATTAATTTGATGAGTATCAATAAACATATTCTCAGAAGTATTTGATAAATTATTATTTAACAAATTATTTTGCATGTCATTATAATTCGTAACATTATCATCTAATTTATTTATAGACCTCTCGGTATTCAACATAATTTCCCTTGTTTTTTGCTCTAAATCTGAAACTACTGATTCGATTTCTTCTGACTTAATTATGTTTTTATTTGCTTTAGATTTGAAAATATTAGGATTATAATAATCTGAATTATCGTTTGCAAATATAGTTTGACTATTTTTCTTAAAAACTTCTTTTGGAGCAATATGTTTCTTTTGTTCTTCTTTTTCTTCGGTTTTTATTTTAGCCACATTAATTGGATTTATTGCAACATTTGCATTTTCATTTAAATCGATCGCATTTATCAATCCAAGTTGCAATATTTCAAATGGAATTTCACTTTTAGCAACTTTGGTAAAAATATCATAAAAAGCTTTAGTCAATCGTAAAGCTGAACGTACATTTAGATTTAATTCATGAACTTCTTCAATGCTCAAATAAGATAATAATGAAGCATTATTTGTTTGAGAAATTAAAAGTCATTCTTTAGTTATATTTAAAAGTCTAATAACTAATTGATTAATATTAATCCCGGATTTATTAAGTTCATTTAAAAAACTAATCAATTCGTGGATACTTTTAGAACTAATTAAATTAATTATTTTAATACCTGTTTTATTTGAAATAATTCCGTAATTATTAAAAATATCCTTTTCATAAATTGTTTTATTATTAAATGAACTACATTGATCCGCAATAGAAAGAGCATCTCTCATGCCGCCTGTAGCTAAAGAAGCAATTGTTCTTAAAGCGCTCATTTCATATGTAACCAGTTCTTTATCCAAAATTAATTGTAAATGTTTTACGATATCATTTTCTGTCATTCTTCTAAAATTAAATCTCTGAACTCTAGAAAGTATTGTTAAAGGTATTTTTTGCGGGTCTGTTGTAGCTAAAATAAAAATAACGTGCTTCGGAGGCTCTTCAAGAGTTTTTAATAATGCATTAAATGCAGTATTAGATAACATATGAACCTCGTCTATTATATATACTTTAAAAGGGCTATTAATAGGGCTTTGCTCAACTTTTTGTTTTAACTCTCTAATCGAATCAACACCATTATTAGAAGCGGCATCCATTTCAATTATATCTAAGTTGTTTTGAGAATTTTCTAGACATATTTCACAAGCTTTAGTTAAATCATTACTATGAGAACAATTTAGAATAGACGCAAATATTTTCGCAACAGATGTCTTACCTGTGCCTTTGGGTCCTGAAAACAAATAGGCATGACTTACTTTACGACTCTGTAAAATATTTTTTAATGTTTCAACCACAAAATCTTGTCCAACAACTTCATCAAATTTTGTTGGTCTATATTTTCTATAAAGTGCTTTGTAACTCATATACCTCCATTAATTAAAATTAATATTTTAATAATATTAATTATATAATAATATGTTTTATTAAATAAAAATTGAATATAAAAATAAGGTAATCACCTTATCTATAATATTATTAAAATGATTTAAAGGACTATGCAGCTTGTGATTTTTCTTGTCTTCTTAAATCTCTTGCACGCTCTTTTGATAATTTTTTAGCTCTTTTTTCAGCACGAAGTTTGTTTTTTAATCTAACAACTTTTCTCATAATTCAATCCTTTCATCGGGTTTTATTTTACTTTTTGTGTAATATAAAAATTTTACATTAAAAATTATTTTTTTAAAACAAAAATTAATAGGTGCCTTTACTATCGTTTCTAATCTAAGTAAGTCGACTGTCACCTTTGAAGAATCTGATAGAACATGTTTTAAGAAATTACCAAAAAAGTATTAATAAAAGTATTAAAGATTAATTATTTTAAAACTAGAAATCACAAAGATAACAACTGAAAGCATTTTAATATCTGAGATTAAATTACAAAATCTTCACTAAATATTTTACGAAATTAAGATTTAGTATTTTTATTTTCGTCCAAATAACTAATATCTTCATAAATATCATCATATAAGTCTGGATATAGATATGCTAATTTCTTAGTTTCCGCAACAAAAGAATTAGGATTATTTAAATTTCTAACATCGCCAAAAAAGGAAATTTTTTGAGTATCAAACATTAAAAATGTTATAAATCTATCGTTAACACTTAATCCTGGTTCCAAACTAGAACCAGAATTTATTACACCAACCAAATCACCTTTTACATCAAAAACTCCAGTTCCGGATGAACCGGCTTCTAGGTCAACAGAGTTTTGTTTTAAATTAAATACACGTGCAAAATAATTTCCTCAAGTAACAGGAGAACTATAATGAGTAGCTTCCGGTATATTTGTAATTAAGTACTCTCTATAACGACGTGTTCTACCATACGATGCGCTATTGGCTGAATTCTCCATTGGAAATGATCCTAAATATCAATTTAATGATGAATAATCGTTATAATGATATACTTCATTACTTATTTTTAAAGGTTTTAAGTTATCTAAATTTAAAATAAAATCAACTACTGCTTTTTCATTTTTTTTGAGTGTATAACCATCAAATATATAATTTTCTTTTCCTTTTTGATTTTCAAAATGGTTGAAAAAGAAACTAAAGTCTATTTCTGCAATACTAAAATCCATATTATTATTTTCATCGTTATTTAGTAAAATGTTTCCTTCATCATCAAGTTGCTCGCCGTGTAAATAGTATAATTTCTCATTTATTTTTTTACCATTACGTCCTTTTTCATCTTTTATTCTATAATCCTTTATCATTTTAAAAGAAATTTGTTCATCTGCAGGAATTTTAACCCTGCCTAAAATTTCATCATAAAATCTTGCTTGCTCTTTATTCTTGTGAAAAACATATAAATTTTCAATATTAGAAGCACCTAAATAATCATCTCTTTTAAACTTTTGATTACTAAACCACAGTCTATTTAATCCGTTTTTTTCGTCCAATCCATAAATTGCTTCTTGAGTAAAATAAGGTTTTTGAGGATTTTGTTCAATTTCACTTTTCGATAAAATAGTCGGTACTAATATACTATCAAATCCTCGATTTCTATAATAAGAGAATTTAAATAAATTATTAATAAAATTATTCATTTCATCGGCTATAATAGGTGCCGTAACATGTGAATTAGTCATCACATAATAACGATGATCCTTATTATTAGTCTTTCCGATAACACTTCAACTACCACCTCCGTCACTCCCTAACGCAAAGGCTCGCGAACGAATATTATTTGCTCCAATAGAATTATCTTCTTTAGTTAATCTAGTGGCGAATTTTTCTGGATTTGTATTTTTGATTTTAAAATCAATATTCGGATAATAACTATTATTTAAATTTGCTTTTGTTATAGTGTTGTTTGATAATTTATCAATTTTTTTAGGAGTATAACTTATGTAATTGCTTATATTATCATTTTGTCTTTGAAAACGGTGTATAAAAAAATAATTATTACCAATAAAAGCCGACTCTTTTGGATCGTCATTATGTTGTGAAGCTATTTCATATATCTTTGCTTGATAGTTAAAATTATTTTTTGAAGATATTGTTAATTTTAAATTTAGGTTGTTAGTGGTATTGCTTGTATTTATTTTTCTATTAATATCAAGCGTAAAATTAAAGTTTTTATGAATATAATTTAAAACACTTTTAGATACATCTTTATTTTCATTAATATAAGTTATATCTAAGTGTGGATTTGTTATTTTTGTATAATTAGTCAATTTAGACAAAGGATATGATATTTTAATGATCGACCTTGCCTTTTGAACTTCTGAAAAATGTCTCGGATTAGTTTGATAAGGATCAAATTCAAATGCAAAGGTAACAATAATTTTACTAGGATCCAATTCTTTAAATTCATATAAGGATAAATCTTTTTCCAAAATTGCTTTTGTATTATTTTCACTTATTTTAAAATAATTATTTCTTATATAATCTTTGCCTAAAAAAGGAACCAGTTTATAAATTTCATTATTTTTTATAATATTTAAATTTTGCCTTTCGTAGTTATAATCGTATCTATCAAAACTATTTTCGAATGTAAAATTAAAATATGTATCTAATTGAGAATCTACCAATTTAGACAATTCTTCATCATTTTTATATGTATAATCAACTTTATTTTTACTAATTAAATTAATTCTTTCTACAAAATAATTATCATTATAATTAGCTATTTTAGAATTATCCGAAAAACTATTGTCCTTTATTTTATCGATATTTATCTTTATAAAACTTTCTACTTTAGAATCACCTTCTAATATTTTAATGTTGTCTAGTTTATATTCAACGTTTTTAAACAACTTATTCAACTCAAACTTATCTAATTCAGAAATTCTTATATAAATAGTTCTCGACGGAAATAGTTTTTTTCTTTTGAATGTTTCATTACTATTTTTTAAAATTGGTGAAAAACTTAAGGCAAAAGTCTTTTGAGCAAAGTATTCTTTATTTGATTCATTTAAATTTATTTTTAATGAACCATAAAGTTTATTATTTTCTTTAAAGACTTTAAAGTCTTCTGCTTTTATATTGTCTACTTTATTGTTATTTGTAAATATATATTTTGGATAAAAATTTAATGAATATGAGTCTGTTGATGTAGAATATGAAGTTACTATAAAATTATTAATGTGTTTAGGTAATGTTTTTAAATTAAATTTAAAAACATTTTTAGAATCTGATTTTTCAGATTTAAAAACTTTAGCAAATGGCATTAAATAATTTGTAGATTTAATCATAATATCAATTTCATCCACTGATATTTCGTTTTCAAAATTTAAAGTCAATTGTTTATTAGAATCATTAAATTCCATCGAAAATTCACCAATATTTTTTATTGTTTTTTCTTGTTGTGTAAATTGCCCTTTTAATTGTTTTTCGTGTGATTTTAAGTTATCAAATTCAACATCTTTAGTAACTGCATAAGATTTATAAAAATTTATAATATTTCTTAGTTCTCCAGAGTAAAAATTAGGGTTTGTTTGTTCTATATTTATATCATTGTTTGAGTTAGAAAATTTAATAATATTTGAATTTAAATTCTGAACGTCAACATCATAAATATTAGGAATAGATTTACCATCATCAATTACTTTGGGAGTTTCCTTGACGCTCTCTTCATTTTCAATAATTAAGTTATCGTTAATTGTTTGTGTTTTATTAGTGTCTTGGATTTTTAATAAAGTGTTGTTAGTATCATTTTTATTTGAATTATCTATATTTTTATCTTTCGATTTAGAAATAGAATTACTTTGATTCGAATTTTTTGAATCGTTTATAGAATCATTAATTTTATTTTTTTCTAATTTGTTGTCTTGCGGAACTAATACATTATTTTTATTATTAATCTTGATTTCATTATTTTTGTCTTTTTCTTTAATTTTAGAATTCGAATGTTTAACATATTTATTTTCAGAACAAGATACTAAAGTAGATGATACACCAACAGATAACATTAGTGTTCCTAAAATAAATCATTTTTTTGTTTTTTTCATATTTTCCTTTCTCGAATTATTATTTTTCTCTTAGTTTTTGTTTGAAGGAATTATAAATATTTTTTTATAAAATAAAAACTAAATAACTATTTAAAAATAGTAAACTAATACAAGACTTTGAAAACACTTATTTAGACAAAATTAAATAAACTATTATAATATAGTTGAGGTATTTATGAAAAATAAGCAGATTGTTGAAAATATAATTGAAGAATCATTAGATAAGATAATGTCTGATAGATTTAAAAAATATTCTAAATATGTAATTCAAGACAGAGCTATACCGGATGTAAAAGACGGATTAAAACCTGTACAAAGAAGAATTCTATATTCTATGTTTGTTTTAGGTTTAGATGCAGACAAACCATATAAAAAATCAGCCAGAATTGTCGGAGATGTAATTGGTAAATATCACCCTCACGGTGATAGTTCTGTCTATGAAGCAATGGTAAATTTAAGTCAATGATGAAAATCAAATGTACCACTTTTAGATATGCATGGTAACATTGGTTCGATCGATAATGATCCCGCTGCTGCTATGCGTTATACTGAAGTTAGATTATCTAAAGTTGGTCGTTATATTTTAAACGATTTAAAAAAGAATACGGTTGCTTTTGTTCCTAATTTTGATGATAGTGAGATAGAACCAAGTATTCTACCTTCTATTTTTCCAACACTTCTTGTAAATGGAACAAAAGGTATTGCTATAGGTATGGCAACAGAAATGCCACCACATAATTTATCTGAAATCATAGACGGTACAATTGCATTAATAAAAAACCCACAAATTACAACAAAAATACTTATGGCTTATGTTAAAGGACCGGATTTTCCTACCGGAGGAATAATTAAAGGTACTAGCGGAATTGTTGAGGCTTTTGAATATGGACAAAACAAAAACGAAAGAATTTACTTATATTGCAACTACAAAACTTATAGCGAAAAAAATAATCAATTTATAGAAATTACTGAAATTCCATTCGGAATTAATAAGTCAGAATTAGTCTATAAAATTGACTTAATAATATCTAACGGAGACATTGATGGCGTTTTAGATATTAAAGATAGATCTGATCGTAATGGTATTAATATTTTGATAACTTTAGATAAAGATATTAATATAGATAGTGTATTATCATATTTATTTAGTAAAACGGATTTAAGGGTTAGTTATTCATACAACAACACTGCTATAGACAATGACCAACCTAAAACACTAAATTTAAAACAACTTCTAAATTCATATGTTACACATGTTAAAGATATAAAAACAAAAACATTAACATATGATTTAGAAAAAAGTAAATTAAGACACGAAATAGTTTTAGGTTTTATTAAGGTTGCCGAAATTCCGGATGAGGTAATTAAAGTAATTAGAAATTCCGAAGGGTCAAAAGCAGGAGTAATTGAAAACTTAATTAAGCATTTTAAATTTACAAATTTACAAGCTACTGCAATTGCAGAGCTTAAACTTTATCGTCTAAGTAAAACCGACAAGATTGCGTACTTAAACGAAAAAGAAGAATTAGAAAAAACAATTAAAAGAATTCAATCACTTTTAAACAATTCTGACATTTTTGATGAATACATTATTGATAAACTTCAAGAAATTAAAAACGAGTTTGGTACAAAAAGAAAAACTAAAATTGAAAAAGATGAATTTGATGTTTCTTATAAACAAACTGATTTAATAAAAGAAGAAGAAGTTTACTTCGGAATTTCTAAATTAGGATATATTAAGAGATTTTCTGATAAAACTTACGAATCAAATAACATTAGCACATACTACTTAAAAGAAGATGATAATTTAATTTACTTCGAAAAAGCTAATACAATGCATAATTTTTTAATTTTTACAAATTACGGAAATTATGCAATTGTCCCTATTTATAAAATAAACGAGAATAAATGAAAAGATTATGGAACCTCCTTGAGAGATTTAGTTAATTTAGGTCCTACCGAAGAGGTTATTAGTATTTTTGAAATTAAGAATTGAAATAGTAAATTAAATGTTGTTTTAGGTACAAAAAATGGATATTTCAAACGCACTAAATTAATAGATTTTGAAGTAAAAAAACTAAATAAAATGTATACAGCAATTAATCTTTTAAACAGCGATGTTTTATTAAATGCCTATTTAAGTAATGACCAAAATACCATTTCTATCATCACTGAAAAAGGGCTTGTGTCTTCTTATTCAGAACTAGATATTAGTATTCAAGGTATAAAAGCAAAAGGTGTTAAAGGTGTTTATTTATCATTGAATGATAAAGTGGCAAATTTCACAATAAATAACGATCATGATATTTTGATTTTAATTTCTAAAGATGGAAAAATTTTAAAAATTAACGCTAATCAAATTCCACAAATTTCGAAGACAAACAAAGGTAAAAAAATAGTTGATGTAAAAACATTTGGGGAAATAATTGATTTAAACATTTTAAATAATGATAAATGTTTAATAGTTAAAACAAATGACAATAGAACATACTTTGATGATTTAATATCTTATAAAACAAATAGTAAACCTCAAAATATAAATATTGAAAATTTTGATATTGCAATATATAAAAGAAATATGCAAGATTACAATTTTAAAAACTATTCTGACTTTAGTGCAGAAACAATTAAGGCAGTTGATAATAAAGTGCAAAAAATAGAAAAAACAATAAAACAAAGCGAAAAAAATCTTGACGATCTCCTTTCGAGAGTTGAAAAACTACTCAAAAATGATAAATAAGAAAAGAATAAAAAGTTAAAAGAATGAATATTTTACTTTTTATTCTTTTTTATATGTCTTTTAAAAAAATGCATTTTTGGTGTATGCTATAATATTTATATTAAATAAGGAGATTTATGTCGTTAAATAAAAAGAAAAAAAATATAATTATCGGTAGCGTGATCGCATCAGTAATTTCGGTAGGAACAGTAGTCGGGGTTACCGTTCCTGTTTTAAACAAAAAAAGCAATTCTACTCGCAAACAAATACCTCAAAGAGAAAATCAAAATGCAATTATAAGTTTAGAAGGAGTTTCTTACTTAAATAATAATGCAAATAAACAATTAAAAATTGGTGATTTGATTGAACTAAAACTAGATATCCCTAATGGAAAAAAAGTTTCAGAAATAAAAATAAATAATAAAAAACAATCAATTCAATTATCTGAACAAAATACATTTAATTGAGTTATAAATCAACAAAATACGAATATAGAAGTTATTTATGAAGACATACAAAACTTTAAAGTGTCGTTTTCTAATAATATTACATTAATAACACCAAACGTTAACTTAAACAGCGTTAAAGAAGGGACTTCACTGCAATTTTCATTTAAAATACCAAAAGATAAAGAAATTAATTCATTAATAATTAATAATGAAGAATATAAAGAGACCATTTCTAACAATTCATTTACTTATAAAATAAATTCAAATACAACAATAAACCTTATGTTCAAAGATAAGGAATCTAGTGTAGATTCAAACGTATCGGATGAACAAGATAATAACAATAAAGACGGAGAATCAGATAATAATGATCAGGGAGTTTCGAATGAG
This sequence comes from Mycoplasma sp. CSL10137, assembly GCF_017116845.1. Classification (NCBI taxonomy): domain Bacteria; kingdom Bacillati; phylum Mycoplasmatota; class Mollicutes; order Mycoplasmatales; family Mycoplasmataceae; genus Mycoplasma; species Mycoplasma sp. CSL10137. The sequence continues at coordinate 45,715 of NZ_JAFIRE010000004.1, read as the reverse complement.
GTTCCAGAAAATTCGAATAATGATCAAACCGGTTCTGGAGAACCAAAAAACCCAGAAAATAGTAATGAAAAAAATGAAATTGTAAAAGAAATACCTGAAGAAAAAGAAAAAAACTCTACCTTGAATTTACAAGGTTTTTTAGAAGAAAACAAAATAGTAGAACAAGGTAAAGTTGTAACATTAAATCTTAAAATCCCAGCAAATAATCATCTAGTTTCTTTAACTGTAGATGGAGTTGATAAAAAAGATCGAGTTATTAACGGACAATTTAGTTTTACACCAAAAAAAGATACATATCAAGTAAATGCAACATATTCTTTAAATACATATTCTTTAACCTTAGAAGGATCAGAATTATCTATCGAAAATAACGTAAATAAAGCAAGTATAGATTATAACAGAGAAGTTGTTGTAAATATAAATGTTCCTGACGGTAAAAAAATTCAAGAATTAATTGTAAATGGTTCTAACAAAAGAAGAGAAGTAGATTCAAATAATAAATTTAGATTTAATATTAAAAACAATACAACAATTAGTGTTAAGTTTAAAGAAACAGTACATAAAGTTAAAAATTATGCACTTACTTTAGGAAGTAATTTAGTAACATCAAGCGATATAAATCCTAAAAGTATACCTGAAAATTCAATTATTAGAGTTTTCTTTGACATACCTTCCGGGAAAGAAGTTTCAACTTTAACCGTTAATAACCAAAATAAATTATCAAGTATGGATAAATCAGGAGCTTTTATTGATTTAACAATGAACGAAGCGAAAAATGTTCTAGTTACTTTTAAAAATAGAGATAATGTAAATGGAACAGTTTATTTTTCAACTAATAACGCTAGTTACAACGACTACGGAGTTTATATTTATAGAAATGGTCAAACATACCCTAAAAACGGTAACATTGCTCAAGCAAAAGTTGGCGATATTGTTCTTTTAAAAATTAAACCAGAAAATGATCAGAAAGTACCACTAGAACTAAGTCTTTCAACACTTCAACACGGAAAGTTTGATTTAACAAATAATATAAGTGGAGAATTTGCTTTTGCTAAAGTAATTCAAGATTATATGAATGATATTAGCATTACTTTCAAAGATAAACCCAAAATTGTTATAAATAAAACTCATTTAACCGAAACAATTAGGTTAGCTGAGGAAAAGAAAAAATCATCTGCTTATATTTATGAAAATAACCAAACAATTAAAAATAATTTTGACGAAGAGCTAAAAAAAGCTAAAGATTTTAACAATAGCGATTCAACCACTCAAGAAGAAGTAAACTTTATAAATGATAGTTTAATAAGCGCAATTGAAGATTTAAATGGTAAATATAATAAAAAATCATTTGATTTTAAAGATATTGATAATGTGGAGTTATTTAATATTAATAATGGTCTTGTGACAAAAGTTGCAGGTTTAACTTCAACTATTTCTAATTTGGAAAATTATTTTGTAAAAATTACTGACAATGATAGTGTTTATAATTTAGAAATTAATAATGTAATCGATCATGATGATAAATTTGAAATAAGAGTAAAAAATGATAAATTATCTTATTTTAATTTCGATGGAGATGCAATAGATCATTTTTCATTTTATATAGATAAATTAAATTCTAACGATGGTTCTATAACAGATTTTAATGATTTAATCAACAAAATAAAAAATGACTTGAGCGGTACTTTTACTATCGGGTCTGATTTATATGCTAATAATACAACTGACGAAACATATATCTCAGGCAAATTTACTGGAACATTAAAAAGTGCTAACGGAAAAAGTTTTACAATTTTAGGATTAAATAAACCTCTATTTAGTGAAATTGAAAATGCTAACTTGGAAAACTTTAAAATAGAAAATGCTAATATAACAACATCAAAAAGCTCTGGTATTTTAGCGATAACTTCAAAAAATTCACATATAAATCATTTAAATATAAAAGGTACAGTAAATTATAATAGATCGCAATTAGATACTACTTATATAGGTGGGGTAATCGGTCAAATTTCAGATACCGATATAAAAAATAATATTTTTAATATTAATTTAAATATAACTAATGGTCAATCAGATACTCAATACTACGGATTAATATCATCAACCGTTTCTAGATCGCGTATTGAAAAAAATTATATTGTAGGTAACATAAAATCAAATACAAACTTGAATAATCACGTAGGAAAAATATTAGGTAGAAATTATTATGAAACTACATTAAAACAAAATATTTTAGATGTTAACACAAATTTAACAAATGATTTATACGCTAATACCTCATTAGGTCAACCTTCAATCGAAAATAATTGAATCCTTACCGAATCAACAACTGACGAAACACACATTTCAAAAAGTGAATTAAATCAAAAATTATTAAACCTTGAAATAATTAAAAACGAAGCCAAATTAAACGTTTTTGACAAAGTTAATTATGCAAGTATTAACAATTATGATTCGACAAGAATTATCGCATATAAGAACATGTCTAAATTAGTTCCACTATACGATAGAAACACAATAGTAGAATTAGGTAATTTAGTTAGTACTTCTGATATTCTTTACACAAAAGAAATCAACTCTATAATTCCATTGACCGAAAATGATACTTTTGCAACAAATTTATATAATAAAGATTTAATAAAAAAAGTATTAGTTAAATTTAACGATAACACAATACAAGTTTATAACTTGAGTTCTCCTGTTCAATTCGAAAACACAAATATCTATGAGTACACACTTAATGGTGACCTCAAATTTACACCAAGACAATTTTTAAATAAAAATCAACAATTGATTGATGAATTAGCCCATGAATTCAATTCATTAACACTTAATTCAACCGAATTCCAAAACTTAGTAGGTTTGAATGAATATAATGACAAATTTAGATCAAATATTCGTGATCAAGAAATGAGAGAAAATTGACCTGGTGAAACAATGGATGCATTATATCTAAATAAAACTTTTGACTACGTTAAAGAGCATATTAAGTATTATTTGGAATCTATTATTGCTAATTATAATATCGCGGATTATTCAAACAACACAATTAAAAATTTAATTAAAAAAGAAATTTTAGATAACAAATTCAAAATAATGTTGGCTTTAACCTATCTAGAAAGATTATATAAAGTTCAATTTGGCAAATATAATATTAAAAACATAGTATTATTTAGACCTGATTTTTATAATTCAAAAATTAAAAACATCGATTTACTAAAAGAAATTGGTTCACTAAAATTTGAAGATTTATTATTACAAAATAATGATAAAGTTTTCAAAGAACACTTGAGCAAATTAATTTTAGAAAATGATAAAAATAGTATTTTTGATTTCCTTGAAATGAATAATAAAATTTTTAACAACAACCAAGTGATGGATATTTGATTGAAAGAATCATCAAAAGCTTACATATATGAATTGAAATCAACAAAATATCCTGATATCGATGTTTCGCTATATACAAAACTTAAAAATAAAACAAATGCAAATAAATACATTCTTCCTTTACTAAATCTAACTGAAGATAATGTTTATGTTATTTCAACAATAGCTACAATGTATTTTGGTGGATATGGAAGAACTATTGATGAAGCAATTTGAAATAATAAAGAAGCATATTCATCCGAATTAGAAAAGGCTAAAAATAAAGTTAGAGTAAGCGCGGAAAAATTCATGCACTTCCTTGAACTTATGTATACAATAGCAAACAAGCAAGGAAAAGAAGAAATGAAAAGTAATGTAACCGAAATATTTGAAGGTTACTGATTATTATCAAGTCAGAGTGGAGAACCAATTTACAAAGGTGCGGATGAAAAACGTAGATGAGCAACCGCTCATGATCAAACTTACACAGCAATAAACGACTTTTTTGGTCCGATTGGTAAATATTACAGTCAGTCCGCACGTAAAGAATCGGCATACGCTAATCAAAACACAAAAGTTGTTAGGTTCGATAGTGTCAACTTATTAGATCCGGAAGGTGCTTCAACAATAACTCATGAATTAACACATATTTACGATAGAAAGACTTGACTACAAGGAAACGAATATAGACCAGGACAAGGACCTGAGGGGTATGCTCTCGGATTATTCCAATCAGTTTCTACAGCTAATGCATATTTTTACGGTTTTAACTTAACTGAAGAATTAAGTGGAGATGTAACAACAAACAACAGTATTAGTAGATTCTCAAGTAAAGATGATTTCAAAACATATATGCACAATCTTTTTGATGTAACCTACTTAGTTGATGCATTAGAATCAGAAATTATGTTGAATAGAAGTAATAATGAAAAATCTAAATTCTATGCTAAATTAGAACTAACAAAAGATAAAGAAAACGAAAGAAATGATAGAAACTTCTATAGACCAGCCGATGAACATAAAAAAGTAAAAAGTGATGTTGAAAAAGGTTACATTCATGGAATTGATAAATATAGAGAGTTAACATCAGATGAAATTTCTTCTCTTCACACATTAGATGACTTAGTTGATAAGAACATAATATTCAGAGGAAATAAATTTAATTTACAAAGAGCAAATGATTTTAGCGGACAACGTAATAACGACTACAATTATTACTGAATTTCAATGTTTGATCCTATTTTTGCAGGATATCAAAACGATACCGGTGTTGCTGGTGGTTTAATTTTCAGAAGAAATTCATTCGAATTACTAGCAGAATATGGATGGGATGACGGTTTAGTTAAATACACATCAAATGCATTAGAAAAAAATGCACCCGAAAATCAAATTCTATCAGACACATATGTATATAGTCAAATTTTTGGCAATAAATATAAAACATATGCCGACTTTAGAAAAGCGATGTACAAAGAAAGATTAGCTAAAAAAGACAACTTCAAACAAATCACAGTAAAATATAAAAACGAAAGTTATACTCTAAATAATTCAACAGATATTAAAAACTTATTAACTAAAGCTATAAATGATGATTTAAAAGAGATGCAACTTCATCCTCGTAAAGGATTCTTTAATAGAGATGCAGTTAAAACAGAAATATTAAGAAAATTTAATACATTAACAAAGAATTTTAGAACAAGTATTTTTAAATAATTTTAAAATAATGGTTGCAAACAACGTAAATGCAAGCATTATTTTTTTAACTTTCATATTCAAATAATAAAAATAATATTTAATAAAATATGTTAAAATATAAAAATAAATAAAAGATAATTAAAAATAAATTTAATTTACTTATTTTTGGTAAAATATTTTTGCTAACAACATAATAATTTAAGGACAGGTTCTAGTTGCAAGGCTAGACTTTGGTGGTTTTAGCGCTAAAACAAATTTTACAAATAAAAATAATTAAATTACAAATTAAATTTTAGAAAGGATTTAAAAATATGGCAAAATTAGATTTTGATCGTAGTAAAGAACACGTTAACGTTGGAACAATCGGTCACGTTGACCACGGTAAAACAACATTAACAGCTGCTATTGCTACAGTATTAGCTAAAAAAGGATTATCAGAAGCTCGTGATTACGCTTCAATCGATAATGCACCTGAAGAAAGAGCTCGTGGTATTACAATTAATACATCACATATCGAATATCAAACAATGACACGTCACTACGCACACGTTGACTGTCCTGGTCACGCTGACTACGTTAAAAACATGATTACAGGAGCTGCACAAATGGACGGTGCTATCTTAGTTGTTGCTGCAACAGATGGACCTATGCCTCAAACACGTGAACACATTCTTTTATCTAAACAAGTTGGTGTTCCTCGTATCGTTGTTTTCTTAAACAAATGTGATATGTTAGAAGGTGAAGAAGAAATGATCGAATTAGTTGAAATGGAAATTCGTGGTCTTCTTTCAGAATACGGATTCGACGGAGATAACGCTCCAATCATCCGTGGATCAGCTTTAAAAGCATTAGAAGGTGATGAACACTACGAAGGTAAAATTATGGAATTAATGGATGCTGTTGATTCATACATCGAAACACCAGTTAAAGAATTCGATAAACCTTTCTTAATGGCTGTTGAAGACGTTTTCACAATTACAGGACGTGGAACAGTTGCAACAGGACGTGTAGAACGTGGAACACTTAACTTAAACGAAGAAGTTGAAATCGTTGGATTACACGCTACTAAAAAAACTGTTGTTACAGGAATCGAAATGTTCCGTAAAAACTTAAAACAAGCACTTGCAGGAGATAACGCTGGATTATTACTTCGTGGAGTTAACCGTGAAGACATCGAACGTGGACAAGTTTTAGCTAAACCAGGTTCAATCGTTCCTCACACAAAATTTGAAGCTGCAATTTACGTACTTAAAAAAGAAGAAGGTGGACGTCACACTCCATTCTTCAAAAACTACAAACCACAATTCTACTTCCGTACAACAGACGTAACAGGTGGTGTTGTGTTTGAAGCTGGACGTGAAATGGTTATGCCAGGGGAAAACGTTAACTTAACTGTAGAATTAATCGCTCCAATCGCTGTTGAAGAAGGAACAAAATTCTCAATCCGTGAAGGTGGACGTACAGTTGGTGCTGGTTCAGTAACAAAAATCGTTAAATAATTTTTTTGAAAAATATATAAAAATAAAAGGCAAAATGGTATTTCATTCTGTCTTTTATTTTTATATATTTTGAAATAAACTTGTTTTATTTTCATAATTTATGACCACATTTCAACATTGTCTATAAAGTTATATAATTAATAATTATATTAAAGATTACAAGGAGATAGAATGAAAAAGCGTAATAAATGGTTGATTTTGGGATCACTTACAATTTCTTTCGGTTCGTTACCGGTTTTGATAGCTTGCTCAAATAATGTAAAAACTAGAAAACCAATACCGAAAAATAATTCTAAAATTGATGAACAAAACATATCAAACAATAATAAAACCAACGAAAAAGCAAAAAAAGATAATATTGTAGTTAGCCAAACACAAAACAACAAAAACAAAGAATCTAACATTATAAATAAACCGAATAATGTTGAAAACAACGACCAAACCGACGTCAAAAACGAGAACGATATTGAAAAAAATAAAAAAATAGATAATGTTGACTCAAACAAAAAACAAGATAATGAAAATAAAGAAAACGAAAGTCAAAACAATAAAGAAAAAGATAACTCTTCAATTAATAAAAATAATACAATTACAATTGATAATGACGAAAATATTGATAATCAAGCTGAAACATCAGAACATAAAAATCAAGAACAAAATGTTAGTTCTAATGCAAAACCTGCAAACAAAAATATAGATTCAACAAATAACACGCATATCTTTAACAATAATTTTAGTTTAAGAGAAGAATATATATTAAAAGAGAAAGTAAATGTAAAAGATATATCGAATTACCATGAAAATGATCAATATTTCGACGTTTACAATAATTGATTAAAAACAAAGACAAGCAATAATAATACCAATATAGTTTTTGACGACTCACATTTTATAGAATTTTCGTTACTATCTTATGTTTACGCAAATAATTCATTGACAATTAAGATAAAATCAAATTTTGACTTAGATGAAATTAATAATTACAAGTTAATTTATAGATCTGATGTTGCTAATGAAAATATTGAAGTATCATTATCTCCTTTTGAAAACTCAAAAAGAACATTACTTGCTAATATTTCTAATATAACTCAAAATTATAAAATAAAACTAGTGGATATTAAGAAAAATAATGAATCTTTAAACTTTTTATCAAAAGGTGAAATTATGTTAGGTAACGAATCATGAGAGGAGTCTAGAAACTTTATAATTTCAAATGATAATGAGTGAAAAACATGACCTGCAGTCGGAAATAGACACAGCTTTAAAATTGTTTTTAGATCTAAGTATAATGGAGCCACACCGTATGTTCCTAATAATTTAAGATTTATTTGATTAACAAAAGATAAAAGAATAGAATACGCTAGATTTTCATATAAAAAGGTTGACGATTGAAATAATATAAAAACAAGCGGGTATACTAAATTAATTGCAGAGTCTGAGACATTCGATATTTCTAATATTGATAAGATTTTAGGAATAGAAATAAACCCCAAAACTGGAAACCAAGATAAATGGTTGAAAATTAATGGAATACCCGAAATAAAAATTACAGGTAAAGAAGATGAAAACTCCTCACAAATTTCTAATGCGCCAATCATCAATTCTACTACTTTACAAAATAATAGTGTAATTATTGACTTTAGACATTTAGACCAATCATTAGTCGATACTTCAAAAGTTCAATTTGAAGTAAAAAGTATGGATCCTTTTAATAAATTTTCAAACGTTTTTTTAGGTTATAAAAGCAACGATAATCAATACACAATTCAAGATGTTAATCTCCCTAAAGATATTTCGCAATTCATGATTACAAGAGTTAATTTTGGAAATCAATTATATGATTACAACATAAACAGTCGAGAATCTATCATTAAAAATCATCCCATTACAAAAAATTTTAAAGTAGAAAGATTAAATTTTTATACTGATAACGAGACTAAAAATATATATGGTTCAATTGGAATTAATTTTTCAAAAGAAGATTTAGAGTTGTTTAAAAATAAGAATTTAGAACTAACTTTCCAAAGAAAAGATAGAGTTCCCGGAGAAGATTCGTATGGAGGAATTTACTATAACTTATTTTTAAAGGAAGAAAAAATTGTAGTTCCTTTTGATAAATTACAAAAATTTAATTTGAATGGATTTTACGAAAACACTAAATATGAACTTGAAAAAATTGGAATAGTAGATAAGTATTCTTTAATAGAATTTGTAGGTAATCAACACTTCGCTTTTAGTTTAGATTTAGAAAATAATAAATCATTTTTATATAATTTTGAATATAGTAATTTTGATAATAATTATATAGCTGGTTCTAATTCAGGTGAAACTAAAAATAGTCTTATGAAAAAAGTTAGCAACACAGATTTGAATATTGATTACTCAATACAAAATCACTACTCGCTAAATAATTACAATAGAGAATTATGATACAAACAGAGAGCATCATTGTTTGAAGATGAAATTTCTCCTGAATTAAGTACAAAAAAAGAATATTTAAAAAATCATGCTTCTAAAATTCATTTAACACAACACAATAAAGAAATTAAAACTCATTTTATTTCACCGCGTGAAGTTATAAATGATTTATCTTGAAAAATAAACGATAATTTTACCCTAGCATCAATAACAAAAGATTTATCTAATTTTGATGGAATTGATAACCATCAAAAAGATGCATACTTTGAAATAGGATTTGAATTTGATCCAAAACAAAGACAACTTATAGATTTAATTGAACCAGAACCATTTGTTAGATACGGAAGTTGAACTTACAATTCCTCTCATTCAACAAAAAATATGTCTAAATCATTTGTTTATATCTCTGTTCCATATAGTCAAATTTTAGAAAATAATGAAATTTCTGATTTAGGTTTTGAATATTTAGCAATAAGAAATTCAAAAGAAGAAGAACTAAAATTAAAACAGCTAATAGCAAATAGGTATAAATTTAATGTTAAATATAATAAGAACACAAAAGAATTAACTTATATAATAGAATCAAGAGATAAATCAAATAAAATAGTTGATAGATTAGGTGATCACTATTTCTCATTACACAATTCCGCTTTTTTAGGAAACTCTCTTTTCTTTGTCCATTGAGCCGATCTAGATGAAAATAATATAACAAATATTACTTACATGCCAAAAAGTAAAAAAGGTATTCTTTCAATTGGGTTAGATCAATTAAATTTTGAAGATAGTTATGATTATGTATCAACAACCATTTGAGGTTCCTCAAAACGTGTTTATTTCAATAATACAGAAGAAAATGTCTTAAACGCAAGAGATAGAGTGTTTAATTTCGCTCCAAGACCAAAAGGTGCCGAAGGTACTTGAGATGTAATCGGTAAAGTAAATCCAAATGATCCGAATGATTATAGATTTTTTGTAACTACTAATCAACATGTTTGAGGTTCTGCATATAGTAGAGAATTTAAAAATAATAATTTTAATTTACCAATTAAATTATTCGAACCAAAGGGAGGTTGAACACCCGATTCAAGAGATACTAGAGGTCGCATCGAAAACGAAAAAGAATGATCGGAAGCGACAGTAAAAGTTGAATTAATAGCTAATTTTCATAATGATATTACATTCCCTAATACTGCCACAGAATTTAAAAATAACTATGCTGATATAAATGAAAATAGTACTTGACATATATTTGGAGAAAATAAAACTGAACATTCACTTTCTAATGCCGACTTAGTTGTTGGTATTGCTGATTTTAAAGATTTTTATTCTATTTTTAATGAAAAAGATGGAAAAATGTTTTATAACGGACAAGAATTTAATGAAAATAATGAAGCAATTTACAGAACATATATGTTCTTTAAAAAATTACCAACACTAAAAACAATAAAGCCAAGTAAACATAATTTACATTTATCTAAACTGGTTAATTTAAATTGAAGTATAGCTTCATTTCCAATAAAAGAACAAACATATAATAAAGATTCTTTAAATAATAAAAGATACCGTGAATACATAATAGGAAGTATGGGAGACTACTTCATAGAAGGACTAGCATATGGTGGCGCTAGATCAAAATTACCTGCTATACCACTTGATTCAACAATTTTTGACTTACAAGGTGGTTCATCAGGAAGTATGGCATTTGATTCCGAAGGAAATGCAACAGGACTTTTAACAGAATCAACATTTTCTCGTTCAAATGTAATGTTAATCGACACAAACGGTAACGCCTTTTTAGGTGATGGTAAAACAACGCAAAACCCTGCTTCTTTCTATGAACGCATGAGACTTTTGAGTTATTTATTCCCAAACAAATATAACCACAATCAATTTAACGAAAAACCGAATTGAGAAAAAATAAATAATGAATAATTTATAAAAATCGCAAACATACAACTTGCGATTTTTATAATTCTGATATTTTTATATAAATTTAAAAAGTATATAATTGTTCATATTTTAAGGAGAAAAAATGAGAAAGAGAAAAATTATTTTAGGAATATCATTATTTTTGACAAGCGTTCCCTTAATTGAAATATCTTGTTCAAAAACATATTCAACATTGCATCAAAGAAATAATTCTAATGATGGTGTTAAAGATAATAATAAGATAAATAATGATAAACTAGATAAAGAAAAAAACAAGAATAAAATTTTAGATAAAGATTCTAATATTACTTTAAATAAAAATACAGATTTAGAGAAAAATGAAAAAGAAGTTAAAGACAAAATTGATAAGAATAATTCTACAAACAATACAGATTTAGAGAGAAATAAACCAAATAAATTACAAAACAATAAAACTATTTCTAACAATACTCAAAAAGAAATTATGCTTTCATACAATTATGATCTAACTGAACCTTATATTTATAAAACTCCAATAAATATTAAAAATTTAAGTGAGTTTGACGAAAATAACGAATTATTTAAAACATATAATAATTGATTGATATCTAAATCAAAAACTAATTATAAAAACTCAACAATTGATAAAAGAAAATATCTTAGATTCGAGTTAAAAGATAGTAAATTTAGCAACAATTCATTAGAATTAATTTTTAAAATAAATTACCAAGTAGATAATTTAAATAGATTTAAACTAATATATACTTATGGAGAAAATAACATTAGAGAAGAAATAAATTTAGACAATATTAAAATTAAAAATAAAATATTTTCAGTAAAAATATCCAACTTAGAAAAAAACAAATATGTAAAGTTAATTGATATTAAAAACGAAAACAAATCATTTAATTTTATTTCAGAAAATGAAATTATATTATTTAATAAATCTAGCGAGTTATCTGATGATATAATAATCACAAATAACACACGTTGAGAAACATGAGAATTATCTCAAAACTTACACACATTTTCTTTATTTTTTTCAACTAAAAACGGACAAAAACCAGAGTTTAGGAAAGAAATGAGATTAGTTACTTTAAAAAACAACGGAGAAATTAAATATTTTAATTTTAATTTTGACGAAAAAATCTATAGTAATCCGAAAAATAGCAATATAAAAATAACAAAGATTAAAGCTAACACTGAAGAATTTGATCCAAGAAATATAGATAGAATTCTTGGCATAGAAATAAAGAATAATGAAAATGTTTGGTCGAGACTAGATAAAATACCAAAAATTAACATTAAAGGTAAGGTGAATTTTATTAATAACAAACCCATTATTAATAAAATTAATTACAATAATAGTAAATTAGAAATTAATTTTAGTGACACAAATATAAAAAACATAGAAATAGAAGTTAAAAGTTTAGATCCATTTACGAATTTTTCTAATATTTATAAATTAGATATAAATAATAATAACTGACTAGAGATTCAAGATATTTCATTACCCGAAGATATAACTAAATTTATAATAACCAAAATCGGATATAAAGACCAATTATGAAATTATGAAATCGATGAAAATAATGTTTTTAATAATTTAAAAAATATTAAGAATTTTGAAATTAGTAAATTTGATATATTTTTATCTAACAAAAATATATATGGTTCAATTATGTTTGATTTTAAAAAAGAAGAATTAGAATTATTTAAAAACAAAAATTTAGAACTAATATTTGAACGTAAAACAAAAATAATGAATGAAACAAATAATCAAAGCATATATCATAATTTATTTCTAGATAAGAATAAAGTTATCGTCCCGTTTACAAAACTTAAAAAATTCACTTTAAACGGATTTTATGAAAATACAGAATATGAATTAAAAGAAATTAAAATAGTCGACAAATATACCTTAAATGAATTTTTAGGAAGTGAAAATTTTAAAAATTCTTTATCAAAATTAAAAAATAAATCATTTTTGTTTAATTTTGAATATGATAATACGGATAATAATTTTATTTACGGAGAAATAGAGGGAGAAACAAAAAATAATTTATTTAAAAAAGAGTCTTCAAACGATAAAAATATCGAGTACAAAATACAAAATCATTATGCTATAGTTAATTATAATAAAGAAAAATGATACAAGCGCCAAGCTTCACTTTATGAAAATTCAATTTCAAAAGAACTAAAAGAAAAACTTTCACAAAAAACAAATTCTTTTAATTTAGTTAAAAATGGTCAAAAAGTAGAAACACACTTTATATCACCAAGAGAAATAATTAATGATCTAGATTGAAAAATTAATGATGAATTTACTAAAGCATCAATAACAAAAGATTTATCACAATTTCATAATTTAGATAAGCATATTGAAGACTCTTTTTTAGAAATAGGGTTTGAATTTGATCCGAAACAAAGACAAATAATTGATTTAATCGAACCAGAACCTTACGTTAGGTATTTAGACCAAGCAGAAAGTTATAATACTTCACAAAGAAATATGTCCAAATCATTTGTTTATATTTCAGTGCCATATAAAGAAATACTCAAGAAGCCATTAATTTCAAATCTAAGTTTTGAATATTTAGCCATAAGAAATAGTAAGGAAGAAGAATTCAAGTTAAAACAATTGATAAACGATAAATATAAATTTAGCGTTGAATTCAATAAAGAAAATAATAAATTAACATATAATATAGAATCTAAAGATCCTTCAACGAAAATATTTGACAGATTAGGTGATCATTATTTATCAAGTTATAATTCTTCTTTTATAGGTAGTTCACTATTTTTTGTTCACTGAGCAGATTTGGATATAAACAATAAAAGTGAAATAAAATACGTTCCAAAAGGCAAAAGCAATATATTATCTGTAAATCTCGAGCAATTAAATTTCAAAGATAATTATATTCACCTTAATAATGATGCGACCAAATCATCAAAACGGACATATTTTAATAACGCAGAAACTAATATTTTGAATGCAAGAAATAGAGTTTTTAATTTTGCTCCTTGGGCTCAATCTGGACAAGGAACATGAGATATTATAGGTAAAGTTAACCCCAACGACCCGCATGATTATAAATTTTTTATAACAACAAATCAACATGTTTGAGGCGAATCTTTAAGCAAAGAATTTAAAAATAATGTTTTGAACTTACCAATAGAGGTTTTCGAACCTGATGGAGGTTGAAACATTAAAAGCACTGATAAAAGAGGATCTGTTTTTGATGATAAAAAATGATTAAACGAAACTATTAAAGTAGATATTATTGCTAATTTTCATAATGATAAAGCATTTCCGAATAGTGAGCATGAATTTAAAAATAATTATGGAAATATAAATTTTAATAGTACTTGAAACATTTATGCGTACAACACAAATAATTCTCTTTCAAACGCTGATTTAATCGTTGGTATTGCAGATTTTAAAGATTTTTACTTAAATTTCAGTGAAAAAAATGAAAAACTATTTTATACTTCTAATAGATTCGATAAAACTGATAAAAAAACTTACAACACCTTCAAATTCTTTAAAAAACTAAAGAAATTGAAGAATATAAAACCAAGTAAACACAACTTGCATATATCAAGACTTGTAAACTTTAATTGATCGCTTGCTGCATTTCCTATTTCTGAACAAAAAATAAATGCAGACACAATAAATAGAAAAAGATATAGAGAATACATTATAGGAAATATAAGTAACGATGATATTTTAAGATTAGGATATGGTGGCGCCAAATCAAAACTTCCAGTTATACCTTTAAATTCCTTAATCTTTGATTTACAATCAGGTTCATCGGGTAGTATGGTTTTTGATTTAGACGGTAACGCTACCGGTTTAGTAACCGAAGCATCATTTACACACTCCAATATTATGATAATAGATACAAACGCTAATGCCTTTTTAGGTGATGGTTATACAACTCAAAATCCCGGTTCATTCTATGAAAGAATGAGGTTGTTGAGTTATTTATACCCGGATAAATACGATAATTCAGAATTTAAAACTTTACCAAACTGAGAAAAATTAAATGATGAATAAGATTAAAATCACAGAAATGAATCTGTGATTTTAAAACTTTATTTTTATAAAATATTTTGTTTTATGAAAATATAATATATAATAAATTTACTATTTACTGTCAAGCACTTTTGCTTGACACTTATTAGGAGGTGATATGGTAAAATTAAGATTAAAAAGAATGGGGAGCAAATTTAGACCAGTATACAAAATAGTTGCTGCTGACGCTAGAGCTCCACGTGATGGTAAATTTATTGAAGCACTTGGACACTACAACCCTTCAACAAAAGAATTAGTTCTAAATAAAGAAGCTACAGATAAATGAATTAAACAAGGTGCAAAACCTACTTTAACAGTTGCTAACTTATTAAAATCTTCTAAATAATATAATATGAAATTTAATTTTTTAACTCTATTTCCAAAATACTTTGAACCTTTTATTAATGAGAGTATTATTAATAAAGCTATTCAAAACAAATTACTAGAAATAAATGTAGTAGATTTTAGAACTTTTAGTACTAACAAACATCGCAAAGTTGATGATGAAATTTATGGTGGCGGACACGGACTATTATTACAAATAGAACCAATTGATTTAGCGCTTGATTCACTACCAAATAGAGGTGGTTATAAAATATTAGTTTCGCCCCAAGGTAAAAAATTTACTCAAGAAATAGCGAATGACTTAGCTAAAAAATATGATCAAATTACATTTATTTCAGGCAGATACGAAGGTTTTGACGAAAGAATTGTTGATTTAGTTGATATTGAATTATCTATAGGTGATTATGTTTTAACAGGAGGAGAACTTCCTTCTATGGTTATGGCAGATTCTGTAGCACGTTTGGTTCCAAACGTAATCAAAGCGGAGTCACATATTTATGATTCTTTTCAAGGGGACGGATTATTAGACTACCCCCAATACACTAGACCAAGAGAATACAAGGGATTAAAAGTTCCTGAAGTATTATTTAGCGGAAACCACAAAGAAATAGAAGCTTGAAAAAAAGAATTTCAATTTAAAAAGACATTAAAAAATAGACCAGATATTATTGAAAGGATTAAAAATGAGAAATAAATTAATTGAAGCTGTTGAGAAAACACAATTACGTACAGATATTCCTGCATTTACAACAGGAGATAACGTTAAAGTTTCTGTACGTATTCGTGAAGGTGAAAAAGAACGTATTCAAATTTTTGAAGGATTAGTAATTTCTAAAAAAGAATCAGGAACAAGAGAAACATTTACAGTAAGAAAAATTTCTTACGGTGTTGGGGTTGAAAGAACTTTTCCAGTTCACTCACCGCTAATTGCCCACATTGAAGTTGTTCGTTCAAATAAAGTTCGTAGAAAAAGATTATTCTTTATGAGAGATCGTAAAGGTAAAAGTGCACGTCTTAAAGAAATTAAAAGAAAATAATAAATATCATCTTAAACACCATTTCGATGGTGTTTTTAAATAAAATAATATAATTAGATTAAAGAAGGAAAAATGAATAAAAAATTAGAAATTTATATCGATTTTGAAGCTATTACCTCCAATTTCCTAAAAAGATTCTTCAAAGATACACCACATAATATGGATTTTCCTTACATATACACTGTGGGTTTTTATAAAGACGGGAATCTAGTTTTAGAAACTGACCATATTGAGCTAAATAAAATTTGAAATTTAGAAAATTTAATTTATCAAACAAAAACAATAATAAAGAAAAAATTAACTAATTCTATCAGAAGAATAACAGGAATTAAAAATTTAGAAATTTCCTCAAACAATATAGAATTCTTAGTTTGAGGAAATTCACTTGAAGATAATATTATTGAACCTATGTTTGGTTTCAAGACTAAAAATATACAAAAAGGCAACGGAGTATCGATAGATAGAGTCGTTCCGTCAAAACTATTTAATGAAAAATATTTTGAAAAAATGACTAGCATAAAAAATCAAGACGCATTATATAAAGGGTCAATCATTAAAATAAAACCCGAATTTTCAAACGGAGCATTATGTTCGGTTTTAGGCGCTATTTTAATATTAAATAATTTTAAAAATTCACATCAACACAAAAATTACAAAGTTATATTAACAAAAAATGAAAGATCAATAATAATGAATTGTATCGCTAAATATAATAAAGATGATGTAAACAAAATAGCTTTTATACACAAGAATATCGAAAAGAAAGAAATAATAGAAAAACAAATACATAAATATATTAAAATAATAAATAGTTTAAGAAACCAAGAAGTAAAACTAAATAAGATGAATGACATATTTAAGTTATTAGATAAGAATATTAATTTGAATAAGGAAACAAAAATTGGTGATGCAATAGATAAAATTATAAAAATATTTGAACAAAAAAATCAAATTAATACAAAGGTCGCAATAAAATTCTATGATTTTTTACCAACATTTAAAGAATACAACAAAGATAATAGCTTCGTTTTAAAAAACATAAAATTAAATCGTCGTAAAATAAAAGAAGTAAAAGAACAAATTAAAATAATAAAAGAAGATATATTACCTTCTATTGCAGACACCATTTTTTATGGTTAAAAATAAAAAACATTAAAAAACCCCTTTTTTTAGCAAAAAAATAACTCTTTTGCTAAAAAGTGATATAATTAATACGTTAAGTTAAGAGTAATAGGTTTTGGTAATCTTTTTTTGAGCGCAAAAGTTACTTTTTTAATTAACGTTCAATTTATAGTAAACAAAAACTAAAATGCGACACATTTTATTATTTGAGCTTCAAATTACTTAAATTAATTTAATATTAAGGAGAAAAATGAAATCACTAACAAGAAAAGTAACTTTAGAAAAAGAATTTTGAATTAACGTTCAAAACCAAGCTTTACGTTATTTACAATCAAAAAATCAAAAAGATATAAACCAAACAAAAATTTTAGATGAATCAACTAAAACAATAGTGTTTTTTGAAAAAATGAAATTACACGAAGAATTATTATCTAAATACGAAGATGCAAATGTCTATTTACAACCAATTTTAGTTAATAAAAACATTACTATTGAAAAAGCTGAACTTGAATTTAAAGTTTTTTATATAACAGAAGATGAATATAAAGACTTTACTTCAGACTTAACCGACAGACCAGATTTTAAATTACCGGACAATTATGATGCACAAATTAATACTTTTGTTGAAAATTATATAAAAAACTTCAGTTTTAAAAATGATATTAAGGGTGAAATAAAAATCAACAACGAAGTAGGTTTAGAGATTTTTAAAGCCAACATAAATAGAAAAGATAAAATAGTATTAATAGCAAATAATAATGATCAAAAAAGTCTTGAATATGCTTTAATTGGTAAAAAAGTAGGCGATAAGTTTACATATAAATTTACCGATGATGAAACATATGAAATACAAATATTAAACGCAAAAGAAGTTGTTAAAACTCCTTTGAGTGATGATAATGTAAATCAACTTCAAATACCAGAAATAAAAAATTTAGATGATGCAAAAAAATATGTATATCAAACTATTAAAAGCGGAATGGTTGATGAAAGCTTAGTAACATACGGATTTCAAATTGTTGATAAGATAAGCAAATTGAACCCAAACAAATTTAATTTTCCAACTGAGCTTCTCGAAGATAAAATATTGGAAATCGACCCGCAAAAAATTGCTAATTTAAAACCTGAAGAAATAGCAAACACTATTTTTGATAGATTTGTAACACAATGAATTTTAATTAAAAAATTTAAACTAAATGCATCACAATCTGATATGAATGAAGAAATAAATAAGATAAATGCTTCTATGACACCAGCTGAAGCAAGTCGAATTAGTATCAGAAAGGTAATAGATATAATCTTAATTAAAAAAATAGGTTTAGTATATTTACAAAAATATCAACCTAATGCTTATAAGCAAAATTTTGAAACTAAATAAAACATTTTTAGAGGAGTAATTATGAAAATTGAATTAGGTATTTCTACATTTGGTGAGACAACTAAATTAGAATCAACAGGAAAAATCGAATCTCACCACAAAAGAATCAAAGATTTAATCGAAGAAATGGTACTAGCTGACGAAGTTGGTCTTGATGTTTTTGCTGTAGGGGAACACCATAGAGATGATTTCGCAATTTCTAGCCCTGAGATGATTTTAGCTGCTGGAGCAGTTAAAACAAAAAATATTATTTTAACAAGTGCTGTTACTGTTCTTTCTTCAAACGATCCTATTAGGGTATACCAAAACTTTGCACATGTAGATTTAATGTCAGATGGTAGAGCTGAAATTATGGTTGGTAGAGGTTCATTTACAGAATCATTCCCACTATTTGGTTACCAATTAAGAGACTACGACGGATTATTTGATGAAAAATTAGATATGCTACTTGAAATAAAACGTGATATTAACTTAAATTGAAAAGGAACATATACTCAAACTGTTGAAAATAAACCTGTTTATCCAAGAGCATTAAATATGCCAATTTGAGTTGCGACAGGTGGAAACCCTAACTCAACAATTGATATTGCAACACGTAAATTACCAATTGTATATGCAATTATTGGCGGAAACCCACATGATTTCAAACCACTTGTACAAGCATATCGTGCAATCTACAAGGAAGCATCAAAGGCTGATAAAAATCCATCATTCGAAAACATGAAAGTTGGTTCTCACTCATGAGGTTATATTGATGAAACTGATGAAATAGCAGCACAAAAATATTGACATCCAGTTAAATTATTCGTTGACCGTATAGCAAGCGAAAGACCACATTGAACTGAACTTACAAAAGAAAGATACGAAAGAATGATAGGTCCTGATGGAGCTGTATTTGTTGGAAGTCCTGAAACTGTAGCCAAAAAAATTATTAGCGTAATTGAAACAGTTGAATTAAATAGATTCTTAATTCACCTACCAGTTGGTTCAATGGACCACAAAGATATTATGAACTCAATTAGATTATTTGGCGAAAAAGTTGCACCTATTGTTAGAAAATATTTTGAAGATAAAGAAGACTTTGCAACTAAATACATGAAATAATTTTTAAACGAACATTATTTAAAGATGTTCGTTTTTTATTAAATTTTTTTAGGTTATAAAAAAGTATTTGTCCATAAGTTTTTAACATAAAATTTACTATATATAAAAAAATAATGTATAATATTAACACTTATATTGTTAGGGGTATAGTTCAACGGTAGAACAACAGGCTTCAACCCTGTGTGTTGTGGGTTCGAATCCTGCTACCCCTGCCATTTTTTTATACCTTTTTTTAGATTATTAGAATATAATATATATTATGAAATACAAATATGACTTTGGCTTTATAGGAACAGGAGCTTACGGTAGTGCGCTAGCTAATGTTTTATCTTATAATAATAAAAAAATATCTATGTATGGCATTGATGAAAAAGAAATTCAGGACATAAATAACGGACATAATCAAAAGTACTTTGGATCAAATAATTTCTTTAATAAAGATAATATTTTTGCTACAAATGATTTATCTGAAGTTGTTTTAAATTCCAATTTTGTGGTTCTTGCAATTCCTTCGAATGCTATAAAATCTGTTTTAAAACAAATAAGCAAATTAATTAAATTTAAAAAGATAAATTTAATTAATTTATCAAAAGGTATTGAACCTTCTACTGAGCTTTTTTTTAGTCAATTTATTAAAAGAAAATTTAATAAAAACTTAAAAAATTTAGCTACACTTTTAGGGCCTTCTTTTGCTATCGAAATTTTTAATAAAGAATTAACAGTTATAAATATTGTTGGTGAAAACAAAGAATACAACGAAGAATTAATTCAAAATTTTAATAATAATTATTTTAAATTAGTTGAAAATAATAACGAAATAGGTTTAGAATTATTTGCTTCTCTAAAAAATGTTTTAGCAATAGGTTTAGGTATAGCTTCCATCACAACAGAAAGTAAAAATACAAATGCAGCTTTAATTACAATTGGTATTCAAGAAATGATAACAATATATCGTAAACTCACAAATGATTCAGACAATAATTTTGTTTACCAATTTGCGGGTATAGGTGATACTTTTTTAACTTGCACATCGGTTAAAAGTAGAAATTATACATTCGGTACAATGATTGGTGAATTTGGGATAAAAGAAGCTTTAAAAAAAACAAATGGAACTGTAGAAGGTTTTACAACTGCTAAATCATTAGAAAAGATTATTAAAAACAATCAAATAAATGTTCCGTTTTTTGAAAATATTATAGAAATACTTTCTAACAAAAAAGAACACATGAAAATATGTGATTTTATAACTAAAAATAGTTAAAAAATAATGTAAAATTATATTATATTTATAATATAAAATAAGGAGTAAAATGATTAAACATACACAAGATGTTAAAAATTCTCAAGTTGTTGTTTCATACACAATTAAATCAGATGAATTTCAAAAATTATTTAATGAATCAATAGATAAAAAAGCACAAAAAGTTAAAGTTCCTGGTTATAGACCTGGTAAAGCTCCAATTGAGAAACTAAGATCATACGTTAACAAAGAAGATGTTTTTACAACACTTATTAATAACTTAGCTAGAAATAAATTCTCTGAAATTGCTAGATATATCTCAGAAAATAAATTAGCAGTAGTTTTACAATTTCATGAATTAGATATTAAAAACGAAGAAAACGGTGACTTAGTAATTAATTACAATTTCCCTATGATGCCTGATCTAAAAAAACTTACTTTAAAAGGAATCGATACTAAATTTAACTTTAAAAAAGTAGGTAAAAAAGAAGTTGAAGATGCAAAATTAGAAATTTCAGAAAAATTCAATGGTCTTGAAGAAATTAATGACAAAAATGAAAAAACAGTTTTAGGTGACACAGTTAACATCGACTTTAAAGGATTTATTGATGACGTTGCTTTCGAAGGTGGTGAAGCTCAAGGACATGATTTATTATTAGGTTCTAAAACTTTTATTCCTGGATTTGAAGATCAATTAGTTGGTAAAAAAACAGGATATAAAGGTGATGTAGTTGTTAAATTCCCAACAGATTATTTTGTTAAAGAATATAGAGACAAAGAAGCAACATTCCAAGTTACAATAAACGCAATTAAAAGACCTTCAAAATTTGACTTTAACGATGATTTTGTAAAAGGATTCAAAATTGAAGGAGTTGAAACTTTAAAAGAATTTGAAAAATTATTAAAAAACAAAAAAGAAGTTGAGTTCTTTTTAGAATCAATTAGACAATTTGAATTAGAAACTATTGAAGAAATTATTAGCAAGTCAAAACTAGAAATTAATCGTCAATTATTACAAGATAGAATAAAAAAATTGGAAGATGATTTTAACAATTCATTAAAACAATACGGATTAAAGAGAAAAGAATATCTTTCATTTGTTAAAACAACAGAAGAAGAATTAAACGAAGAATTCAACAAAATAGCAAGTTCTGAACTTAAAAAATCATTAGTTCACGAATATTTATTTGGTGAACTTAAAATAAATGAAGAAGATAAAGACTTCAAAGAATTTAAAGAAAAACTACAATTAAGCGGAGAAAAAGGTATACCTGGTAACTCGGCTCAAGAGATTGAAAAAACTAAATCAGAACTTGTTAAGACAATTACATTTAACTACAAATTGCTTGTATTATTGAAAAAAGATAAAGATGCAGAAGAATATAAAAAATTAGCATTAAAATTAAAATTCACATTCTAATAATATTTAAAAATCAGGAGAATATCCTGATTTTTTTGAAACATTCTTTCATTTTGAAAATATTTTTTGAAAGTTATATAATAAGAAATATATAGGAGGGAATGTGAATTCAAATGAAGAAAACAAAACAAATAGTGAAGTTATTGTAATAAATAACTTAGAAAAAAGTTTCAAAAAATATAAAGCTTTAAAAGGGATTTCTTTTAGCGTGAATAAGGGTGAATTGTTTGGCTTTTTAGGACTAAACGGAGCTGGTAAAACAACCACATTGAATATTATTTTAGGCTTATTAAAACGTGATGCGGGAGAAGTTTTGATAAATGGTCAAAATATTGATGAAGACATAGTTTCAATTAGAAATCAAATAGGTATTGTGTTTCAAGAATCTATTTTAGACCCCGGATTAAATGTATATCAAAATTTACTAGTTAGAGCTAGTCTTTATAAGTCTTTTTTTAAAGATAAAACTCCAAAAGAAATCGTTGACGAAATTATTGATGAATTTCAACTAAATGATTTTGCTAATAGAAATTACTCTCAACTTAGTGGAGGACAAAAAAGAAGAGTGGACATAGCTAGAGCACTTGTTCATAAGCCGTCGATTTTATTTTTAGATGAACCTACAACCGGTCTAGATCCAAATTCTAGAAAACTTGTTTGAGAAATACTTGGTAAAATACAAAAAGATAGAAATCTAACTATTTTACTCACAACTCATTATATGGAAGAAGCAAACAATTGTAATAGAGCAATAATAATTCAAAAAGGTGAAAAATTAGTTGAAGGGTCCCCTTCAGAACTGAAATCAAAATATTCAAGTTCTAACATTAAAATATATAAGATGTCAAACACATTAAGTGACTCTATTTCAAAGTCAAATTTAAATTTTAAAATTGACAATAATGTTTATACAATTAAATTTAAGGATTTTAATGAAGGTTCAAAATGAATTAAAGAACACATTAAGGATATTGAAGATTACGAATTTTTCAAAGGTTCAATGGACGAAGTCTTTTTAAATGTAACCGAACAATTTGGAGGTAAAAATGTTTAGTCAGTTAAGCAATTTATTTAAAAGACATTTCTTAATCTTTGCAAAAGATAAAAAAAGAATTTTCTTTACCTTTATGAGTCCTATGATTGTACTTTTATGTTTCGCGTTATTTGCAAGAAATATTTACATTGGCCAAATGCCAAAACAAACGCCTGAAATTATTAAAAACCAATATGCCGATATAAGTTTAATGATTGGGCTTTTATCGGTAACCACATTTACAAATGCAATTAGTTTATCAAGTGTTATGGTAACTGACTCAGAGAGAAAAATATTAAATGATTTGTATATGACACCCGTTAAAACTAGTGTCATACGTTTGAGCTACCTACTATTCAATATATTTTTAAATATTTTAATTACGACAATAATGTATCTAATAAGTATTTTTTGAATGTTGGGAAACAAAACTTTTATTGTGAACAACCAAACTACTATTCCGTTTGCAAAAGGAATGTATATTTGATTTAGCGTTATTGTTGGATGCATCTTAAATAGTGCTATATTTGTGTTCATTTTTAGCTATGTTTCAAATAGTGCTGCATTTAGTGCCTTAAGCGCTTCTTTAAGCGGAATCGCCGGTTTTCTTATTGGTGCATTTGTTCCGCTAATCACATTTCCAAGAGCACTTGCTGAGATATCAAGTTTAATTCCTGCTACGCAAATTAGTAATTTAATTAAATATTTTGCACTAAAAGACTTGTCGTTTGTGAATCAAAGTAACGCAAGTTTTGAATTCTATATTCTATTAGGACAAAATATAAAATGATGAGGATCATTCCTATATGCAACAAGTTGAATTACATTAATGTTTACACTTAATTTTGTGATTAAAGTACCTAAAATTAAGTAAAAAAATAACATTTAATTAAAACTCCAAATTTAATTTAGATTTGGAGTTTTAATTTTTTACAATACTATCTTTATTATTTTTTTTAAGATAATTATTTCATACTTTAGAAAAATTTCTGCATCTTTTTTTCTATCTCTAGTTAGGTTGAAAAAGTGTTTCTATCCATATCGTCAAAATTTAAAATATTCCCCATTTCCATTTTTATACCTAGACTTTTTCATCTTGATGAGCGATTACTTTATCTTTAATTCTTTAAGTATTAAAATCTTGTTCGATTATTACCTCATTTATAAACGATATTTTGTTTGTTAAATCATAAAAATAAAGTGCTGTTTGATAAGAAAAAAATAATTGCATTATTTGTTGTTAAAAAAATAGTTTCATCATAATTATAATAATTAAAACTAATGTAAACTCACTCGAATCTTTCGGAGTCACCTTTTTAAACATTTTTATTAAATATCATGAATGGATATTATTTTAAATAGCTATTTCGATATTATTACGTTGTTAGATTTCATAATTTTAGGATGTTTTAATTTCTTTTGTGCTCTGTTATACTACACATATACAAGTTATAAATTAAATATTTAATAATTATTTTAATACTTTAGGTTTTTAAAATAAAAATTAACATTTACGTAAAATGTTAATTAATAATATTAGATTTATATATTTTTTCACATATTTATGTGATATTTTATTACATTTTAATGTTTCCTGGTGTTCTTGGGTAAGGAATAGTATCTCTAATATTTTCCATACCTGCAACGTACATTACAAGCCTTTCAAACCCTACTCCAAAACCAGATGATTGCATGTGTCCAAAACGTCTTAAATCAAGGTATCATTGTAGATCTTCTTGGTCAATACCTAATTCGTTTACACGTTGTACTAATTTTTCGTAATTTGTTTCTCTTTGGCTACCACCAATTAATTCACCAACACCCGGTACTAAAAGGTCGAAGGCGGCGACTGTTTTACCATCTTCATTTTGATACATGTAGAAAGCTTTAAAGTCTTTAGGGAAATTGATTACAGCAACAGGAGCTTTGTATAATTCATCTGTTAAATATTTCTCGTGTTCGCTGCCTAAGTCTAAACCAAATTTAATATCTTGGTTTTCGAATCTATCTTTAACTTTCAATAATTCTTCAATTGCATCTTTGTAATCAACAATTTTAAGAGGTGTATTAATATAATTTTCTAAACGTGAAATTAAATTGTTGTCAATATGTTCGTTTAAATATTCTATCTCTAATTTATTAATTGATAAAGTGTTTCTAATAACGACTTTAAGCATATCATCTGCTAATAAAATAGTTTTATTTAAGTCATAAAAAGCCATTTCTGGTTCTATCATTCAAAACTCAGCTAAATGTCTTTTGGTATTTGAGTTTTCTGCTCTAAAAGTTGGTGCAAAAGTATAAATCTTGTTCATACCTAGGGCATAACTTTCTCCATGTAATTGACCTGTAACACCCAAACTTGCCTTATTGCCTTTACCAAAAAAGTTTCCTTCTTTTGATGAATCATCAACTAAAAATGTTTCACCTGCCCCTTCTCCATCATTGCTTGTAATAATAGGGCTATTCATATAATAAAATCCTTTATTATCAAAGTATTTATGTACTTCTTTCGCAAGAGTTGAACGTATTAACATAACAGATCTAAATAAATTAGTTCTATGTCTTTGATGTGGTATTTCTCTCAATGTTTCAATTTTCATTTCTTGTTTTTGAATAGGAAAATCTTCATCAACGTTTTTATAACCAATTAATTCTATCGCCTTCATTTCAATTGGTTGTGGAGAATTAGGTGTCGCATTTAATGAACCTTTAATTTCGATAGCTGCACCGTTTCTTAATTGATCTAATAAATCAAAATCAAATTGTTCACCCTTAAAAACTACTTGTAAGTTTTTAACAGTTGAACCATCATTCATTTCAATGAAACGAATTTTCTTGCTACCCCTATTAGAAACAACTCAACCTTTAACTGTAACATCAGTTCAGCCATCGTAAAAGTTTGGTTTTAAAATCATTTTTTTAATAGTATGCATATTATTCCTCTATATTAATTTTTATTATTATTTTAGTTATTTCCCGCTTTGTTTTATCAGTGATTAGCGGACAATGCAATTCACCGGGTAAAAATAAAGCAAAATATCCTTTAGTCAAACGCAAATAATTATTTTTATTATTGTAATTCACAAAAACAACATCGTTTTCGGGTTTATGTAATAAAACATTTTGTTCGTTATATTCAGGATTTAAATCATATCCAAATATTTCATCACATTCACCTGCGTAAATATGTATATCCACATTTTTAGCATGAATTTCGCCAAAAGTTTCCTTCGGAAATAATTCTTTATACTTCATTTTGACAATTTTAATTTTGTCATCAATTTGTGTGATACCAAAATCTAGAGTGCTAAAATCAAATTCTTTAAGTAATTTTAAAGCACGATTTAGTGACGAATATTTGGTTTGATAAACATCAGCATTAATAATTTTATCGTATATCATTATTTATTATTTTCCTCG
Organism: Mycoplasma sp. CSL10137; assembly: GCF_017116845.1. Taxonomy (NCBI): domain Bacteria; kingdom Bacillati; phylum Mycoplasmatota; class Mollicutes; order Mycoplasmatales; family Mycoplasmataceae; genus Mycoplasma; species Mycoplasma sp. CSL10137. Next base: position 18,649 of record NZ_JAFIRE010000004.1, on the reverse strand, counting down.
TTTTTTATTTTCAATAAAACTTGGTCAATTCTGCTACCAATTGTAGATACATCATCAAAGTAAAATTTAATCGAAGGAACTTTTCTTCAATTTAATCTCTTAGATAAAATTCTTTTCACCATGCCCGCAGAATTATTAAGTGCAATTAAACCTTTTTCTTTATTAGAAAATAAGTTTACATAAACCTTTAGATAACTCAAATCTGATGATAACTCCACATCCATAACAACTGGATCTATGATATTTTTATTTGTTATTTCATTAAACAAAATATCTGCTATCATATTTCTAATTAATGCTTCTTTTCTTTTTAAATTTATATTGTTCATAAGTATTTAAATTATATATTATTTTATCCAAAATTTATACAAAAATAAGCCTAGTATATATTAAGTTTTGATTTTTTTTAATAAAATTATCGTTTTATATTCGTTAGATATATTAAACAAAAAATATTAAAAAACATCAAGAATATAAAAATTATACTTGATGTTTTTTGTAATAATTATTTGTTTGCGTTTGATTTTTGTAAACGTTTGTTAAATCTATCAATTCTACCTGTAGCTTTGATTTGAGTTTTGTTTCCTGTGAAGACTGCGTGACAGTTTGAACATACGTCAACTGTAAAGTTTTTTCTTGTTGATTTAAAAGTAAATTCTTTTTGACATGTTGAACAAGCAACTTGAACTTCGTAATAAGCAGGATGTAAATCTTTTTTCATTTTTTTCGATCCTTTCGACTATTTTGAGTAGAACTCAACAACTAAAGCATCTTTGATTTCTGAATGAATTTCTGTTCTTTCTGGCAATCTATCTAATTTAGCTGTAAAGTCTTTTCTTGTCATTCAAGCTGAAGCTTGTTTTACTTCTAATGCTTCTAAAATTTGTTTATTTGTTCTTGATTTTTCTTTTAATTCAACAACGTCCCCTAATGAAACTACCATTGAAGGAATATTTGCTTTTTTACCGTTTAATGTAAAGTGTCCGTGATTAACAAGTTGACGAGCTTGTCTTCTTGTTGTAGCAAATCCAGCTCTATAAACTACGTTATCTAAACGTGTTTCAAGTAATTGTAATAAATTTGTACCTGTAACACCTTTAGCTTTAACAGCTTTTTCAAAAGCTTTACGTAATTGTTTTTCGTTTACACCAAATAAGTGTTTAACTTTTTGTTTTTCGTATAAGTGTAAACCGTAATCTGATAATTTAACTCTTTTGTTTCCGTGTTGCCCTGGTGCATAAGTTCTTTTTCTACCTTTTGAAAATTCTTTACCTGTTTCTAAGATAGAAAAACCTAAACGACGAGCTTTTTTGAAAACTGGTCCTGTGTATCTTGACATTTTTTCCTCTTTCTGCATAGGATGAGGGTTTATTTCTAACTATTAAAGTTTAACTTAATGTTTTCAACTAAACAGCTTAATCTACTAACAAAGTTTGACATGTTAAATTTTTCTTAGCTATAATAAACTGCTGTGCTCAATTTATGCTTTATTATTTTATCATTTTTATGCATTTTTATAAATAATATTTACAAGTTTATTTACCTTAAATTAAGTCACATTTTTCAATATGCTAAAAACACATTGCAAAAATATCTAATTATTTAAAAAATATTTTAAGCATTAAATTATATGTTGTATAATTTGTTTATATTACTGGTCGGTAATATAAAATTAAAAATTTAATTTCATATACTAAGTCATATTAATTTAAATGACAATTACATAATAAAAAATAAATAAACGAGGAAATAATGAAAAAAATAAAATTATTAAAAAAAATACTTCTCCCACTATTGGGATCAAGTGTTATTGTTGTTGCGTCATGTTCAAATCAAGCAGAATCTAATATTTCAAAAGAAAAAGAAAGTAAAGAAACTACAAAAGAAAATAACGAAAAAGAAACAGAAACACTTAATTTAATTACAAATTCGGATGATAATTCCGAAAAAGATGAATCAAAAGAAACTAAAACAACCGACGAAGTAAATTCAGATTCTGACGATGAAGAAGGTGACGATGATGAAGAAAACGGAATTTTCGGTTCTTCAAAATTATCAAATTTAGTTGGATTACTTAAAGGTGATTCTAACAGTTCAGATTCAGTATGATCAGGTGGCTCAAGCGGCTCAGATGAAGACGAAAATTCTTTAAAACAACAAGCAAGCAAAAAATTAAACGAAGCTTGAGAATACTACGATTTCCTTACAGAGGATGAAGATGGAAAATATTCAGATCTATCAGATAAGTTAAATTTAGGAATAAATAATATACAAAAGGAAACCGGTTATTTTAAAGGAAATTTAACAAATGAAAAAGCTCAAAATTTCATTAATCGCATTAATGAACTTTTAGAAGATACAAAAGCTAAAAAAGAAGCTATTGATTCTGAAAATTCAAGCAATGATGACACAACTAAAGAAACCGAAAAACAACAAAAAGAAGGTGAAGAATCAAATTCTAACACTGCAAAAGAAGAAAAACAAGAAAATCCTGAAGATGAAAAAATAAAAAAAATATATAGCGAAATAGAAGACATAATTTTAGAAGCTTATGATTATGATACAGATGAACTAACTGATGAAAAATATAAATCACTTTCAACTGAATTAATGGAAAATCTTGAGAATTTTAAGCAAAAACTTAAAGAAGCTAAAGAAACACTTTCAGAAGACAATGCTAATAATTTTAAGGCTGAAATAAGAAAAATTGTAGATGATATAAAAGTTAAAAAAGAAGCTATTGATAACGAAAATACAAACGGAGAAACTACATCAAAAGACTCTGATGAAACAGAAACAAGCGAAGAAGCGCAACCGGATGAAGAAACTTCTACAACATCAACAATTCAAGAATAATTATTAATAATAGATCCTAGCGATCTATTTTATTTTGCAAGAAAAAACCATTTATTTTAAAAAAACATAATTATTCGATTGTATATTATAATTAAAGTAAGTTTTTAAACTTAAAGTTTGTATAAGGAAGTAAAATGAAAAAAAATAAAATACTTAAAAGTCTACTTATCCCTATATTAGGAACAAGTTTTGTGACTTTAATTTCATGTTCTCCAACAAAAGAACAACAAAGCAAAGTTATAACTAATGATTCTTCAAATAAAAATCATTCTGAAGAAAAACAAAATAATTCAGAAAATCAAGATATTTCAAATTTAAATAACGATAAGATAATAAACAATAATTCTAGAGGAGCAGAAGAAAAAAATAGTAACAAAGCAAGCTCTAGTGACACTCAAAATAATAACAGTCAGAAAAATAATCGTGGTAATTCAAGTGAAGGTTATTCAAACTCAGATGATGAAACTAATAATGAATCTAAAGAAGATGATCAAAACGTTAAAAAAAGCGTACTAGAAGCATACGAAAATATAATTAATGAACACAAAAACTTTATAAATTTGTATAATGAAGCTAAATTAGAAAAAAACATAATGTATAAATACGAAATGTTATTTGATTCAATAGATAAAATTAATGAAGATTTTGATCGATTAGAAACTCCGCTTAAATTTGATAAACAAGAATTAGAAAAATACAATAAAACTCTAAACGATTTAAAAGATAAGTTCGATGAAATTACTAAATTAAAAAATACTTTAAGTACTCACCAGGACACTAGGCCTGAATACTATGCAGGAAATTTTGACAAAAATAATATTAAAAAAGAGGAATCTTCACCTAAAAATGATTACAGTAACTACCCTGAACTTGAAGCTATAAAAAAATCTACCAAAGATGGAAATACAAATGTAGATCCTGTTAGATCTTTAGTAAATAAAAAAGCTTTAGAATTCATCGATCTTGCAAAAGGAAATATAACTGATTTCAATCAAAATAACTATACCTTACATCAAAAGGAAGAATTGAGACAATTTCTTAATGAAACTATTATAAAAGGTGAAACAAACAAAAAAAATCAAGTAAGACTTGTGTTTAATTGAATTACAAAAAACGTACAATATGCCAGACAAGCTAATCAAGCCAAATTAAACCCATATGAAGTTAAACAATATTTATATGCCGTTTGTGGTGGGTATAGTATATTATATAAGGCATTTTTAGATTTGTTAGGCATTAAAACAGTTATGGTTATTGGTTGATCTTCTGCGGGAGCTCACCAATGAAATGCAATACAAGATCCTGAAACTAATGAATGATTCTTTTCGGACACAACTTGAGGGGTTATTGACCAAAGATATTTTAGACTATCACCTAAAGAAATTTCAAATGATCATATGGTGGAACGTGTTTTAGATTTAGATTTTAGTAATGAAAATGTAATATATGAATACTGAAACGGATTATCAGTTAAAAATGCACTAGTAGATAACCCTAATATACCAGATAAATTAGATGAAATTGTTGTAGAAAATATTTCGGACACTATTTTAAATAATGACAAAGTAAGAACATTACATATACCACAATTTGTAAAACACATTGAATACCCCGGAACTAAAGGCACATACGCTTTTGATGTTTCAAAGGATAATAATTTTTTTGCTTCACAAGATGGTATTCTATATAGTAAAAACTTTGAAAAAATATTGATGACTCCTAATAATTTAAATGTTAAAAATGTCGTAATACCAAAAGAAACATCAACATTAAATGATGGAAAAGAATTATTTGAGTCAAGCGTTGTTGAAAGCATTGAAGTTGAGGCAGGTAATTATTCTTTCGCTTCATTTAAAGGAGTTTTATACAACAACGACTTTTCACAAATAATATCAATACCAAATGGACTGACAAATTTAGTTGTGCATCCAAATGTTAAATTCCAAGGACAAGAAATATCTTTCAAAGATAATATTAAAACAGTTAAATTAAACGAGGGAATCACAAATATTGTAGATTATACATTTAACACACTTAAAAAATTAGAATATGTTATTTTACCATCTACAATTGAAAATATTAGTGAATATGCCTTTTGACAAGTTAAAAATATAACTCTTAAGACTTACAAACATAACAAATACGTAGAGGACTTCGCAAAAAAACATTCATTTAAATATGAAGTTATTGAAAATAATTAAAAATTACTTCCTTTTATATAAAGGAAGTTTTTGTTTAATTTAAAAAAATAATATAATTTAAAATATGGAAAACATTAAAAAAATCTTTACTGAAAGCAAAACATACACCGGTGCTAGAAAAGTTATTTTTATAACAACTTTTATTTATGCATTTTTATTTATTTTAACAATATTATTATCCATTTTAGGAAGTTCTATATTAGAAAAAATGTTATATAGCTCTAAATATAGTGGACGAGTATTTTTTATAGCATTAGGTTTAATATTATTTGGTGTTGTTTCTAATTTTATAATTTCGTTTTTTATTAGAAACAATAATATGAGTTTACTAAAATCATCGTTACTCGCTATTTTTAATTTAATAATATGAACATCGATAATAACTGGATTTTTATTTATTTTCAAAACAAACGAAAGAGTTTCATCAATAAATGCAACCAATAACACTTTTAGTTATACAAACTTTCTTTTAATATCCTGTTTACCATTATTAATTTTAATGGTTTGTGCTACGATAGGTTATTTCGAACTAATTAATAAGCATATACTTAAAATAACAATGACATTACTCGGAATTGCCTTAATGATATTATTTTTTGTTTCTTTCTTTGTCTTAAAAGTTCAATGATATTATTCATTATTAAGTGTCATTTTTATATCAGGAGCAACAATATTTGAGTTTTACTATGTAAAAAAAGAAATTCAAAACTTTGCTTATGTATCTTCAAATTCTCAAATATATAGCTACGCAATTAATTTGGCAACTAGATTATTTGTTAACACGTCATCAATGTTAATACATATTTTAAGACTTTTATCTTTTTCAAGAGATAATTAAGAGATATATTACTTTTATAAAAAGTACTTAAAAATAATATTAAAACATTTAATATTAGCAAAAACAAAGCAACAAGCACCAACACTTATTAATGCTTGTTGCTTTTTTATTAGACATAAATATTTTTTGCTTTTAAAAACACTACTATTTATATAAAAAAGTAAGTAATCACTTACTTTATTTATGATATGTAATTCCATTTTTAATTGTAAATGCTCTATATATTTGCTCAATGAGCATCACTCTAAAAAGTTGATGTGGAAAAGTCATTTTAGAAAAATTTAACTTATTACTAAAATATGTTTCTATAACTCCATTTGATCCTCCGATTACAAAAGTTATATTATCTGTATTAGTAATACGTTCACTAAATTCTTCTGATGTAACTTGCTTAGCTTGGGTAGATAAGTAAATGACTTGTGAATTTTTTGGTATTTTTTCTAATATTAATTCTGTTTCTTTTTGTTTCTTCAATTCTATATTTTGTATTTTTTGTTCTTTAATTTCTATTAAGTTAACTTTAGCAAAAAAGTTAACTTTTTTTAAATAATCATTAAAAAGGACTTGATATTCTTTAGATAAACTGCCTACTGCAACAATATTTAATTTCATTATTTTTGAGAAGCTATATGAAACATTAACATTTGAATATCTGCAGGGTTAATTCCCGAGATACGCGAAGCCTGACCGACAGTCTTAGGTCTAATTTGTTCAAGTTTTTGCATTGCTTCTGTAGCTAAATTAGCTACTTGACGATAATTAATATTATCAGGTATTTTAAAGTTATCTAATTTAGACATACGATTTGCCAATGATTCTTGTTTTCTAATATAACCATCTAAACGAACCATTGTTGTTAATTCATTTTTAAATTCAAAATCACCTAAAATATCTTTAGCATCAACGTCTGGTCTAGCTAAAGCTTTTAACATTGAAACACCATTTTCAATTTTATATTTAATTCCAATTTCGCTCTTAGATGAAACAAATTGTTTTGATAATTCATCTATTTTTTTATTGATTAAATCATATTTATCAATAACTTTTTTATAATCATTATCATTAACTAAACCAACATTATGACCGTGTTTTGATAATCTAATATCAGGATTATCATTTCTAAGTAATAAACGATATTCTGCTCTACTTGTAAGCATTCTATAAGGTTCTTTAGTCCCTTTTGTTACTAAATCATCAATTAAAACGCCAATGTAAGCATCACTTCTTCTTAAAATAAGAGGTTCTTTATTTTCTAATTTTTGACCCGCATTTATACCCGCTATTAAACCTTGGGCGGCAGCTTCCTCATATCCACTTGTTCCATTAATTTGACCTGCAGTAAACAAATTACCAATAACCTTTGACTCTAATGAACTTGAAATTTGTAAAGGGTTTAATGCATCATATTCAATTGCATACCCTCATTTTTGAATTCTTGCATTTTTAAGTCCTGGTATAGTTCTTAACATTTTATCTTGAACATCTATTGGCATAGATGTAGACATACCATTAACATAAATAATACTTCCGTCAGCTGTTTCTGGTTCAAAGAAAATTTGATGGCGTTCTTTATCCCTAAAACGCATTACTTTGTCTTCGACACTTGGGCAATATCTAGGTCCAATTCCTTTAATTAAACCTGAATACATTGCAGATTTAGAAATATTATCTTCAATTATTTTATGTGTTTCTTCGTTTGTATATGTTAAGTAACATGAAATTTGTTCTGCTAATTTAACACCTGAACGTGAAGAGAATGTTAGTGCAGTATCGTTTAAAACTTCTTTCTCAACCTCTGAAAAATCAATGGAGTCAGCGTAAACTCTTGCAGGAGTACCTGTTTTTAATCTTTGTAGTTCTAAACCTAGTTTTTCGAGTGATTTACTTAATTTAGGTGTAGTTTTTTGGTTGTCGGGTCCACTTATCGTAATTTCATCTCCACGTAAAATTCTAGAATTCATATAAGTACCTGTTGTAATAACGGCAACTCCTGCTTCTATTAGACCAATCCCTTCAACTTGAAAACCTTTAAATGTATTGTTTTGATCTGTTATAACTTCTTCGACAACAGCTTCAATTAAGGTAATATTAGGATGTTTTTCGAGTGCTTCGTAAATAATCTTTGAATATTTATCTTTATCAATTTGTGCTCTTAGTGCTCTAACTGCAGGTCCTTTTGATTCATTTAGCATTTTTATTTGAATCATTGCTAAATCAGAAAAATAACCTTGAACTCCACCTAAAGCATCTATTTCTCTTGTAATTATACCTTTAGCCGGTCCTCCAATAGAAGGATTACATGGCATCATAGCTAATCGATTTAAATCGAAAGAAATTAACGCTACTTTATGACCTTTGTTCGCTAAAGCAAATGTGGCTTCGACACCTGCGTGACCACCACCAACTACAATTGCGTCATATTTTTTTTCTATCTTAAACATAATTTAATATTTTACCAAATTTAATATTTTATTGTAAAAAGAGGTAAAAAAAGTTAAAAATAACGTAAAAAAGGACGTTGTTTTTAACTTTTATATTTTTAAATCTTAGAAAGAGGATTTAACTTTTAAGAATTTTCTTATTTTAGTTATATTTTGGTTCGTTATAAATTTAATAGATAAAAAGTAAATTATCACAAATACAATTACAACAGGTATAACATCACCTGTATATCAAACTCATTGAAAACTTTTATCATCATTAACAAATGGAATTCACATAAGTGTATTAGTAATTCCTACAACCAAAATAACTCATGACAAATTTTTAAATTTGTAATAATAATATGTTGCTAATAAAAATCCGCCAATAATAAAAATAATGCTAAATAATGTCGAAAGAATAATTCTTACTCAATAGTTTAAATTCAAACTTTTTGTTTGTTCGATTAAATGCCAAGGTATTATTCTTCCAGAAATTAAAACTAATGCAATTACACTTAAAGTAAATAAAATATTAAAAATTCATGATATTTTCTTATTCACGTGTTTCTTTAAGTCTTTCTAATAAATTAATAAAGTCATCAAGTGAAACCGTAGTTGTTTCGGTTTCGCCATATTTACGATACGAAATAGTGTTCGAAGTTCTTTCTTGTTCTCCTAAAATAACTTGGAATTTAGATTTTGATATTTGTGCTTCACGCACTTTTTTTCCTAATCTTTCTTCAGAAGAATTTAGTTTTGATCTAAATCCAAATGAAAAAAGTTTATCATTAACTAATTTTGAATAATTAAAATCTTCTTCTGAATTTGTTGCAGGAATAACAGTTATTTGTTTTGGGGCAAGTCAAAACGGTAAAACACCTTTAGTTTGTTCAATTAATATCGCAACAAATCTTTCGTATGTACCGATTAATCCACGGTGAATCATAACCGGAGTTTCATCTTGACCTTGCGAATTTGTAAATGTTATTCCAAATTTTCTTGGTAATAAAAAGTCTAACTGTAATGTTGAAACGGTTATTTCATGACCTAAAGCGGTGAAAATTTGAATGTCCATTTTCGGACCATAAAAAGCAGCTTCTCCAACTTTTTCTTCGTATTTAACACCTAGATCATTTAGAACATTGCGTAATTCATTTTCTGCTTCATTTCACATATTATCATCATCAAAATATTTTTCTTTGTTATTTTGATCTCTCAACGATAACGAAACATAATCAATCTTTATTTTAAATGCTTCAAGTGTTTCTTTAATTAATTGATACATTGATTTGAATTCTTGTGCTATTTGATCTTTACGCACAAATAAATGACCCTCTGTTAATAGCATTCCACGAACACGTTCAAGACCTGTAAGAGCTCCAGATTTCTCATAACGATATAATTGTGATTGTTCGCTATATCTAATCGGTAAGTCTCTATATGAACGTTTTTCTGTGTTATAACAAATTATGTGATGCGGACACGTCATTGGACGTGCAATTAATCTTTCATTTTCTACAACAATTGGTTTAAACATATCATCTTTATAGTGAGATAAGTGACCTGAAATTTTATATAATTCCTCTTCACCAAAATGTGGTGTTAAAACCTCGGTAAACCCATATTTACGGTCATTTTTTAAAACTAAATTACGAATTTCATTATGAATAGCCATACCATCTTCTAATCAAAAAGGTAAACCTTGCCCACCCAATTTATTAAAAGTAAAAAGTTTCATTTCTTTACCTATTTTACGATGATCTCTTTCTTTTCTGTCTTTTAAAATTGCTAAATACTCATCTAATTCTTGTTTTGTTTCTCAAGAAGTACCGTATATTCTTGTTAATTGAATATTATCAGAATTACCTCTTCAATATGCACCGGCAAGACTTAAAAGTTTAAAATGTTTGATGTTTTTAGTATCTTCAACATGGTTTCCTGCACATAAATCAGTAAAAATAACTTCCTTATTTAGTGGGTCAACTAACGAATAAAATGTTATTGTTTTTCCCGCTGCTTTTAACTCATTATACAATTCTTGTTTATAAGGTTTATTTGTTAAATCATATTCTTCTTCTGATACTTGTTTCATTACTAAATTTCTAGAAGCAAGTTTTTTCATTAAACGTTCTATTTTATTTAATTCTGAATCAGACAATGGATCTAAAAACTCAAAATCATAATAAAAACCTTCATCAGTTGCAGGACCAAATCCTAGTTTCACATTAGGAAAAAGTTTCTCAACCGCAGCACCTAAGAGGTGGCTTGTAGTATGATTCAATTGCTTATTTGCTTTCATTTATTTCTCCTTCAAAACCAATATTTTTCATTATTTTTGATAAAGTTTTGTTTGCTATAATATTAGCTTTTTTCGCACCATTTTTTGCTATTTGGTCAACAATTTCAAGAGCTTTGTAATATTTAGATTGAATATCAATTAATAAATCTTTAACAGCATTTCCGACTGCTGATTTAAAGTCTTTATAATTATAGTCAGCAAATATTTTTTCCGCTTCTTCTAAACTAATTTCTTTAATTGAAGCATAAATATTTAATAAATTCAACACGCCAGGTTTTTGTTCTGAAACATAAACTTTATTTTCTGAGTCAGTAACTGCTTTCATAATTTTAGAATACGCCTTATCAGGATCATCAAGTAAATATATTATAGATTTTTCACTTTTAGAATCTGACTTAGACATTTTAAAATTTGGATCTGTTAAAGATCTAATTCTTGCTCCAACTTTTGGAACGTAACCGGTTGGTATTTTTAAATCTAAATTATATTTTGAATTGAATCTCTCAGCTATATTTCTAGTCAATTCTAAATGTTGAATTTGATCTTCTCCAATCGGTACAACATCTGTATTATAAAGCAAAATGTCTGCAGCCATTAAAGGAGGATACATCAAAAGACCGGTTGGTATTTTCTCAGTTCCGTTACCTTGTTTCATTTTACTAGATTTATCTTTAAATTGAGTCATTCTTGATAATTCACCAATAGTTGTTAAAGATGTACAAAGTCATTGTAAAACACCAGTTGCCATAATATCAGATTGATAAAATAAAGTCGTTTTTTCATAATCTAGTCCACATGCAATGTACATTGCTATAATGCTTTTACGTGCTTTATTAAATTCAACAGGATCAACTACGCCTGTACTCAATGCGTGTAAATCAGCAACAAAAACGTATGAATCATATTCCTTTTGCATTAAAACAAAATTTTTAATAGCACCTATATAATTACCTAATGTCAAGCTACCTGTGGGTTTTATACCACTTAGTAATGTTTTTTTCATATTTTTCTCCAATAATTTAATTATTAATTAAATTATAATACAATTTGAAATTATATATTGTATTTAACATTAAATTTAAAAAACCAAAGACCTATACTCTTTGATTTTTCATTTTTGAATTAATATCAGATAAAATATCATTTATTTTTTCAAATTCTTCTTTTGTTAACTTTCCTTTTAATTCTATTGTTTTAGAAACAATGCTATAAATTTTTTTCATTTCTTCACTATATTTTTTGTTTTTTTCATCTTTTCCATAGTGAGTTAATTGATATTCGATTTCGAATAAGTAAGTATAATCTATATTACTTTCAATTATTTGCTCTAATATTTTGAAAATTATCATTATTATAATTGCTCTAAATTCCTTTTGATTGTAATCAAAATTTTTAAGCAAATTATTCAATTCATTATCAAGTAATTTGAAAAAATTAGAATAATCAGCATGTCCATGACCGACATTTGAACTTTCCAAAATTTGATCAACAAAATTCATGTCAATTTTATTATTTTCTATAATCTCTTTATATTTCTTTAATAAAGAAAATCCTTGTTCTATTTCATTTTTATGTGTATCTAGATTAAGTGCAACTATTTTACTTAAAATACTCTCAGCCTCTCTAACGTATTTATATTTTAGAAAATCATTTTCATTAGAATAAGAAGTAAAAACAGATGAAGTGATTGTTCTCAAATTTAAAAACAAAATTGAACTTATCAATCGATCGTTGTTTTTTTCGTTATCTTTTGAACCATCATTTTGCATATGTCTATCTTCGTTTATTGACTCAATTTCATTTTCTTTGGTTTGCGACGCATCATTTTGCATATGTCTATCTTCGTTTATTGACTCAATTTCATTTTCTTTGGTTTGCGACGCATCATTTTGCATATATGTCTATCTTCGTTTATCGATTCAATTTCATTTTCTTTGGTTTGCGACGCATCATTTTGCATATGTCTATCTTCGTTTATTGATTCAATTTCGTTTTCTTTAGTTTGCGACGCATCATTTTGCATATGTCTATCTTCGTTTATCGATTCAATTTCATTTTCTTTACTTTGTGAACCATCATTTTGCATATGTCTATCTTCGTTTATTGATTCAATTTCGTTTTCTTTAGTTTGCGACTTATCATTTTCTATTTTATCTTTAGAAGGCTTGTTATTTTTCATTTCATTTTTGTCATTTAAGTTTTTGTCTGGCATGTCACTTTTTAGTTCTTCTTTTTTTGTGATATTTGATGTACAACTTGCAAGTGTTGCAAAAGAACTCATAAAACCTAAAAATAATAATGATTTTGTATATTTATTCATATTTACCTCTCTCTATTTTTGATAACTATTTTACCATAGATTTTAAATTACAAAATTTTAATACTATGATATAGCGTTAAAGGAAAAGATGAAAAGTAAAAAACACAAAAAACTATAAAAATAATATAGTTTTTTGTGTTGAATATTTTTATTTAATTACATCGATCAATGTGTATCTAAAAGTTTCACCTCCGTATTCTTCAACAAATAATGTACGTTTTGCATCACTAGGTTTTATTTTAGAACTTTCTCAAGGCGCGACAGTATCAATGTATTTTTTTAGATCAAAATCATTTAATTTATCATTACTTAAAATCAATTTAGGAAATGAATAAAGATATTGGTTTAAATAAACTCTATCAACATTTTTCCTTTCAATTACTTCGTTATTATTGTATTTTGTTACTTTTTTTGTTCCAAAAACTCTTATAAAATATATATATCCTTCTTCTGATAAAAAGTATATTCTATCTTCATATTTATAAATCGTCTCTTTTATTTTGTAAGTTGAAGAATTTGGATTTTTTTCAAAGTTTTTAACTGAAAATTCTCTTAAATCATATTCTTGTATCGCTGCGTCAATAATTTGTAATTTTTTTGGATTGTAGAAATCATTAAATATTTTTTTATTAGTTTCTAAATCTTCTATAAAATCTTCTTTAAAAGCTTTATCGGGTTCAATATCTGAAAAGTGAAAGAAATTAAAGCGATTTATATTAAAAAGAAAGAATAATCAATTTTTTGAATATAATTGTTCTTTTATATCGGCGGACTTTTCAGTAATAAAATTTTTTCCGTTGCTAAAAAAACTGGTTTCATCATCGAAATCAGAGATTATATTATTGCCAAATCTTGAAGCAATTTTAATATCATCAAAATATTTTTCCTCAATACTTTGTTGATTTTGAATATATTTTCGAATTTCATCTTTAGAATTAAAAGATCTTTCTAAAATTAATTTTATATATTTTTGATTAATAAAATTTTCTCATTCTTTATTTTCATCATTTTTTTTAATAAAACTTTGAGCGGATTGCAATTTCTCCACATTAGTAGATGTATTTGAACACGAAAGGGACATTAGTAAGGGTAGGCTAAAAATAAAAGAACTAAAAACTATTTTTAAAATTTTACTTTTTTTCATTTTCGGCTCCTTTAAATAAAATGGTTGGAAATACAAAAATAGGGCTTCCGTATCTTTGTTCTTTAACCATTACTTCTTCAAATTCAGAAAATGCAGACGGATAGTTATGTATAAACAATGTATGAACAATAGAAGAAACTAATGCCAATGAAATAGACTTAGCTTTTGATTCAGGAAAATATCAAATCATAGGCAAAATATTTATTGTCGGTTGATCTTGATCTAGATCGTTTACACTTAATCTAAATACCATTTTTTCTTTTAAAATATAATAAATGTTAGTGTTTGATATCTCGATGGATTCATCCCCTACTCTTATCTTTTCTAAAAAAATATTTTGAAACGAAAAAGTATCAACATTTTTTTTATTTTGAATAATTTTTTTATATTCTTCGCTTGCGGTATTTCCGTTTTGCAATCCATCAAATACATATTCTAGAAAATTAAATTCAAATTGATTAATATGAGTTAAGAAAAAATATCAGTTTTTAGAAAAGAATTCTCTTTGTTTTTTTGCAAACTCAATCCTTGAATTGTTATCATCTAAATTACTAAATTCCTTTTGGTTCTGGATAAATTTTTCCAAAATTATTTTTTCGTTTATTTTTTGTGAATTCAAAAAATCTAATATTTTAATTTTATTACCTTTAAAAAGTTGATTCAGTATTCTATTTAAAATATCTTCAGTTTTAGTTTTATTTTTATCTATCGTTTTTTCGCTAACTTCGTCTAATAATAATATTTTTTGACTTAGTTTATTTCTGGAAGATTGAGAAAAGTCGGCACATGATACAGAACTTAAAGGCATTAATATTGATATTAAAAAACCAGTTAAATATTTATTTATTTTCATTAAAACCTCATGTATATCTTTTAACTTTGATACTCTTATTTAATCTATTAAATTCAAATATTTCTTTAAAAAATAATTCAGAATAATTTTCGCTATTAAAAATTTGGAATAAAGATACATCATTATATTTTTTATAACTAATATTCTCATCATAGTTGTTGGATTTAATTTTTTTAAAATATTTAATATCCTCTTCTATTCTTTGATTTCTAAGTTTAATAAACAATTCAAACATTTGCGAAATATTTTTATCGCTCAAATCACTATCAAAAACAAATAAATCTGGTGTTATTTGTAAAATATTTTCATCTTTTTTATTATATGCAAAAAAAGGAATTAAAGCATTATTTGAAATTTGTACAAAGCCTATTTTCTTATTAGTATATATATCTTCTTGTAAGTTTGGTAAGTCAAAAAATTTAAAACCTTTAATATCCTTAGAATGAATTTTATAAAATAATTTATTTTGTTTTAATAATGACTTAAATTCATTGACATTTGTTTTATCAGTTTTTCCTTTATCATTAACATTATCTTTATATTTATTGTCAAAAGGATTGAATTGAAATAACATCGAATCTAAATTATTTAAATATCAGAATCAATTATTTGTTAATAAATTATTTAATATTTCTATTGATTGTCTAGCATACTTTATTTTAATTTCTTTTGCTTTATCTAAAATGTTAACAATAGAAAAAGGTGAATAAGTCAAAGAAACATTTAGTTCGTCAAAATAATCATTATTAATATTATTTTGATTTAAAAAATATTCATTTTTAAAAGTTTCGCCCAAGTCTTTGCTAAAAAAGAAAGTATTAGCTAAATTTTTAAGGTATATATTTTCATCTTTTTTATTATATAAATAATTTTTGTAATTATTCTTATCTTCATTATTTGTTTTAGATGAAATAATAAGTGCGGCGGTTAATATAGAAATAGCAACTGTTGAAGAAATAGTCCCTAATAAAATTTTTTTAATTTTTAATAACTTTTTCATAAAATACTTTTTCTAAATTTGTAGTTTTAGGCCCGTTAAATAATATTTTTCCTTTGTGAATAAGAGTAAACGAATCAACATATTTATCAATTTCACTTAATATATGTGAACTAATGAAAATTGTCGTCCCTTTTGAATGCAACTCTTTTAAAAGATTAAATAATTGATATCTAGCCGTTGGATCTAAATTTGCCGCTGGTTCATCTAAGATTATTAATTCAGGATTATTAAGTAACATTTGGATTAATAAAACTTTTTTCTTTTGTCCTGAAGAGAAATCATATGGTTTCTTGTATTGTAAACTTTTAATCTCAAATTTTTCTAATAAATAATCTATTTTTTGTTGAACTACTTTTTTAGACAAAGAACCTAAACAACCTAAGTAAAGTAAATATTCGTTAGTGTTTAATTCTTTTGGAAAAATAGCACTTTCTGGCACATAACCGATTTTAGATTTAATAGTTGGATTATTTTTAACATTAGAATTATCTATTAATATTTCACCAGTATAATTTACATATGAACTTATTATTGACTTAATAGTTGTTGTTTTACCAGAACCATTTTCTCCTATAAAAGCGTGAAATGACCCTTTTTTAACAACAAAATTTAGTGAAAAAACTCCAGTTTTTTCTTTATTCGCACTCTTATAAATTTTCGTTAAATTCTTAACCTCTAAAATATTATCATTCATTATTTATAATCCTTTTTATAATATAAAACACTATTAATTGTAATAAGTACACTAATAATTGCTATTCATATTAATCAATATATATTTTTATCAACTACTTTATTAGTCCTTGATAATTCAAAAACTTCATTACTTGTTTGAAATAAATAGTTATCTGATTTAGTTAATTCGTATCTAATAATAATTTTATTATTATCCCCTATTTCTTGTTTAGGTGTGTATTGACTATAACCACCAATATTATATTTAAAATCACCAACTTGTAATGTTAATTGTGTTGGAGTATATTCTAACTCATCTACTGGATTAATTAAAATTGAATCTACTATTTGTTGATTTTCAGTGTTCATAAAATTAAAATAAGCATAATATAAAATAGCTATACCTAAATAAATTTTCTTTTCTGTAATATTCTTGATTTCTTTAGTTTGAAGAGATTTCGGATTTAAAACTATTGAATTAGTTTCTAATCTATTTAAATCACTTGATTCATCATTAATAATTTGTTCGATTTTTGAAAGTAAAGTTACTTTAATATCTCTTTGATCAACTAAATTACTATTTGTGTTTATAAATTCATCATAAAATTTAGTTACGTAATCAATAAAAACCTTATCACTTAATAATTCTCTTAAATAATTCCATTGAATTTCACCTACTAAATTATCAGCCGAAGAGTAAACATATTGATCTTCAGGGAATAAAAATTTAAACGAATCTGCTTTTTCTCTTGCGTAAATTATGTTTCTATTTTCTAATCCTGGTATATTAGATTGATTTTTTAATAATCCAGGCACTAAATAAACACTATTAGAAACTCCTTTAAGAGTTCCGTCTTCATTAAATTCTTCCACTTTATATTTTTCTAAATCAGAATTTTGTTTTAAAGAGTAGTTATATATAAAACTTTCATTATTATTATAATTGAAATATTTTTCTAAATTATTGATTTTTGTTCCACTAAAAAGATTAAATACATTTACATCATCATAATTAAATGTATCTAACATTTGATACGGGGTTGCTAACAATGAGTATATTTGTCAGCTTTTTGGAGCATTTTTAGCAATTTTGTATGCTTCGTTTAAGAAAACTTTTTGATCATTTCTAAATTCTTTATTATTCATACCATTTGGAACAATATAAAAATTATCAGAGTAGTTATTTAAATAAAATATTTCGGCATTAACTAAGTTTCCGGAAGGGTTTTTTTTATGCTCAGTATTTAAGTAAAAAGCAAAATTATCACTCACCGAGGTTGTATTACCTGATATAAGAGTTCCGCCAAAGGCTAAGGGGCTAAATAAAACAACAGGTAACGTTAAGGCTATTTTAGAATTGAATCAATACGCTATTAATAAACTTACATTTCCGAAAAGAATATAACTTAAATAAATAGTTAAAAAAGTTGTATATAATGTCTTTATAATTCACATATGATTTAAAACACTTGCTAATAAAATATTTAAAAGAGTGATCATTGTTGTTCAGTATAACCCAATAATAATATTTACTATTGTTTTTCCAAAAATGATATTTTTTCTTGATAATGGTTTTGAAAAAGTTAATAATTCTAGTCCATCTTCACTTAAATCTTTAAAAATATTTATAGATTTAAGTGAAGAAAAAAATATTGTAAAAATCAATTGTATAGCAATAGTTATATAAAAAATAATGTTAATTTTGTTATTATCTAAATTAATTTGAGAAAAAACTATTGTAATAATCAGCATTAATAAAATTATAATAATCGGTATTATGATTGAGTTTTTCTTTTTTAGAATAACCTTATGCAAAAATTGAATATAATTTCTTGTATTTTTCATATTTCCTTTCGTTTATCATATTACTAGTTAGTAATATATAATAATATTATATATTAAGCACTAAATAACAAAATATTTTTATATTTTTTTATTAATTAACATCTCTGACAAAAAAGAAATAAAAAAATGCCCTTCTGGGCTTATTCTTTGAAAACTGAATAGTAATTAATAATTCATTAAAATGTCTTAAATACA
>NZ_JAFIRE010000003.1:0-145204 GCF_017116845.1 Mycoplasma sp. CSL10137 | reverse complement strand
TCATCCTGAGCCAGGATCAAACTCTCGAAAAAATTGACTGTCATGTTTATTGTATATATCTAGTTTTCAAAGAACTTAATGCATCATTCTAACTTATCGTTTTGAGTGATTGCCTAACTATTATAACACCATATTTAGAAATATAAAAATATTTTTTTATTTTTTTTCATAAATATCGATATCAAAAATATTTATCTTTTTAATTGAGTTTGTTTTTTTCTTCAAACCGTTTTTTTGTAATGTTATTATCACTGCATTAAATTGTGTATTATTTGGACTAACTTGAAATCTTTTTCTAGAACTAGGATCCAACATCTTATCACGCACCTCTTGAAAATTTGCACCAATAGCTGAATCAATTGGTCCAACAGTACCTGCATCAGTTATATAACAAGTACCTTTTGGTAAAATATGGTCATCATTTGTTTGAACATGAGTATGTGTTCCGCAAACTGCATCTATTGTTCCATCAACTTCTAGTCCAAGTACATATTTTTCACTTGTTGTTTCTGCATGAAAATCGATAAAGTGAAAATCTGTATCATTATATTCCATTAATTTATGTGCTGATTTTAGAAACGGTAAAGCTACAGACTCATTTCATGGATGGTTTAATTCGTTAAAAGTATTTCCGAGTAATGAACTAACTCTTAATAAAAAATCTTTTACTTTAAAAACTGAAGTGCCGTACCCCGGATAACTAGAGTCAATATTGAAAGGTCTTATAATATCTTTATTATTTATAATATTATATATATCTTCATTCGCTCAAACATGGTTCCCCATTGTGAAACAATTAACACCAATTTTTTTTAATTTATTATAGTCCTCTTGATCAAGACCTTTTCTACCTGTTACATTCTCACCCTGAGCAATAACAAAATCTATATTATTTTTTTTAATTAAATCTGGTAATATCTTTTCTACCGTTAATATTCCAGGAGCTCCAAATATATCTCCTATAAAAAGTATATTTATTTTATCTTGCATTTTATTCCTAACTATATTATAAAAAAATAATTTAAATAGTCTGATTACTTTAATCTTTGTTAATATTATATAATTTAATTAAATTTAAATAATAGAGATTTTATTTTATTGTTCTAATTTATAACGTTAATTTTTTTAAATTTAAAAAATAAAAAAATATTTTTAAAATTTCTTTGATTTTTTTTTATTGTGTTATAATAATTTAGCAACGAACGCAAAATATGCCCAGGTGGCGGAATGGTAGACGCAAGGGACTTAAAATCCCTCGATTGCAAAATCGTGCTGGTTCAAGTCCAGTTCTGGGTACCATTGTTATGCGTCCTTAGCTCAGCAGGTAGAGCAAATGGCTTTTAACCATTGGGTCAGAGGTTCGAATCCTCTAGGACGTACCATTTCAAGAAATTGACCAAATAAGCCATCTGGCTTATTTTTTTATTAAAAAACTACACTGTTTATTTAGTGTAGTTTTTTAATATGACTAATTAAATCTCTTTTAAAAATTATTTTTTCCAAATAATAATTTAAAACAGGTATAGATATAGCAAATATTATAAATACAAAATAAATCATTAATTCAAATCAACCCGGAAATAATATATTTGATCCTTTGTAAAAAACACCATAATTGTTTTTAAATTCTGAATTTAATAAATTAGAAAATATTGTCGAAAAATATGCTAATTCAATTGTTATGATTCCTAAAAAAGAAATTATTGATGCACTATAAAAAATAACTTTATTTATTTTGTTTGTCTCATTAATATTTTTTCTATTTTTAGAATATAAAACAATAATATATAAATATACTCCAAAAAATAAAACCGTAGGATAATTACTAAATAAATCTAAAAAAGCATCTGTATCTAATATTGAGCTTAGGGTGAATAAAATTATAAAGTAAAACAAAAATATAACAGAACAATAAAGTAAAGTACCTTTTTTTAGGCTCATTTTTTTTAAAACATAATTTGAACCAAATAATAATTCATTTGAAACCATAGATTCAATTTCGTTTTTATACGCAAATGTTAATCCATTAATAACACCAAAAGTAGAAATTAATAATAATGTGTAAATAATTTTTTCTATAACCTTACTTAATGATTGTGGTAAAGAATCTAACAAAATATCTTCAACCGTCTTTGCGTTATGCAATATAGAAGATAAAGCTATCAATGTATATAATATAGTAATTGATACCATACCAACTATAACTATAATTGGCAATCTTTTTTCCGATTTTTTTATTTTCTTACCGAACGATCCTACTAACAAAAAAGCATCATAAGAAAATAATACGGCGGGCAACGCAATTATTACACCCTTAAGAGTAAATGAACCATTTATGAAAGCATTTACTGGTTGATTTTCATTCGATAAATTGTGGGTCTTTGCTAAAAAAATACCAATTAACATTACTGCAAATAGCGGAATAAACTTTAAAATTGTAACTACTGATTGAAATATACCAGACGCACGTTGAGAGATTAACACTAGCGATAAAAAATAAAAACTAATAAATGCACCAACAATTAGATGAATTCAAATTTTTATTTTATTAAAATCAATTATTTTCATAACTGATAAGAAATAAAAAAATATTTCTGAAGCAAAACTACCTAATATTGTAAAAAGTAAACCAAAATAGAAAACTGCATAAGTTACCGAAATACCGTAAGATGTGCAACCAGGCTTTAATTTATGTATTCAATTAGATATTCCTGAAAAACTTTTGTTACGCATTGATCCTATTTCAGAAAAGCAAAGAGCAACCGAAATAGATATTACTCCTCCAATAATTCATGTTATTAATCAGCTTAAACCGTTATAATCTACCGCTTTTCCAACGGATATATTTTTGAAAAAAATCCCGATACCTACAACTGTACCAATTAACATCATCAATGATAGTAAAAATCCTATTTTTCTGTCACTCTTCATTTTACTCCTTAAGAATTATAATATTATTATAACTTTAAACAGGAATAACTTTATTTTTTAATTAAAAAATAAAAAAATAAGCCAAACGGCTTATTTGGTCAATTTCTTGAAATGGTGCGAACGAATGGACTCGAACCATCGACCTCACGATTATCAGTCGTGTGCTCTAACCAGCTGAGCTACGCTCGCATATATTGCTTTACTATTATAGCATATAAAGCACAATAGCAAAGCATTTTATTATTATAAAATTAACGTTTTGAGAATTGTCTTGCACGACGAGCAGCACGAAGTCCAGGTTTTTTACGTTCTTTAGCTCTAGCATCTCTTGTTAGCATTCCAGCTGCCTTAAGAGTTGAACGATAGTCAGCACTTGCTTCTAATAAAGCACGAGCGATACCTAATCTAATTGCTCCAGCTTGACCGCTTAATCCACCACCTGCAACAACTACTGAAACATCAAATGTTCCTTTTGTTTCAGTTAAATCAAATGGTTGGTTAGCGTCTTTTAAGTAAATATCTGATGTTAAGTATTCACGAGCTTCACGTTTATTAATTACGAATTTACCTGTTCCTGGTGTTAATCTAACACGTGCAACAGATGATTTTCTTCTTCCTAATCCACGATATTCAATATTTTTACTCATAATTATTTAACCTCTAATCTTTCTGGGTTTTGTGCTTGTTGTTTATGTTCTGGTCCTGCATATACAAATAAGTTACGACGTTGTTTGTTACCAAGTTTTGTATGAGGAAGCATACCACTTACAGCTTTTTCGATTAAAGCTGTAGGTCTTTTTACTCTTAATTTAGCTGCTGTGATACTTTTTAACCCACCAGGGTATCCTGAGTGTGAGTAGTAAATTTTTTGTTCTTCTTTTTTAGCAGTTAAAACGATTTTTTCAGCGTTAATAATAACTACATTATCACCCATGTCAGCATTTGGAGTAAAATCAGGTTTATTTTTTCCTCTTAATACAGAAGCAACATATGCTGCTAAACGCCCTAAAACTTGACCTTCAGCATCAATAACATATCACTTTTTATTTGCTTTTTGTGTATTAACAATTGTTGTTTGTCTCATACAACCTCCTACGTTAATTTTGAATTTTTTATGTTTTAATATTAAGTTGCCTTTTTATTATATCATAGATTTATTATTTAAATAATTTTTAATAACAAAATATATTTTTTTAAATTCTGAATAAATTACTAGGTTAATTGAAAGAATTATTGGTACAAATCAATATAATCAATTTTGACCATAAATATCTAACGAAATAATTTTAAAAACGCTTGATATTCCTGGTATAAAAGTGACCATTAGCATAGACAAAACAGAAAATGAACTTGCAAGATAAACTAACTTATATTTTTTAAATTTTGAAAAAACAATTGAAGATTTACTCATTAAATTTAATGAATTTAAACTTGCACCTACGCCTAATGTAATGAACATGGCACTTGAAGTTAATTTAACAAAATCTTCTGAACTTATCTTTGTATTTTTTGCTAACATTCCAACTAATCCGTATGATAATAACGAAGCAAAAGAAAGAACAATGCTTTGAATTATAAGCTCTTTAAACATACCATTAGCAAAAATACTCTCATCTCTCTTTGTGGGTTTATTTTTCATAACATTCACATCTGTTGGAGTCATACCTAATGCTATAGAAGGTAAACCATGAGTTAATAGATTTATCCACAATAATTGAGATGCAGACAAAATTATTACATCTGTGTTTTTAAATTCTTCTTTAAAAACAAAAGAAAATACAAATAACCCAAATAACATAACAATAATTTCAGTTATTGAAGAAATTAATAAATTTAATATAACAGATTTTATTCTATAGTATGTTTCTCTCCCACTTTTAACAGCTTTAACTATTGTACTAAAATTGTCGTCGGTTAAAATCATATCAGCAGCTTGTTTAGAAACATCTGTCCCGGTTATACCCATTGCTATACCACTATCACTACGTTTAAGAGCAGGAGCATCATTTACACCATCACCAGTCATAGCAACAACTTGGTTATGTGATTGTCAAGCATTTACAATTCTTAACTTATCTGAAGGAGTGACACGAGCATAAACTGAAATATGTTTAACTTCATTTTTTAGTTCTTCTTCATCCATGTTCGACAATTCCAAACCAGTTATTGCTCTATCTCCTTCAACAAAAATACCTAATTCTTTTGCAATTGCAACAGCTGTTGTCAAATGATCTCCGGTAATCATTATAGGCTTAATTCCAGCTTCAAAACCTTGTTGAATACTTTCTTTAACTCCTACTCTCGCAGGATCAACCATTGCAATCAAACCAACAAATTCTAGATCATTTTCGTCATCAAAATCAATAACATCTTTTTCTATCATTTTTTTGGCAATCGCCAATACTCTATAACTTTTATTTGATAATTCTTCAACCTTTTCTTTGTATGATTTATCTAAATTTTTTACTTTTGAGAAAATAACATCAGGAGCACCCTTTGTTATTAAAAAGTTTTGATTATTTTCTTTTAATAATACTGACATTAATTTTCTATCACTATCAAACGGTAAAGAATGTATTTTTTTAAAATTATCATAAATATTTTGGTCATTTATATTATGATCGTTTGCATAATATAAAATTCCTATTTCTGTTTGATCTCCGACTTCAACGAATTCACCTTTTTCGTTTTTATGAATTGTCGCGTCACAACACGCAACAAAGTATTCTAAAACTTTATTGTCAGTTAATGTTTTATTGTAGTTTATGAAATCTACAACTTTCATTTTATTTTCTGTTAATGTGCCCGTTTTATCAGAACATATTATGCTTGTAGAGCCAATTGTTTCTATCGCGGAGAATGATTTAATAATAACTTTCTCTCTAGTCATTCTTGCTACACCAATAGCTAATAAAACTGTTGTAAATGTTATTAAGCCTTCGGGTATAGCAGCAACTGCTAGAGATATCCCTATAACTGTTGCGTTTGAATATAATTCTGGTCTAGTTCAATTATTTGAAATAGATCCTTGTATAACTATTTGTAGTAAAGCAGTAACAAAAAGTAAAATAATTCCCGCAATACCAAAAATTTTACTTAATTTGTTTAATTTTATTTGTAACGGTGTTAAAGGTACTTTTTGCTCTTGAATTAAATTATTAATTTTACCTATTTCAGTTTGATCTCCGATAGCTGTTACAACCGCAATCGCTCTTCCTTGAGTTGAATATGTTCCTGAAAAAATTTTATTTTTTTGTTCCGCTAAATTGGTAACTTCAGTAGAAATAAAATTTGCGTCTTTTTCAACCGAAATTGATTCGCCTGTTAATGCGGATTCAACAACATAGAATGAATATGATTCCACTAATTGAGCATCAGCTGAAATAATATCTCCTGCTTCAATAACTATCAAATCACCCACCACTAAATTGGATGAAGGAATAGTTATCAACTTACCTTCACGATAAACTTTAGAGTATAATTCATTACTTTTAGAAAGCGCTTTTACCGCTTGATTACTCTTTATTTCTTGGTAAGTGCCTAACATCGCGTTTAATGCCACCACTATAAGTATTATAAATGGTTCAATGAAAGAAATTATTAATTCTGATGTTTTTTGGTTATTGTTGGTTATAGCTTCATATATCGCTACTCCAAAACTGAACGCAGAGGCTATCAAAAGTAAAATAATCATAAAATCTTTAAATTGTTCAACAAACATTTTAAAGATGCTTTTTTCTTTTTTTACACTAATTTTGTTATAACCATTTTTTTTGATTAACTCTTCAACCTCTTTTGTCGTTAATCCTTTTTTATTGATTATATATTCTTGATTAATCAACATTCCTCCTTAATATTAATAAAATCATACTAAAAAGTATGACTTCATTATTTTTCTGATAATAATAAATCAGAAACACGTCTTGCTGCTATTGCACCATCAGATGCTGCAGTTACTATTTGACGAATTTCTTTTGCTCTAATATCACCTGCTGCGAAAACCCCAGGCAAAGAAGTTTCCATAAATTTGTTTGTAACAACAAAACCTTTATTATCTAAAATTTCTTTATTTTTAACAAAATCTGTTGATGGCTCCATACCAATATATGGGAAAAATGAAGCTACTTGAATTGTTGATGTAGTTCCATCTTTATGTTCTATAATTGCATTTTCTAATGTTCCATCACCTTTAAGTGATAGAATTCTTGAATTTTTAAAAATGATAACATTTTCTTTTTCTAATAAATCGTTAACAAGTCTCTGTTCAGCTTTAAATTCTTCATCCTTAATTACTACATATACTTTCGAAGCAATTGTAGATAAATAACTAGCTTCTTCGATAGCGGAATTTCCATTCCCTAAAACCAATGAAGGTAACCCTTTAAATAAAGGGCCATCACAAATAGCACAAAAACTAGCACCTCTATTTAGAAAACTTTGGAAGTTTTCGATAAAATTAGGTTCAACATTTTTCATGCCTGTTGAAATTAAAACAGTTTTTCCATATATAACATCTCCGTTTTCTAATCTAACTTCATTATCAAACTTTTCGTTATGTTTTAATTCGACTACTTTACCGTATTTATATACAGCTCCGTATTTTTTTGAATGGTTAAAAAAGTTTAAGGCTAATTGTCAACCTTCTATATTTTCTGTACCAATTCAATTTTCAACTTTACTTGTTGTAGATAATTTTCCGCCCGGTGCACCTTTTTCAATAAAAATAACACTTAAATTAGCTCTTGATGCATAAATTGCTGCATTAAGACCTGCTGGACCACCGCCAATTATTACTAAATCATAAATTTTGTTTTGCATAATGCTCCTATTTATTTTTGAATTTTGAAATTATCTTCTTAAAGATGTGTTTAAACGATGTTACATTTACATAAGATAAATAAATTTCAGGGTTGGCGTATTGATATGTTGTAATACTTTGTATTTCTGATTTCTTAACTCTAATATATTTAACTCTTCCAAAGAATTGATAATAAATTACCAAAAATGCACCAAAGAGCACAAAACCTAAAGCAACATATTCGTACAATTTATATGATTCTTCACGTAAAGGCTCCATTCCCATACGAATTAACCCGTACCAAACTAAATACATACCAATATTTACTCCTGGTTTAAAAATTCAGAAATAGTTAAATATTCATACTAGAATTAAATACCCAATTAAGTTTGCTATTGCCTCGTATAAGAAAAGAGGGTATCTATATGCAGCCTCAATCCCTAGCTGATTAGTTACAGCATCGCTAATATACATATTATCAGCAAATGTTTTTCCTCAAATTAAAGAACTTGTACCAGTTCAATCTATTTTTCCATAAACCTCATGGTTAGCATAATTACCAAACCGTCCAATAAATTGTCCTATTAAAATTGTAGGTATTATTAAGGAACCTGCTTTTCTAATATCAACTACATCTCTCTTTGTATAAACGTAAGCTAAATCAACTATAATTGTTGTTACTAAACCACCTTGGATACTTAATCCACCTTCTCAAATCTTATACCACGCAGATCCTTTAAAAGGTTCATCTTGATAAATTAATTGCTCTATAATATAACCGAAACGTGACCCTATAATTCCCATAGGTATAGTAATT
The DNA here is from genome assembly GCF_017116845.1 of Mycoplasma sp. CSL10137. Taxonomy (NCBI): domain Bacteria; kingdom Bacillati; phylum Mycoplasmatota; class Mollicutes; order Mycoplasmatales; family Mycoplasmataceae; genus Mycoplasma; species Mycoplasma sp. CSL10137. The sequence continues at coordinate 136,658 of NZ_JAFIRE010000003.1, read as the reverse complement.
AAAATTAAAGTATAAACAACATCCATCTTTAATTTTTCTCTACGTCAAAAATAGATAACAGTAAGTATTGAAAGTAAATAACCTAACATCATTGTTAATGAATAGGTTTGGATTTCAAAAGTCCCAATTTGAATTAAAGGACTTCAAGGTCTACCTTCAAAAGCTGGTTGTGAAGGGATATATGATGCCATATTAGTCATTGCTTTTTAACCTCCTTTTTTCTATCTCATCTAAAACATTAACTCCATCATGTCGAGAAAGATACGAACTCACCGCCGCCTCAATCAAAGAAGCTGTAGAGCCACCTTCTTTGATTGGTATTTGTATCTTCTTAATGTTTCTTCCAAATATTGAATACTTAAGAAAATCAACACCTAAGCGATCGAATTCTTGTTGTTTGTCAGTTCTAACCAATTCAACTACTAAATTTATAATTGACGAAGGGGCTACAGATCTAATTCCATAAGTATATTTAATATCAATAATTCCAATACCACGTACTTCTAAAAAATTACGTGTTATTTCAGGAGATCTACCAATAAATAAATTTCCGGTATCTTTAATTAAAACAGAGTCATCACTAATTAGAACGTGACCTTTCTGAACCAATTCTAAAGCTGCTTCAGATTTACCAACACCACTTGAACCAATTATCAAAACCCCGGTTCCACCAATTAAAACTAAACAACCATGAATTTGTTTTTCTTCTGAAAAAAAGTTGTTTAAATATGAACCGACATTTGTTGATATATACGAAGAACTAGTTTGCGATAAAGTTACAGGAACATTATAAGTATCTGCAACCTCAACTATCCATTCTAAAGCTGGTTTTGTAACACCTTTAGAAAGCATAACCAATGGTGGTTTTTGTTTAAAAATATGCTCCAAAGCTTCACAAGCTCTAAATTTACCAATGCCTTGAAATCAAAGTGATTCAGTAGTACCTCAAGCAATTACGTTATTGCTAATACGATCGCTATTAACTTTTTCGGCCAAATCTAGACCTACACGCTTAATTGCTGGTTGATAAATATCGTTATATTCAATACTTTCTTTATTTTTGTTAATTATTTCCAAATTAAAAAAGTTAATTATTTTTTCGACATTAATCTTTTTTATATTTTTCATTAGACCTCGTTTATAATATTAAATTTATATTAATTATACTTTATTTTAATTATTTTTACTTAATATTTTATTAAGGAATTGACCTGTATAACTATTAGTATTTAGAGCGACTTGCTCAGGTGTTCCGCTAGCAACAATTCTACCCCCGTTAACTCCACCATCAGGACCTAAATCAATGATATAATCACAGTTTTTAATTACATCTAAATTATGTTCAATAACTAATACAGTATCTCCGTTATCTACAATTCTATTTAAGATAGTAATTAATTTTTTAACATCATGAACATGCAAACCTGTTGTAGGTTCATCTAGAACATACACAGTTTTTCCTGTTGGTCTTTTTTGTAAATATGTAGCTAATTTAACTCTTTGAGCTTCTCCACCAGACATTGTTGTTGACATTTGTCCTAGTTTTATGTATCCTAAACCAACGTCCTTTAAATATTTTAATTTATCAACTATTTTAGGATGTCTTTCAAAGAATATGAAGGCATCATCTACACTCATATCTAAAATATCATTAATATTTTTATTGTGATATTTTATTTCTAAAGTCTCTTTATTATAGCGTTTTCCGTCACATTGATCACACGCAATGTAAACATCAGGTAAGAAGTGCATTTCAATTTTTTGATATCCATCTCCTGAACATTTTTCACATCTACCACCAGGTGTATTAAAACTGAAACGACCTTTTAAATATCCTCTTATTCTAGATTCTTCTACATTTGCATAAACATCTCTAATGTCATCAAAAACACCTGTATATGTGGCCGGATTGCTTCTTGGAGTTCTACCTATTGGTGCTTGCGAAATAGGAACCACTTTATCAACATTGACTAATCCTTTGATACTATCAAATTTAATTTTTTTGTTTAATTTAGATGAATCTTTAGAAATCATATGTTGGATTCCTGATACTAAAATATCGTTAACCAAGGTACTTTTTCCTGAACCTGAAACACCCGTTACACCGACCAATTTACCTAGCGGTATTGTTACATTTATATTTTTTAAATTATTTTGTTTTGCTCCTAGAATTTCAATTTTTTGACCATTTCCGCTTCTTCTAGTTTTAGGAACCTCAATTTTTCACTCACCTGATAAATATTTTCCGGTAATTGAACTTTGTTCATTAATAATATCTTCTAATTGTCCGTTAGCAACAATTTGTCCACCTTCTGCTCCTGCAAGTGGCCCGATATCAACAATATGATCGGCGGCAAACATGGTATCTTCGTCATGTTCAACAACAATTAAGGTGTTACCTAAATCAACCATTTTTCTAAGAGTATCTATTAGTTTTAGGTTGTCCTTTTGATGTAGACCAATTGAAGGTTCGTCTAAAACATATAAAACTCCACTTAAATTTGATCCGATTTGCGTTGCTAATCTAATCCTTTGAGCTTCACCACCTGAAAGTGTTTCAGCACTACGATCAAGTGTTAAGTATTCTAAACCGACGTCTTTTAAAAATTTTAAACGATCTAAAATTTCTTTTACAACAAGTGAACTAATTTTTGTTTCTGAATCATCTAATTTCGAAACCGCATCTTCTACTTTTATTAATAAATCACCAATAGTGCTTTTAATATAATCAAAAATATTTTGATTATCTACCCTAACACTTAATGCTTCTTGGTTTAATCTTGCTCCTTTACATTTTAAGCAAGTAAATACACCCATATATTTTTTCAGATAATCTCTACGATTATCTGAAGAAGTTTCGTAATATGCTCTTTCTATCATAGTCATAATTCCGGGAACAGATTGTTTTTTACGATATTTATTTCCTGAAGTTGATTCTAAAACAAACTCTATTTCATCTTCTTCACTACCGTAAAGTATTCTTCTAAACTGCTCTTCACTCATCTCGTCAATAGGTAAATCAAAAGGAACTTTATAATGTTCTAGCATCCGTGCGTATCTTTGTCATTCCAAATTTGATGTATTAACTGTATTTTCGAAATATTTAATTGCGCCATGTTCGATAGTTCTTCAAGTTTCAGGTATTAATATATCAACATCAGGTTTGAATTCAACACCTAAACCTTTACAATTCTCACACATTCCATAAGGAGCATTAAATGAAAATAATCTTGTTTCAATTTTTTTAATTGAAAAATCCTTATAAATACATGCGTGTAATTTTGAAAATAATTCAATTTTATTTGTTGAAAGATTTTCAACTTTTACATAACCTTCTGATTTTTCGGTCGCAATATCAATAGCTTCCGAAATTCTATTATAGTTATCTTCTTTTACAACTACACGATCGATAACCAAATCAATGGTATGTTTTGTATTTTTATCAAGAATAATCTCGTCATCTAATTTATATAAAATTCCATCTACTTTTACCCTAAGGTACATTTCTTTTCTTAGTTTTTCAAGTAAATTTTGGTGAGTACCTTTCTCGTTATCAATTAATGGAGCATAAATAATTAATTGTGTGTTTTCGCCATATTCATAAATGGATTTTAAAATACTTTTTGTTGTTTGTGAAGTTATCTCAATATTATGTCTTGGACAATAAGCTTTACCAATAGTAGCAAAAAGAAGTCTAAAATAATCATATATTTCTGTTACTGTCCCAACTGTTGAACGTGGGTTATTATGAACCGTTTTTTGCTCAATAGAAATTGACGGGCTTAATCCATCAATTTTATCTACATTTGGCTTTTTAGTTCCGCCCAAAAACATTCTTGAATACGAACTAAGTGAATCGACATATCTTCGTCTACCTTCTTCATAAATAGTATTAAAAGCAAGTGAACTTTTACCACTACCACTAAGACCTGTAAATACAACTAATTTATTTTTTGGGATTGTTAAATCAACATTTTTAAGGTTATTCTCTCTGGCACCTTTTATAACTAAAAAATCATTTTTCATATCTTTTTACCTCTTTAATATATATTTTAACAATTATTTAAATAATAATTTATAAATTAAACCATTACTTTTATTAAAAAAACTAACAAAATTAATTTTTATTTAATATTGTTAGTTTTTATTTAGTTTATTAGCATTATCAGCTAAAATTTTGATTTTAGATATAATTTTGCTAATAGCCGATGAACTCATACGCTCCATTAATTTATCATCTAATATTCAAGCATTATAATCCATAAAAAATTCAATTGAAATACACTCTAAAATGATACCTTTTTCTATTCGTTCTTTTAAAAAATGTTCTTTATCGTAATTCGATAATTTAAATGGTTTTCCATCCGCTACATAGGCGTTGTTATATCAAACATAATAAATATTGTCTTTGGAGTAAATTTTGTATTTTTCAACCAAAAATAAAGATGCTTTATCATAATCAATGCTTTTTTTATCAAAAGTTAATAATTTTTTATAATCATTAACTTTAATTTTAATCATTTCATAATATTCATTTGATTTAATACTTTTAAAAATTAAATTTTCAATTTCTTCATGGTTTAAAGGTTTCTCTAGTATAAAATCATTGATAACTTGCACTAATCTCTCGTAATCTTGGTCTTTAAATTCGTGATCATTTTGAAATTGATTAATAATATTTTTATTAAATTTAGAAAACCTAACAGTGCCTCATTTTAAATTAGTAACATAAGCTCATAAGTTAGCTGCTCTTTGCTTGTTAACTTCTTTATCAAACTTATCAAAATAATTTAAAACACCATTAAAAGCTGCTCATTTTTTGTCATAAATCTTTGCAAATAAAATATCTATTGTTGGTAATTTTTTATCAAAATTATTGTATATGTAAGTAGATTTAATAATGGTAACTCTATTAGTTAAGACTTTTGCTTTTATTCCTGATACTGTAGTATAAACACTTTTATCTTTGTAATTTTTAAAAGTTGCTAATGTTTGTTTAAAATAAAAAGTAAATGATCTTTTTTTATGATCATATGTATAAACCAAGTTTGATAAATAACCATCGTTATAGAGTTTTTTCAAAAATGTTACCGCTCTATAATCATCAATATATATACATAATATTTTTTTATCTAGCTTAGATGATATAGTTACATCTACATTTAAGTGATTTAGAATTTCTTTCAAAGTTAAATCATTTATATTATATATTTTGCTATCGTTTTTTTCATTTAAAATGTTTGATAATCCAGGTCAAACGCTCAACAATTCTTTATTATTCATATTGTAATATCCTTTAAATTTGACTATTACTAGTATTATATCAATTATGTAAATATAATAATCTTAAATAAAAAAGTTATCATAATCAAATGTCTTGATTATGATAACAACTTTGTTGAATTGATTAAAAATAGTATAGCACTAAAGTACTATTCTTTTTTACTATTAATAATCTATAAAACCAAAAAGATTTAATATATTGTAAAAAAGAGACTTTAAAACGTTTTTTATGATATAATTTATTATCATTTAGTATAAAAATAATTATGAATAGGTTAATAAAATATGAAATTAATTAAATTAATACTTTTTTAGGTTGAGTGTAATTCCTTTAAATTTTTTCTTGTCAAATCTAAATTAAACATTTGAAAAATAAAAAAAATCAGATCCTAAAATTTAAACAAAGAATTGAAGATTTTTAAGAATTTTATGAAAAAGAACAGTTTTCAAAATATGTTAGATAAAATACTAAAAATTTATCATTAAAACAATTAACATTAGAATTAATTTAAAGTGATTTACTTAGTTTAGAAAAGAATAAAGTTGATTACAAAAACAATTTACTTAAATGAGATGTTGTTAAATCAAATTATGAAAACATTATTAAACTTTCAATTTATTTATCAAATGATAAAAAAGATAAGATTTTACATTTACAAATAAATAATCCAATTGATGATTTAGGATTTAACTCTTTTGTTGAAACTATAGAATCTATAAATTCGAAAATTTCAAATCATAAAGTAACATTATGAAAGATTGAAATTGAAATGATATCAACAGACAAGTTAAAGATATTTCAAATAAGAAGAATATCTCAAACTTTATGATATTAGTTCCTATTCTTTTAGCAATTGCTATACTAATCATTAAATTATTATATGTTGTGAGTGCAAAAAGAAAGAATAAAAATGAAGAAATTAAATATTATATTACCAATTTTAGGGATTGCAACTACTCCAATTTTAGCAATTTCATGTTCTCCAAGTTCAACAAACGCAACATCAAAAGAAAAGATTGAAAAAGAAGATACTGAAAAAACTACTTTATTAGCAAAAGTTGCGGATTTAGAATCAAAATCAAATGAACTTACAAATCAATTACAAGCACTTAGCGGAATTAATGGTGTTTTAAATACTAAAATTAAAGTTTTAGAATCCGAAGCTGCTACTAAAGATGAAACAATTAAAAACGCAGAACTTCACACTTTAAAAGAAGTTTTAACCAATAGATCTAATTTAGTTTCATCATACAAATCAAAAACAGCTAATTTTGATGCTGATTTTGATAATTTAAATGAACCTTTAGATTTAAATGTTTCAAATTATAAACATTTAAATACTTATATTGATGAATTAATTCAAGCAAATTCTTTTGTTGAAGAAGATACTATCGAAACTCTTAAAACAAAATTAGGAAGTTTAATGATGGGATTAACTCAGAAAGAAGCAGAATTTGAATTAATGGGTAAAAAAGTTGTTGAATTATTCGCAAATGAAATTGCTGAATTATTCAAAAAACAGGGTGGTGCTAAATCATATTCAGATATTTCATCAAAATATTTAGTCAGTTGAGTTGTTGAATTTACAAAAAATAGACCAGATTCAAATGATGTAGCTTACTTTACAAAAATGTATGACTTACTAAAACAATCATTAGAAAAATGAAACAAGTTTAAAACAGCTAAAGAAAAAAGAGATACTGATTATTCTAAATATGATATAGAATCTCAAAAATTTGAAGCCAAACTTAAAGAAACAACTTCTTCCGCTCAAAAACAATTCTTTACAAATCAAAAAGCATCAAACTTTATTAAATTGGCAAGAGCAAAATATTCAGAAGTTGAAGGTTCAATTCCTGAAAAACTCACAGCTTACGATTACGAAGGTGCTGCCGAAATATTTAAACAAGCAACTACTTATTTAGAAACAGAATATGCTAAATTAAATCAAAAATAGTAAAATAAATCATACTTATTAAAAAGTATATCCTAAAAGAAATACCAAGCGCGACACTTTCGTGCTTGGTATTTTTATTATGTCTTAATGATTTAAAAATCAATATTGTTACTTTTTTCAAAAAAATAAAAAATTTGCTTCTTTAGTTTTAAAGAAATCCACACTTCGATAAAAAGTTGTTTTAAAATTTTTGTTACATTTTTTATTGCTTAAACCTTAAACTAAACTTTCAAAAGTAAAGATTTTAAAAGAATTTTTTCATTTTAAAATTCCTTTGGCATATTGTCTGTTTTAGAAACATTTTCTTGTAAATAACCAAAATTTATAGAGTTAAGTCAAAACATTTTTTAAATTTTCTACGTATAAGTCTATTTTAATTTTCTATTGATCCATGTTAGAATGATGCATAAGTTTTGCAGTATATCTATAACAGTTTAGAGTCTTGAAATAGTGTTGTATTGCTTAAAAATAGTATAGCACTAAAGTACGTTAGACAACCCAAAAATAGAATTATTTGTGTTGTATTGCTTAAAAATAGTATAGCACTAAAGTTGTTGTTTTGTCTGTAGTTTATATAACTTGGTGTTGTATTGCTTAAAAATAGTATAGCACTAAAGTTTCAATAATTGAAGGACAGAACATAAATATAGTGTTGTATTGCTTAAAAATAGTATAGCACTAAAGTGAATGTTTTGTGATTATAAAAATTATGATTGTGTTGTATTGCTTAAAAATAGTATAGCACTAAAGTAATGGTATAAAAGTTAAAGTAGATGATTATGTGTTGTATTGCTTAAAAATAGTATAGCACTAAAGTTATACTCCTGTTCTGTTATTCATTTTAAATGTGTTGTATTGCTTAAAAATAGTATAGCACTAAAGTGAATGTTTTGTGATTATAAAAATTATGATTGTGTTGTATTGCTTAAAAATAGTATAGCACTAAAGTTAAATTATTCTTTTAGGAACTGCAAATCCAGTGTTGTATTGCTTAAAAATAGTATAGCACTAAAGTTCTTTAAAGCCTGTTCTATGATCAACGTTTGTGTTGTATTGCTTAAAAATAGTATAGCACTAAAGTATATGAACTAGGATCATTTATATCTTTAACGTGTTGTATTGCTTAAAAATAGTATAGCACTAAAGTTAGAATTAAATACTAGTTTTCATAAAACCAGTGTTGTATTGCTTAAAAATAGTATAGCACTAAAGTAGAGCATCTAATAAAAACAAAAACTTTAATAGTGTTGTATTGCTTAAAAATAGTATAGCACTAAAGTTATGACTTTTTGACATCAATTCTAAAAATTGAGTGTTGTATTGCTTAAAAATAGTATAGCACTAAAGTAAGTGTCTGTGAATAGTTCAAGGGTTTCTCTGTGTTGTATTGCTTAAAAATAGTATAGCACTAAAGTTGGGGTTGATAATGATATCTCAGAAGTTGAGTGTTGTATTGCTTAAAAATAGTATAGCACTAAAGTTGAGTGAAAGCCGTTTTTTCAATTTATTTTGTGTTGTATTGCTTAAAAATAGTATAGCACTAAAGTATACGAATAAAACAATAGACTCAAATGAGTGTGTTGTATTGCTTAAAAATAGTATAGCACTAAAGTATATACTCAAATATTTTTTAAACTTTCAACGTGTTGTATTGCTTAAAAATAGTATAGCACTAAAGTAGTCAAGAATCCGTTGTTTAAATTTGAAGTGTGTTGTATTGCTTAAAAATAGTATAGCACTAAAGTAATATCATTTAAATTTATTATAATTTTGTTTGTGTTGTATTGCTTAAAAATAGTATAGCACTAAAGTTGTATTAATAAAAAGGAGTCAATAATGGCAGTGTTGTATTGCTTAAAAATAGTATAGCACTAAAGTATTGGAGTATATAAAAACAAATATGAACGTGTGTTGTATTGCTTAAAAATAGTATAGCACTAAAGTTTGGAAAATTAACGTTTTTTATTTCTTTTCGTGTTGTATTGCTTAAAAATAGTATAGCACTAAAGTGTTTGACTTGTTTGAATTGGCCCATTTCTTGTGTTGTATTGCTTAAAAATAGTATAGCACTAAAGTTCCTTCAAGTTTTCCTAAAAATGAAAACAAGCGTTGTATTGCTTAAAAATAGTATAGCACTAAAGTATGTAGAATTATATAACAACCCATTTTGATTTGTGTTGTATTGCTTAAAAATAGTATAGCGCACTAAAGTTTCTGATACATTCTGTTTAAATATTCTTCAGTGTTGTATTGCTTAAAAATAGTATAGCACTAAAGTTTCTGATACATTCTGTTTAAATATTCTTCAGTGTTGTATTGCTTAAAAATAGTATAGCACTAAAGTTTATTCATTTTTATTATCATTCTTTTATTTGTGTTGTATTGCTTAAAAATAGTATAGCACTAAAGTTTGTTTATCTGTCGCATTCTTTTTATACTTGTGTTGTATTGCTTAAAAATAGTATAGCACTAAAGTATATAAAAACGACTTAGGGTCAGACTTTAGGTGTTGTATTGCTTAAAAATAGTATAGCACTAAAGTACATTTTCTGTTTTTTGTTCTTGTTCGTTGTGTGTTGTATTGCTTAAAAATAGTATAGCACTAAAGTGCACGCTTTAATATAGTTATAAACTCGTTAGTGTTGTATTGCTTAAAAATAGTATAGCACTAAAGTATAAAACCTGCTAATGAGTTAGAAATATCAGTGTTGTATTGCTTAAAAATAGTATAGCACTAAAGTTAAAATAGAATTAAAAAATGAAAATTTTATGTGTTGTATTGCTTAAAAATAGTATAGCACTAAAGTGTTTTCTAACTCAATACTTTTTTTAATTCTGTGTTGTATTGCTTAAAAATAGTATAGCACTAAAGTTTAGTTTCTAATTCATCAATATTTAAATTTGTGTTGTATTGCTTAAAAATAGTATAGCACTAAAGTTCTGTTTTTGTTTGGTTGAGTTCTGCAACTGTGTTGTATTGCTTAAAAATAGTATAGCACTAAAGTCCTGCAATTGGATAATTTGTATTAAAATTAGTGTTGTATTGCTTAAAAATAGTATAGCACTAAAGTCTGTTTTCATTTGATTTTAAGTTTGTTATAGTGTTGTATTGCTTAAAAATAGTATAGCACTAAAGTAGATACACAAATAATAAACGAAAATTCATTGTGTTGTATTGCTTAAAAATAGTATAGCACACGCACTAAAGTTATTGATTATAGCGGCAATTATTGATTATACGTGTTGTATTGCTTAAAAATAGTATAGCACTAAAGTTATTGATTATAGCGGCAATTATTGATTATACGTGTTGTATTGCTTAAAAATAGTATAGCACTAAAGTGTCAAATTTAATAAAAAATATAAAAATTGTCCTAATTAATGTTATTTAGCAACTCAATTATTAAAAGATTATCATTTTTTAGGATGCCAAAACTTTCGTCATAATTAAGTTGAAAATTATTAATTTTATTTTCAATTCAAGTATGTAAAGGTAAATACGAATCTATTAGCGTTAAATTTCTGTTGTTTTCTAATGAACATATTTCTAATTCTTCATAATCATCAACCAAATCAAATAAATCATTATTAATTATTAATATATTGAATTTATTTATATATTTTTCTAGTTTATTTATTTTAATAAAACTTAAATCCTTTAAAATAACAAAAGGTTTATTAGTTGAATCATAGTTGTCCATCCATTTTGAAAGAGTTTTTTCATCAACAAAAATACTATCATTTAATGAAATTAACGATTTTAAAATTTTAATTTTATCGAAATTCAAATCTAATAAGTTTTCTCCTAATAGAGTGTTAATTAGATCTAAAGAATTTAAAAATTTTGTTTTATCAATATTTGATTCAATATTTAAATTGTCTTCATTAGTTATCATTTTAGTCAAAATATTTTTTGATGTCAAATTGTATAAATCTATTAATTTTGTTAGATTTGATATTATAATCACGTCCTGTATTGAGTAACTTTTGGAATTTATTAAGAAAACATCTTCGTTATTTTCATATTCATATTTATAAAAATTTGAAATTAAACTATCACTATTTTTTGTTCCAATAACAAAAATCCCTTGATATTCTATTTCTCCGATTGTATTCAAATTTCTTATTTTTAACATTATAGTTCTATATACCTTTCTTTTTCGTTATAAATTTCGTTAGCCGACTTTTCACCAGACAAAATATCAATATTAGAATATTGGGCCTCTGTAATCAATAATATTCTAACATTCGATCTTTTCGGAATTATCTTCATTAGTTTTTGTTTTTCATATTCATATATAGTCTTAAAACCTATTGTTTTAACATATATTGAATATTGAATCATTATGTAACCCATTTTTAATAAATTGTTTCTAAACCTAGCATAATTGGTTGTATTATCTTCATCCATAGAAACATCATACATTAATATTATTTTCATATATCTATTTTGAAATTCAGTCAATTTCTAACTCCTTTATATTTTTGTGTTCTAATAAACCTTTGATTAATAAATTAATATAATCAACTACTTTAATTCTTTTTGAATTAACAACAATATGTTCTTGTAAACCTTCAAAAAATCTTTTTTTAAAGTCTTTAAAATTTATGTTGTTATCTTCTTTTTGTAACTTAATTATTTCATATGTTATTTTATCTACATAACATCTAATTGGTTCTACAATATCACAAGCAAGCGGAATGTTGTTATCGAATCTTTTGTGAAAAATACCAATTCTATTATCAAATCCTTTTGAAACTAATGCTCTGCTTACATACGCAATCATTACTGTATAGCCATAATTTAAACATATATTAATAAAGTCTTTTGCTATGTTTTTGTCCCTTTTAAAATCTTTACCAAAAAGTAAATTAAAATAAACTTTAGCAGCGTGACCTTCTCTGTTTGATAAATCATATAGTTTAATATCTTTTTGATATTCAGTTAGTTTTGTAACAACTTCAAACGAATTAGGAATAATTGATTTAATTAAATTCTTTGAATTTATTATCTTTAATTCCACAATATGCTTTCATGTTTTACCTTTGTATTCATAATTTCAATTAATTTGAGTATTAAATACCTTATTATCAAAATAACCGCTAAAAGGTATTATCTGCGCAATAGGCAAATGCCTATGATCACAAAATATAATATTAACACCTTGTTCGATAAGTTTGTTTATCAGTGGCATACTAATATTTATTCTTGTATTTTCAAATATAACTGTCTCAATATCGTTTGTAGGTATTGTGATTTTACCTTGACTATTTTTAACAATTAAATTGTTTAAAAATAGTGATACGTACTCACTTTGGGATACGTCAATTATTTTTTTCATTTTTCTACCTTTCTGTCAACTTATATTGACATTTGAATTATAAAAAAATAAACATAAAGTTCGTATAAGTTCTGTAAAGAAAATTTAACACAAAATAAACCCAGACAACAAAGATTATCATAGAAATATAATATTTGTTGTCTGGGTTTATTAATTATGTATATTTTAATTATCCTAAAACAGATTTATGAACTTTTTTAAATGTTTTTAAAAATACATTTATCGCTTTTCTTCCTTCGTTAGATTTTTTTTCTTTTGCTTTTGAACAATATTTATATGTAATTACATTTGTTTTTGTATCCCCTTCGGTTATATAAACAAATCTTTCATTCCCAACTCCTTCTAGATTTTCGTATATTGTTCCTCGATAAATTACATCTAAAACTTTATTATCCAAAGGAATATTTTTTAGTTCTTTTTCTTTTGTTAATTCTTTTTTTAAAAAAACTGATTCATCATAAAAATTAGGTTTCTTATCATTTTGAAATCTATATATCTTTGCGTTTACTGGTACAAAAACATAAGTATCATTATTATTTTTATAAACTAATAAAGCTACTCAATTAAACTTATCCTTAAAGCTCTTATTATTCTGATTTTTTATAAAACTTACATTATTAATATTTAACTTAAAAAACACTTTAAACTTTTTTATATAATCAAAACCTTTTTTATTTTTAATAATTAACCCGCTTTTGTTTTTGTTATTTCTAAAATTTCTAGCTTCTTTTTCTCAATTTTCTGGATCAATACATAATTCTTCTTTATATTCTCTAAATAAGTCTAAAGTATAATCTAAAAATGGATCTTTAGAACCCTTGTAATTATTTAAAATTTCTTTTATTCTATCTAATTGTTCTGGGTTAGTATGTTTCATAACAATATCATCTTCTTTTTTATGACCAATAAATTCAATAATTTCAAATATGGATTTTTTTATTATTTTCTTAAGTACTCCATTTTTATCAACTCTTGTGCCATATGTTGTTTGATTAAACAATTCTATATTATAATCTTTTTTAACCTTTCTCGAATAACGTATTTTTTGTATAATAGAATCTTTTGTTTTGGTTAATTTAGAATTTTCATCACCATCTTTTTCGCTCATTTTTTCTCTTACAATTAATGAAATATTGTTTAAATTAAATGTGAATTCGTTTATTGATCCTATACTTTCACCAGTTTCTCTATCATATACTTTACTTTTTTCAATATCATATTTTTCTGGTTTAATTAATAATTTTTGCATATTTGGGTTATAGTTATTTGCAGAAATAGCTAAAAGTGAAGCATCAATAGCATGGTGTGAATAGTGATCTCTGTCTTTTGGTGATAACCCGCCCATTTTTCTTAACATGCTTGTGTATTTACCTCTAAAAGTAAAAACACTAAATTGTTTGTCATGATTTTTTGCATATTCATTTAATTTTTCCAAGAAAACTTTACTTGAATGTCTTGTATCATTTAAGTTTCTATTAGCAAATTCTACTTTATCTTCATCTTTAATTTCTAAACGGAATAAGTTTTCTTTCTTACGATCATATTCTCTATTTTTAGTATCAAAGAAACTATTTTTGTTATCATTGTTTTTTTCTGTCCAGAAATCTTTGAAAAATTTAAAATCACTTGTATGAATACCTAAATATTCACTTGGTAATTTATTAGATTTAGCTTGGTTTGTACTTTTAAGTACAACTACTTTGTTTGTCATAGAATCATCATAACTAATACTATAAGGAATTATATGATCGATTTCTGTATAACCTGGATCAGACACAAGTCTTTTAACATCTATTTTTTCCTTAACATTATACGCATCACAACCTTCTTGTTGGAAATATAAAAGTAGTTTTTGTTTAGTTTTAAGATTAATTTCATCTTCTTTTAAAGAAATTCCGTAATTTTCTTTTAATATAGTAAGTATTTTTTCTATACGATTCTTATTCTTTTTGTTTTGCTTATCGATTTTATCTTTTTCATCTTTTGAATTGTTTTCCGTGGGCATTTCAAGCCCTATTTTAGTTACTTTATATTTGTTTTTATATTCTTTTAATATTTGATTAAATACTTTAATTGTTTCTGCTAAAGATGTTTTAACAGCAGGACTAATTGCAGCTTCTTGTAAAAACGAACTATCCATATATTTAGAATTTGAACCAGTTGCTAATAGCCCTTCTTTTTCTAACTCTTTATTATATCTTTCGATTTCTTTGTATAAATTAAATTCTTTTTCAAACTTAAAGTTAGATAAATTCTTAGATTTAATTAATAAATCATTATTTACTAAATAAATAGCTTTAAATGATAAAGAGTGTGTTTTAGACACCTTAAATTTAGAATTATTCGCAACATCTTCTATAAATTGGTTTACTTGTTGTTTATTTTCAAAATATTGATTTAAGAAATCTATATTTTGTTTTGCTTTAATGTTTTGAACTCTTTTTTCAACTTCCTTGTAGTTAGAAATAACAACAAAAATATTGTCTAAACCTTTTGCAAAATCAAATAATGTGTCTACATTTAATCCACTTAAATTAGCACCATTCTTAATAAATGTTTTTATAAATATAATTGTCGATTCTAAAGTTGAAAGTTTTTTATCTTTGTTTTTAAACTCATCTTCTTTAAGTTCTAAATTAAAATCAAGGTTTCAAGATTTTAAATATTTTAAAATTGTCTGATAAGTAACATTTTTAACTTTACCTTCATTCAAGTTGTCTTTAATTAAATTATTTATAATATCTCTTTTATCGTTTTTTGATAAAACTCACTCATTAGCTAAAGTGTGTCTAACATTATTTAAATCTGATAATAAATTATACAATTCAACACTCGGAGATTGTTGTGGCGCTCTATTTTCATTCACGAAGATACTACATTTTCCAATAGTTTTGTCCCAAATATTATTATATTTTTGATATAAAGTTTTTCCATCTTCTTTATAATCGTAAATACCATATTCGCTATAACTGTGTTCGCTACCAGGTCCCTTAGCATATTCACGTATCGAATCATAAATGTTTATAAATTCTAATACAAAATCATTAAATTGTTTATTTTCATATTTTTTAGATTGAACATCATTTAAAACGTGTTCAATTTCACTCTTTCATTTTAAGTGTGAAAATTTAACATCAACATATTGCTCTAAACCTTTAAAGTAACCGAATTTATTAAAGAATTTGAATTGTTCTCTTGTTGGAAATTCAAATTGATTTGTATATGATATCTTTTTACCTTCAGAACTTTCTTTATTTTCTTCTTCAATAACTTCATAAAAGAAACCTCTATTTTGTAAATAATCGTGTAATATTCATACTAATTCTTTACTTTCTACAACTTCATCTAAAGCTTTATTTTTAACAAAAATTATATTTGGATTTTTAGAAGACATTTCTTGATAAATATTATTAACTTGGTGTCTATTTTCAAGTTCTAACTCAAACATATCTTTGTATTTAAAAATTAATTTATCAAATTTATCATTCTTGTATCTTTTTCTCCTAATGCTTCTCCTAATGCTTCTATATCCTCTACGATCAGTGGCTAAACTAGGTTCATCAAACAATCTTGAACCTAATTCTAACACCTCATTATTTGAATTATCCACTATAGATCACCCTACAGAACCAATACCTAAATCAAAACCTAAAGTAACATCAATTATTTTATTTTCTTTATTCATAATTAAACCTTTCAAAATAAATCTATTTCATATATAAAATATTTTACAACATCTGAAAAAATGTGTTATAATAATTATGTACTAAATCTATTGTATTGCTTAAGAATAGTAAAGTGCTAAAACAAGGCGACTTTAATAGTCTGCCGAATTTGCCCCAAAAGGGGTTTTTTAATACTTTTTTATTAAAGAAAAACTCTAAACAAAATAGGTATTTAGAGTTTTTTTAATAATTATTCTTCTTTTTCTAATTTAAGATATGAATCTAGTTCCAAATATTTAGAATTTTCTTTAGATAATCTTGGTTCGATATTTTTAATGTTTTTGTATAATTTACTTTTTGCAGATCCTACAATTGCCTTAGAAAAACTGTCAATGTGCTTACTAATCGAAATTTCTAACGATCCTTTTAAATCATCTAAGTTTTTTTGGATATTTTCCACAAATTTATTTATATCATCAAAATCATCTTTTATTCTAGCCATAGCTTTAACGATAGCTTTAAAGTGTTTTTCGTTTCAAGCAACAATTAAATTACGTTGTTCTTCAATATCTAGTTGTGTATTATCAAAATTAGATCTTTCTTTAATAAAGTTAATTAATAATTGCAGTAAAGGTTTTAAACCTTCAAATCTAACTACAAAAATGTTCGGATATTCCTCGTAAACTTTAAATAAAAAGTTATGTTCCGGTTCAAGTTCTGTTACTAAAACACCAAAAGTTCCTTTGTAATTCTTCATGTCTTTTAACAATTTAGGTAAATGCTTTTTGTTTGTTGTACTTCCAGTTTCAGTTTGTTTTGATTTTGCTTCTATAATAATATTTCCAATATTTTCTTTATCTTTAAAAAGATTAATTTCAAAATCAGGTTTTGTTCTATCTATATTTTCGGTTGTTTTAGAAAACTTAATCTCGTTACCCATAAAACCAAAACTATCTTCTAAAAGATTGTAAATACTATTTTCAAAATTTTCACCAACTTGTTTAGTTGAAAATCCAACATTTTTATTTATGATATCTAAATGTTTTTTTTCAGATATTTCTAATGCGTTAATTTGTTGTTTATATTCATTTTCTTTTTGTTTTAAACTCTCGTTATCAAACTTAAGTTTTTC
Source organism: Mycoplasma sp. CSL10137 (assembly GCF_017116845.1). Lineage (NCBI taxonomy): Bacteria > Bacillati > Mycoplasmatota > Mollicutes > Mycoplasmatales > Mycoplasmataceae > Mycoplasma > Mycoplasma sp. CSL10137. The sequence goes on along the minus strand of NZ_JAFIRE010000003.1, from coordinate 119,278 downwards.
AATGGTTTTTTGATATTCAGATGCCATATTTAATTCTTTATTATGGAACTGTTCTGTTAATTTTGCTTTAATTTCATTTAATTGTGATTCGTATTTATGCGTTTCTTGTTCTTTAACAATTTTCAATTGTTCTTCTAGTTTATTTTTATTTGTTTCTAATGTCAATATTTTGTTTTGATATGTATTATTTATTTCTGTTGTTTTTTGAGAAATCAACACTTCTTGTTTACTTAAAAGTGTTTGAATTTCTTGTTTTTTAACAACTTCATTGTTTTTTAACTCTTGACTAAGTTTAATATTTTCTTCTTTTAACTTGTTTATTTCAAAGTTTAGTAAATCTTTTTCTTTTACTTTAATAATTTGAATTTCTTTAGCTAATTCTTCTTTAAATTTATCTTTTAAAGCGTTAATTTCGTTTTGTTTTTGTTGTTCAAGTTCTTTTTTTGTTTTTACCCTTACTTCTTCTTCTTTTTCTTTTATTTTTTCAAGTAACTCAACCTTTTTAAGGTTATCATATTGTACTTTTCATTCTTTTTCCCAATTATTCTTAGATGAATCAGTTATCTTTTTAATTAAATCTGATTTTGCACTTTCTATAATAGATTGTTGGTTATCTAATAAATCGCTTAATGTAAAATAATCTCCCTTTTTAGCATCTTCTTCAACTATGAATTCTAATTTTTCTATATCACTTATTTTAATTTTTATTTTTTTCATAAATACCTCCAAAATATTTTATATAAAATATTATATAAAATAGTAAAAACTGTTTATTTAAAAATATATAAAAGTTTTTATTAAAATATTAAAAAAACTAAACATTCTTTCTTTAAAAGAGTATTTAGTTTTTTGTTTTATTTATTTTTTACTTTCACTAAAGAGCTATATAAACCAACATATATACCAAAAACATAATCGATAATATTTTTAATTTGATTTTTTGAAATAATTTTAAAAAACCTATTTCTTTAAATAAAAGCATATATTTATCTATTTCGATATTATTTTTTTTAAAAATAATTTTATCGAATTTATTCTCCTTTTTGTTATATAGATTTAATTCATTCTTTGTAATACCTAGTAATATAGGTAAAACTTCAACAATTTCGTTATATTTTTCAACCAAATTTTTAAATTCTTCTTCTACTTCTTCGATACTTCTATTTCCGGGTTTAATTAAAGAATTTAAAATGTTTAATTCAATTCACTTTTCTTTAATTTTATTTTTAATTAAATTAAAATTAATAGTTATTAAAAAATCTTTATTTTTATCTTCAATAAAAAGATCAAACAAATTTTTAAAATCATCCATCTTTTAATCTTCCTTAATAACTTTTATTAAAGTATCATTTATTCAAATAGTATCACCTACATGTATTTTAGTTGAACGTCCCACGGGTTTTATACCATTTATCTTAATATCATTATTTTGTAAAAAATATTTAGATTCACCACCAGTTGATATTTCTCTAATTTTCTTTAAAAATTGACCTAATTTAATTGATTCATCTCTTATTTTTACTATCATTAAAACTTCCTAATTGGTGTTATTAATTGAATATTATCTTTTTCGTTTTCAGAAATTAAATATATTTTATCATCATTTTCTGTTATATATAACTTTATAATTCCGCTTGATAAAACAGAAACCGCATCTTTTAAAAATTGATAATCAACATCAATTTCAAAGTCTTTTCCAACTAAATTGTGCTTGTTAGTAGAAACTTCACTAATTCCTATTTCGGGTATTTCAAAAGTAATATTTATAGAATTTTTAGAAATGCTAAATTGTAATTTTTTAGCTTTTTCTGTATTGTGAAATACAACTTTATTTATTAATTTCAATAATTCATCCTTATCTATTTCAATAGTTTTATTATATTTTATTTCTAATAAATTATTTAGATCAATAAAATTGATTTTTGATATTGATGTTTGTATAATTGAACCTTCATAAGAAATTCCAAATTTATCAATATTGTAGAAAACATTTATTTTTTCCGGAACACCTTTTGTTATTAATTTTTTTAAATTTTTAGCATCGATATTGATATTAATATCATTTATTTTGTTAATTTTTATTTTTTCAGTAGATAATCTATATGAATCAGTAGATAAGAATCTTAAGTAACCATCACTTTTACTGCTTATATTTATACACCTAAAAACAGCAACATTTAATCTTTCGTTATTTGTTGAATGAGCGGTTGATATGTAAACATCATTAATAACTTTGTTTAATAATTCAGAACTTATTTCAAATGAATTCTCTGTATCTTCAAAATTAATTTTAGGATACTTATTATAATCTAATTGAGTAATTGTATATTTTGTTTTATTCTCAAATATATTTACAACATTATCTTCAACAGAAAAAGTAACTTCTTTATCAAATTTTTTAATTATATTTTTTAATATTATTGAATTTAATAGTGTTTTACCTGTTCTTTTTATTTTTAAATCTTTTTCATCAACTTCAATTATTCTTTTTCCTGAAATAGAAGAACTAGTACTTATTAATGTTAATTTTTCGTTATCTAATTCTAAATATATTCCTCTTTGTGGTAAATAAGAGTCACTTTGATCTATAAACGAATATAAAAATTCTATTGCTTCGTCTATTATTTTTTTACTAATTGTGAAATTCATGTTTTCTCCTTAATATTTTTTTAAAATAATTATATTTTGTTAATATGTTAATAAATAACTGAAAAGTTGAAAAAATGCTCTTTTTTAACAATTATTTTAACTTTTACAAGTTATCCACAACTTATTTAATTGTTAATAACTAGTTATTTTTTCCCATATATGTCCTTTTTTAATTCGTTCATAGTTTTATTTATAGATAGAGCTTGTGCCTCATCATTTAGTTTATTTAAGGCACTCAAAATAGTTGTATGATCTCTGTTGAATATTTTACCGATCTCCGTAGAAGATTTGTTTAAAATATTTTTTATCATTATTATTGATAAATGCCTTGCGATAACTATTTCTTTTTTTCTAGATTTTCCTAATATTTCTTTTGAACTTACTCTATAATATTTTGCAACGTGCTTAATTATATTTTCGTGAGAAATGTTATCGTTATTTTTTATAACATTCTCAAAAATGTTTTTAATAATACCTTCTACATATTCGTTTTCTTTAAAAGAACTTTTAAATAAATTTATTCTATTGGCAGCACCTATTAAAGATCTTATAGAACCAATATGATTTCTAACTATATAATTTATTGAATTATTATCTAAAATGGATGTATCAAAATTTCTTTGTTCTAATAAGAAAAGTAACATTTTATTCATATCTTCTTCAGTGGGCGTGTTTATTTTAGTAACTAATCCGGATTGTAATCTTGTATATATTTTATTTTCAAATTGATTTTCTAATTCGAATAGCTCATTTTCAGATGATATTATTGTTATTTTATTGTTTTGAATTCTGTTATCAAGTATTTGATATATAAAGTTTTTTGTTTGTTTTTTTTGCCCTTCTGCAAACACTTGAAAATCGTCGAAAATAACTATATCCAAGTTAGAAAAGAAATTTAAAAGACTTGAAATCTTCTTGGAATTATTTTCTGTATACATTTCAGAAATTTTTCTTGTAAATAACTCAGGGCTTATATATACACCGTTTTTATTATTGTTCTTGAATTCGTTTCCTAGAGCGTGTAGTAAATGGCTCTTTCCTAAACCTGATGACCCTGAAATATATAGTATATAAAACCCATTATTGTCATTTATTATAGACTTACATATATCTATGGCTTCTTTATTGAAATCTAGTTTTAAATAATTATCAAAGGTATAGTTTGTTTGAAAGTTATTTAATAATTGATTTTTTTCTGCTTTCGTAGCAATATTAGCTTTTATACTATCTTCTATTTTTTGTTTTATAAGTTTTTTAGTTTCTTCTGATTTACTAATGTGGGTTAATTCGTATTTTGCTTGATTACCAAAAATTTTAATAATACATTTTTGGTATAAATCATCAAAGTTTTTTTGATGACCTTTTAAAATATTTTCATTGACGTTTGGTATATATATTTTTACCATGTTTTGATCATAACTAGTTATACTTAAATTTTTTATAAAAGTTTTTCAAATCATATTATCATTTATTTGTTCTTTCATAAAATTTTTGACTTGTTCAGTATAGTTTGATAAAACGTTTTCTTCGTTTTCTTTTGAATATTTATTTATTAAATTCATATACTAATTTTATAACTTTTTTTACTTTCTAAAAACTTAATAATTTATGTAAAAATTAATTAACATAGTTTTCATAAAGTTATCAACAACTTTTTTGCCTATAATATAGTGTTTTTATAGATTTATCCACACATTTAAAAATATGTTGATAAATATGTTATTATCCTTGTTATAAATATGTGTATAAATATGTGGAAAACCAATATTTATTTTGTTAAGTAAATTTACAAAAAAATGTATAATTTAATAATATGATATTCGAAAAAGAAGATGAAACAAAAAACAAAAACGACGAAACTTTAATTGGAAAATTTACCGACAAACTAAAAGGACCAGATAACGGCTCTTGAGGTTTTTTTAAATTTAAAAAAGATAATTCAAGAGAACATGTCATGATTTATTGTTCAGGATTAGAAATGCCTGAACTAAACAAAAAATATGAGGTGACAATTGTAAAAGCACAAAGAAATTTTAAATTGATTAAATATATTCCTGTTAAAGTTGAAATAGATATTAATTCTGAAATTAATACTCACCTTAACAAAATACCATCAGTTGGTAAAGCGACAAGTAAAAAAATATTAGACGCTTTCGGTAAAGATGTTATAAAAGTTTTTTTCGATGAAAGCAAAGCTATCGAAATTTTAAAAGTAATTCCAAAGAATACTTACGAAAAGATATTGAGTTATTTTAAGAAGAACGAGAAGCAAATGCTAAAAATCAATGATTTGATTAATCAAAACACAAAAGAATACCAAGAGAACATCCAATTCTTTTTCGGTAATGATTTACAAAAAATATTTACATTATTAACAAAAATTCACGAGAATGATTCGAACCCAAATTTTATTGAGTTATATAAATCCAAGAATCCATACGATTTATGAGAACAATATGATATACCTATCAATGATGTAGATACATTCGCTTTACTTTTAGGTTATCAAACCCTTTCAAAACAGAGAATTTATGCTTACATCGATTACGCAATGTTTAATTTGGAAGAAAATAATTCAACTTTTATTAATATTAATGATTTGATTATTTCTGTAATTAAATTTGCTAATTTATCAAGCGATATAGAAATTAAAGAAATAATCAATAGTTTTATAATAAACAAGATTAAAGATGGTAAACTTTTTATTAAAGAAAATTGTGTTTCAAGAATAGAAATGAGAGAGAAAGAAAAATTTATTGTTGACAAAATAAATTTTATTAATCAAAATAGTGTTTTAATTCTCCAAAAAGAACCACAAAAAGAATTAAAGTATTTATCTGATGATCAAAAAATAGCATATCAAATGGTTTCTGATTGTGGTGTAAGTATAATTTCCGGTATGCCTGGCACAGGAAAAAGTTTAATAATAAAACACATTTATAGCACCTTAAAATTAAATGATTTTAAAGAAGAAAACGATTTTTATATTTTAGCACCTACGGGTAGAGCAGCCTCAAATATTTCAAGTAAACACGGAATTTCAACCAGAACAATACATAGTTTTTTAAAGATAAAAAATGATAAAGAGGAAGTTCCTTCTGATATAGATTTTGATAATATTAAAATTTTAGTTATAGATGAATTTAGCATGGTGAATATTAATATTTTCTATAAAATTTTAAGAGCTTGTTCCAATTTACAAAAATTAATATTAATAGGTGATTCTAATCAATTGCCTGCAATCGGACCGGGTGTGATTTTAAATGATTTAATTGAAAGCAAGAAAATACCATGTGTTTTCTTAAACAAAATTTATCGAAGTGATTCCGAAGAGATAAAAAATTATATAAATTTTATAAATGCTTTAGGAGATTTGAAAAACCCTTATTTTATCGATTTTTTTAAATTTTTCATAAACAAGAAACTTATAGAGTTTATTTCTGACAGAGAAATTATTGAATATTATAAACAAAAATTATTACTAAATCCGGAAAATACGTATAAAGAATTTGTTTATAATTTTTCTGATTCGTGGATTGAATATATAGCGAAAGGTTTTACAGGAAATCAAGTTAACGTTTGAAATAGTAAAAAACCTTTTGATGATTTATCATCATTATTTATTGAAAAAGTTAACAAGTATGGAATTTTTAATACAGTTATATTGTGTCCTATTTATAGAGGTAGTTTTGGTATTAATTCTATTAACAAAGCTATTCAAAATAAATATAATCCAAACGGAGAGGTTGTTCATGTTTCTAAAATTAATGGAGAAACTATTGAATATAAAGTCGGAGATAAAGTGATACAACTAGTTAACAAAAACGAAATAGGCATTTCTAACGGTGATTTAGGTGTTATTAGTTATATTGATGAAACTAAAGCAGAAAAAGAAATTTTTGTTAAATTTAAAATCGGTGAAAAAGAAATAGATGTTAAATATACTAAAGAAGATTTTTCGGCAGAAATTAATTTAGCATATGCTATAACCGTACATAAATTTCAAGGAAGTGAAAATGAATCTGTTATTTTTGTGGTTTATAAAGAACATTCAGGAATGCTCAACAGAAAGCTTGTTTATACCGCTGTTTCTAGAGCAAAAAAAGATTTAACTATTTTTGCGCTTAATGATAATATTTATTCATCAATTTTTGTTAACAGGTTTTCAAAAAAAGAACATAAAATAACAAATATGCAAGAATTTTTAGATTTGGAGGAATAATGAAATTAATAGTTGGTTTAGGAAATCCAGGAGAAGAGTATAAATATACTAGACATAATGTTGGATTTTTAATTATTGATAGAATTTGTGAAAAATTAAATGTTAAATTAAACAAAGAAAAATTTAACGGAGTTTTTGTTAAAGTTGATGACATAGTTATTGCAAAGCCTATGACATATATGAATTTATCAGGTACTTTCGTTCAACAATTAAAGAATTTTTTCAAAATAGATAGTACTGATATTATGATTATTCATGATGATAAAGATTATGATTTATCAAAAGCAACAATAAAAATAGGTGGTAGTGGAGGCAGTCATAATGGTGTTAAAAGCATTATAGATAATTTGGGTACCTCAGATTTTAAAAGAATGAAAATTGGTATTAATGCTCCTCATCAAGGTCAACTTAAAGATTTTGTTTTAGGTAAATTTTCTTCAAGCGAAATGGAAAAAATTTTACCTATTATTGATTTAGCGGCTGAAACAGCAATTTCTTTTGGTTTTAATGATATTTATACAATAATGAACAAATTCAATGTTAACAAAAAATAAAAAATATTTAATTGCTGTTTCTGGCGGCCCGGATAGTATGTTTCTTTTGAATAAATTTAAAAACAAAAACGTTGTTGTAGCACACGTTAATTATAATCAAAGAAAAGATAGTTATGAGGACCAAAAAATAGTTAAAAATTTTTGTTTCGATAACAATATAGATTTACAAATTCTTGAATTAAAAAAGGAAGATTATATTTCAGGAAATTTTCAAGAATGAGCAAGAAATGAAAGGTACTCATTTTTTAAAGAAATTTATGATAAGAAAAAATGTGATGTATTATTAGTTGCGCATAATATAGATGACTTTTTAGAAACTTCTATATTACAAATTAATAGTGGTAGAAAACCACTATATTACGGAATAAAAAGAACAAATAATATTTATGGAATGAATATTATTAGACCGTTATTGTTTAAGTATTTTAAAAGTACAATAGAAAATAAATGTCTATCTAAAAAAATTCCTTTTCATATTGATTGTACAAATTTAACAAATAAATACTCACGTAATAAAATAAGAAATGTATTAAAAAAGAAATATAAAATTTACAAATTATTTTTATTAGCCAAAATAATTTTTAAAAATTCATTTTTAAAGTTTAAAAAATACAAAATATACAAAGAATATTATGAATGAGAAAAGAAAGATTTTTCAATTGATTTTTTTAGGTCATTAAAATATAAACATGAAGTTCTTTTTAAATTCTTAAACGAAAATAATCATGAAATAAATTTATCGAATCAGAAGATAAATAGTATTATAAAATTTATTTTATCTAAAACAAATAATAAAATTTATAAGTTAAATAATAATTTTTATTTGAGTAAAAAAAATTGAAAATTATTTATAAAAAACTCTATAATTTAAATAACATATATGAAAGGAATAAATGAGAAATAAAAAAATATGAACAGGTATTTTGTTCGTTGTTGTTTTAGGCATTATTATTTATTTTGTTTGAAGTCAATTGACTTCTGGTCAAAAATACGAACAAATTTCACTTACAGCTTTAGCTGATAAGCTTAAAGAAGCAGCTGCAAATGAAGGTGACGACAAATATTTTATTGGTATAAACGTAAACCAATTCGAAAATACAATAATAGGGTCCTTTAATGATGGACAATTAGGTTTAAAAACTTTTCAAACTTACGGATCTTTGAGTTTGCTTAAAATTGTTTTAGGTGGTTCTGATACTCAATCTTCAGAATTAATTAATAATTCATTTTTAGGTGCTAATAGTGAAGTCTTATCAAAAACTTCCGAATCATTAATTGGTTTATCATCAGTAAAAACTCCGTCCCAAAGTATGTGAGGTTCATTCTTTATATCTTTAGTACCGACTTTGATTTTAATAGGTGCAATTGTGTTATTAACTAGATATCAAATGAGATCAATGAACGGTCAAGGCGGAGGAGCTTTTGGTGATAAAAGTCCTGCCCAAATAATCAAATCAGATAAAAAATTTAGTGATGTAGCAGGGAACAAAGAGCCTATTGAAGAAATTTCTGAAATAGTAGACTACTTAAAATTTCCAAAAAAATATGAAGAATCTGGTGCTAGAATGCCGCGCGGAATTCTTTTAGGTGGTCCTCCAGGGACAGGTAAAACTCTATTAGCAAAAGCTACCGCCGGTGAAGCTAACGTTCCATTTTATTTTGTTTCTGCATCTAGTTTTGTAGAGCTTTTTGTTGGAATGGGTGCAAAAAGAGTTAGACAAGTTATTGCGGAAGCTAGAAAAAATTCTCCTGCAATTGTTTTTATTGATGAGTTAGATGCTATCGGTAGAACTCGTGGTTCTGGTATAGGTGGAGGCCACGACGAAAGAGAACAAACACTTAATCAATTGTTAGTTGAAATGGATGGTATAAAGGAAAATTCTGGATTATTATTCGTTGCGGCTACAAATAGAACTGACGTTTTAGATCCGGCTTTAACTAGACCAGGTCGTTTTGATAGGGTAATTACAGTTGGTTTACCTGATGTATCAGAAAGAGCTGAAATTTTAAAATTACACGCTAAAGGGAAAAGATTTTCTCCAGATATTGACTTTAAAAATATTGCTAAAAGAACACCAGGTTTTTCGGGTGCTCAATTAGAAAACGTAATAAATGAGTCGGTCTTATTATCTATTAGAGAAAAAACTAATTTGATAACTTTATCAATAATTGATGAAGCAATTGATAGAGTCATGGCAGGACCTGCTAAAAAATCAAGAACAATTACAAAGGAAGAATTAACTTCTGTTGCATATCACGAAGCCGGACATGCTGTTGTTGGATTAAAAACACCCGGTGGAAACAAAGTTCAAAAAATTACTATTATACCTAGAGGTCAGGCTGGTGGTTATAATCTTATGATGCCCGAAAACGAAAAATACAACTATTCTAAAGAAGAGTTGCTTGCTTCGATAGCAAGTTTTATGGGTGGTAGAGCAGCTGAAGAGATTATTTATGGTAAAAATAAAATTTCAACCGGTGCATCTGATGATATAGAAAAAGCCACAAATATAGCAAGAAGAATGGTTACAGAGTTTGGGATGAGTGACTTAGGACCAATTAAATATCAAAGCGAAGAAGGTAGTCCTTTCTTAGGGAAAACTTTAGCCACAAATAGTAGTTTATCAAATCAAATAAGCCATGAAATTGACTTAGAAATTAGAAAAATTATCTTAGAAGCACAAAATCATGCTCATAAAATTATCAATGAAAATATGGAACTTTTAGAATTGATAAAAACATCATTACTTGAAAAAGAAACAATTATAGCCGAAGAAATTGATTATATAGCTAAGAATCTTAAATTACCTGAAACAGTTTCTGAAGAGTCTATAAATGAAGAAAATACACTAAGTTTAGACGAATTAATAAAAACCACAAGTGATAGGTCAGAAGATAATAATAATTAAAGTTTAAACTTATAAGCCTACACACAAGGCATAAAAGAATAAAAAAGAGGTTTGAACACCTCTTTTTTTACACCTTATTATTACTATTAAATTTATTAGAAAAATATATATAATTTAAACTATCATTATAAAAGGAGAAATATGATTAAACTTTTTAGAGAAGTTTTTAGGTCGCTATTTAAAAATAAAATTACAGTAGCGGGTTTAACAATACTTATTTTCTTAACTTCAGCTATTTTCACTATGCTTAATGATACTTCTAAAGGTATTCAAAAGCAATTTGATAAATATAAAGCAGTTTCAAAAAAACATGATTTAACAGTAGACTTAAATTTACCTACTAATGGTAATGCTTTTAATGATGGTTATTTTATTAATGGTCTAACAAGATCTGAGGGTGGACCTAGTTATGATAAATCAATTCGGTACGAAGAAAAAAATTCTACCGAACAAAGTAATGCTATTAATTTTGAATTAATTAACCAAAAATATATTAAATTAAATAATTTTCAAAATGACCAAATAGATGTAAATTTAAGAAACAAATATTTACTAAGTCATGATTTTAAAAATTTGATTAATAGTTATAATTCTGAACTTTCAAATGAGTCCCAAGACTTATTATATTTAGACTATTCAGAAAATGACAAAAAATTAGTATTTAAAAATGATATAACATATCCTCTTTATTCTGTTGACTCAAACGGTAGTTTTGTTCCATCAACTAAGACAAAAACAATAAATACCAATAAAGAATTTCGTTTTGATAAACAATATACTTTATCTGACGTTTTATTAATTTCAAGCAATCCTGAAGGGTATTTATTTTCTCAATTACAATCATTGTTTATTAACCCTGATACACACGAAATGACATTTGACGTTTTGAAGAAAGATCAGTGAGATGAGACGGTTCAAGTCATAAGACTTGATAAAGATAAGACGCTACAATTATTAGGATTAAAAAAATCTAAAAATAGTGATTATGTTTATATGATTGATGATAGTATATCACCACAATTGTATAACAAGCCCGCAAATGAGAACGATTACGATTCAACAAATTTAAAACAAAATATTAATTATGCGGATCTTTTTGGTAGTGATTCTGTAAATTATTTTATAAAAGAAAAGATTACTTTTAAAAAAGGACAAGAATACGTAATACCACTTGAATGAGCAGTTAAATTAACAAAAAAGACATTTTATAATAGAAAATTATATGAAACAACTTTTGTTGAAGGTAGTGCGGATAAGTGAAGTGGTGCTTATAAAAGTTATGTTGAAAGTTTGATTATAGAAAATGGCGGACAATTACCTTTAGATTTTAGTAAATTTTCATACTGAAACAAAGAAATTTTAGTTTATACATCAAATTATTATAATGACAATGGTCAAGTAAAACTATCTGATAAAATGACTTTACTTAGTGAACAATATCCAAATATTTCTTACGATGAAATTAATACTAAAAATATAACATTATCAGAACCATCATTACAACCTCAAAATTTTAAATTCTCTTTATTTAATAAAGACTTTTCTAATTACGGAAGTTTAAGAGAGTATAAAACTATTTTACAAATTGAAAAAATACCCACTTTAAATAATGATATATATACTAAGCTAACCGATAAAGATGTTGCTAAAAACGCGATTCAAAAAATTAAAGACGGAGCCTTAGAAATTGTAAAAAAAGAAATTTATAATTTTGCAGAAAAAAAGGTAACATCGCAAAATATAGGTATTAGAGAATCGATAACAATAGATTCATTTAATGACAACGAGGGTAAAAAAGTTTATCATTTTGTGAATTTAGGAGATTCAAACAGAACGATTGATGGAATACAAAATAATAACGATTTATTAGTAAATGAACAATCAAAACCTACACCAATAAACAATATTTCAGAAGATATAGCTAAATATTTTAGAAGTAAAGAAATACCACCTTATGTTGCTTCTGTAATTATTAAGCAATCTTTTGATAATATATTGCCTCATAATGAATATATTAGTCCGGATTTTTCTTTTGACAATGTAGTTTTTGTTAATAAATTGAATAACGAAGTTAATGTTGTAAAACAAAAAGTTTATAAATTAGCTTTTTATAGAAATGACGCTAATTTAGGATTTGATCAATATAATGTTTTCGCTGAAATTGGTATATCTTTATCAAAAGATAAAAATAATAATTATATTATTAATTTATTATCTCCAGAATATAATAAAAGTGGTCAAATAGTTGGTTGAATTAATTCCAAATATAGCGATGAATATGCTAACGACGGATTAATTTTATATCAAGATTTTTTAAATTTTTTAAGAAAACATAGTTTAACCTTAAAAGTAGAAATAAACAAACCTGTTTGGGCCGAAATTTCTCCAAATTATAAAAATAATGTTTATGTACCTTTTGGTTTTAGAGGTCCAGAAACCGAATCTTTTAACCAAGCTCTAACACAAAATACACTTAAATTAGCTGTTGAAAAAATTGAAAAGAATTTTCTTAAAACAGATATAGTTAGAAATGGATTTATACAGAAAGAGACAATTTATGCTTTTACAGAAGCTATACAAACAGCTTTTGATAAAAACGATTTTGCTAAAATATTTTCAAGTGGTGAAATCAATTTAATAGTATTACCTAAAATGATTTTAGATGGTATTTATGTTATGTCACACAATGAAAAAGGTGATTACTTCAAAAAGTTTTTGATTGATATATTCCAAAAAGCAAAAGAATACATTAATAAACAACCAGAAGAAATAAGAAAAGAGTATGTAGCGGCAGAATTAAGTAAATTATTTAATTTATTTAGTTTATTTTCTCAATTTAACATAAACGATGTTATAAATACTTCGTTAATAGCAAAAATTTCAAAAGATCCAATCTTATTTATTGATAATATTATCAACTTAATAAAATCAATTGACTTTATTAAGTTTACTGATCAGATGGAAGATTTTTTTCAAAACAAATATAATAAAGGTGAAACAGATAATAATGGTATTGTAAGACAAAGAAAATTAAGTGTTTTCGAAATAGTCATATCATTATTAAAGTCGATAGATCAAAAATTATTAAAAACAAGCTTGATTAATATTTTAGATAATATTGATACTTCGTTATTAAAAAACGAAGAATCATTAAAAAATATTAGTAAAAGTCTATTTGGAAATATTCCATCTAAAATAATTGATTTAGTCCAATTAATAGATGTTAACAATAACAACGACGGGAAAAAATTTGAAAATACAATTAACGGTTTAAAATTTTTTATTAAATTATTTGATTTAAATGTATTTATAGAAACAATGGAAAGCAAAATAAAAGTACTTCCGTTTGATATACAAGCAACAGAATATAATAAATTATTTGATGATTATGTTGAAGTAACAAGATATTACTTAGCAGGTTCCTTAAATACTTCAGATATAATTTATTCTATTATAAAAAGTTTATTTCATCTTCCAGGTTCTAATAAACGTATTAAGACAGAAATAGCTAATATGCTTAACCTATCCTTTAAAGGTTCGAGTGTTGAAATAGGAGAAAATGAGTATTTAATAATTCCTTCAAACGACTCTGAAAAACTAGATTACTTTGATTTACTTGGGTTATTAAGCGAAAACGACAAGAATATTGATACTAAAAATAATCCATCAGAAGTTGCGAGGCTTGAATCAGGTGATTATTTTAGTCAAATACATAATTTAATTAATAAAATTCAAAAAAACGAAGTATTTGAATGAGAAAAGCTTACAAGCAATGATAAAAATGTAGCAAATTTTATTTTTGATTGAAACAAAGATACAGATATTACAAGCCCAGAATTTAAAAATAAAATAAAGGTTTGAACAGATGTTGTTAATTCGTTTGAGTTAAATAAACAACATTTATTAAATGGTAAATTTAACGAGTCATTATCATCTTTATATAACTTTTATGCTTTTTATCAAAATATTGATAAAAATTTAATTCATAGTTTGATATCAAAAACTTTAGGTAAATTCATTACTTTAAAAGAAGGTTCTTTTAATTACTTAAAAGATTTTTATCCAATATTTAAAATTTGATTTGATTTATTTGGAATTGAAAATTCTAAAATTACTATCGAAAGAAAAATGGAGTTTGCTGATAAATTATTATCACTTGCTAATAATGATAAAATTTTAGAATATATTAATTCCTTTAAATTATTTGAACCATACGCAAATATTGCTTTAGCTGAAGAAACTAAATTTGGTATTACAAGAGGTTTATCTAATTCTTTTAAAATTAATGATGAGCTTTTTGTAAAAGAAAACAATAGATATAAAAATGAATTATTTGCTAATTTAATTATTGAATTTCCTGAATTCGAAACTTTCTTCAAAGAAAATGAATTTGCGCTTTCACAACAATTTTCATATATTGGTGCATCTAAATTGTACTCAAAATTAAATAGTGATATCGATCAAATTGATGGCGAAACATTAAGATATAATAATTTACATTCTATAGTTGTTGATAATTTGATTCACAAAATCTTTTCAAATAAATATATTTATGAGAATATAGACAAAATCAATAAATTATTAAACTCTGAATATAAATTTAATTCTATTGAAAAACTTGGGATTTCAGATGTTTTAATAAATCCTTTATTAACATTAAAATACCCACAAGTTGTTTTATGATTATTAACAGACGTAAGTAGAGATAATAAAGGCGCAATCAATAACTCTAATATTGGATATTTCTTGATTAATAAAACAATTGACTTAGAAGAATTACTTTCAAAAGGGGAAGAGTCAACGTACAAATTTATAAATTCCTTTTTCAGTGAAAACGTTATTATTCCTACTATTGAAAGTGATTTAACTTACAGTATTGCCTTGGATAATGACTTATTTGTTGATTTAATTAATAAGACAAACAAAAATCCAGAGTTATATAATATTTTTGAACTTCATTTAGTTGATGATATATTTAAATTAGTTAATTCAATAACCTCCTTGACAAAAATCAATAATATACTTGTTTTTGATCAACCATCATCATATTTAGCAAAAGTAAATTACGCTTTCTTATCTAGAAATAATAAAGAAATTTATAACGGTTTTATTCCTAAAGATCCAATTGAATTATTAGAACTTGTTAACTCATTACCTGATAAATATTTATTAAACATCAATGGTTCTAAATATATAATTGTAGGTGATGATATAACTTTTGATTATCTATACCCTATTCAAGATGAAAATAATATTCAATTGAATGTCGAAGATCAAGCGATAGTTTACGTTAACGATAAAGGTTTTGATAGAATTAGAAAAGCGAATGCTGGTAATTTAGTTAAAGAATATTTAACAGTTAAAAATGATACTAATCTAAGTGGGCTAACTAATGAAGAACTTAAAAATGAATTAGAAATATTTGTTCAATCAAAAATTGATAATACTGTTAATTTACAAAGAGTCTTTCTTTATAATGAGCTAGATCCAATCAATCCTGAGCGTAGTATTAGAATTACCGCTATTGAAGTTATAATCAACTCAGTTTCAAAGGTTTCTACTATACTATTAATTATTTTGATAACACTTGTTGTGGTATCGATAGTATTTATTATTAAAAGATATATATCAAATAAAAATAAAGTTATTGGTATATTAGTAGCTCAAGGTTATACACCTTTAGAAATATCTGCTTCTATGGTAGTTTTTGCGTTCTTTACAATTTTTACTGGTAATTTACTTGGATATATAACTGGTTTCTTAATGCAATCAGTTTCATTAAAAATACTTAAAAATTATTGAACAATACCAATAGAAACTCTTGATTTTTCACCTTTATCATTAATAGTTAACATTGTTGTTCCTTTATTATCTATGTCACTTTTAATAATTACTATTTCTCTGCGTTCTTTAAGATATAAATCAATTGATTTAATGTCCGGAATAGTAGAATTAAATACTGGTGAATTTTATAAAAAATATATTTCATTATTTAAAGGACGAAGCGTTAAAACTAAATTTGGAGCCTCTTTAGTGTTGAATAGTTTTTGAAAATTAACTTCATTTGGTATAAGTGTTGTTTTAGCAAGTATAACCACAACGTTTGGTTTTGCAACATTTGGTGTATTTGAAAAATCTATTCAAGATACCTACAAAAATAGATCATATAATTATAAATTTGATTTAGTTTCACCGACAGATCAAGGCGGTCCTATTAATACGATAGATCCTCAAAATATTGGTAATAATATTTATGTTCCAGTCGGTGATGTTAAAGAAATTAGTTCATACAATGCTGATTATTTCAAATCTGGTGTTTCTGAAGAGATAAACATAAATAAAGATGGTATAAACAAAAACGGTATCCCTAATCCACTTGATGGTCACCTAATTACCCAATTCTCTGTTAATATAACAGTTGATTCGGCAGTCTCTATTAATCCTTTTGAAGTTGTTTATAATTCATTACCTGATTCTCAAAAATCTAGAGTTATAAAATCGCATGATAATGTTGGGTATGCATTAATGTTGACACAAAAAGATATTGTTTTTAAAGAACAACAAAATGCAAATGATACACCTAAAGTTGATGTTGAAAAAACTAGAAAAAAAGGTATTAAAAACTTTTTCCTTTATGTTCCAGATAATAATGATGTAATTAAAGGTAAGTTTTACTACATGAAATGAAACGATGTAGAAAAAGCTTACACACATGAAAATATAACTACATCAAAATACAGAGACGAATATCGTGAATTTTTAGTCAATGCGTATAACGAAATTTATAAAATAAATAAAGATTTTGATTTTATGGTTTCGTTTAATGGTATTTATTTTGACAAAAGATTTGATGAGATATACACTTATGTCGATAGTGTTATTAATGATGAAAAAATCAAATTATATGGTTATAATGAAGATAGCAAGCAAATTAAAATAATAGATCAAAATGATTCTAATTTACTTGTTGATATTAATAAAATATTTGAAAATCAAGGTAAAGACGTTTCTAAACCAATACCTTTAATTATTAATTATGTTTCAAAAGAAAAATATAAATTGGATATTGGAGATATCGTTAATTTAAAGGTTTTAAACACAACAAATAGATATACTTCAAAATTCAATGAATTGTTAAATAAACCTGTAGAAGAACAATTAAATAATTATAAATTTAAAGTTTATGCAATTAATCCAACATATATCAATAATGAATTTATTATTCCTAAATATGCAGCGGATAAAATTACTGGAATCACAGATTTAGTGGATTCAAAATTTGAAAAAATAAAAAATACTAAATATGCATCATTAATTAGTAACTTAAATCCAGAAGATTATAAATTTAATGGTATCTTATCTAGACATAAATTACCTATTCAATTATTATGGTCTACAGGGCTATACTCTTTAAGTGGTTATTCACCTAGTGCTAATTCATTTTCAACAAAATCATTAACACAACAAGATTTAAACGATTTATTTGATGGTATTTTTGGTTCTAAGGAAGTATTACCAAATAACTTAGTAGATAGTGCTATGGTTTCACTAGGATATGATATTTATGATATTGTAAAATTTTTAGATCCAAACTTTAATAAAAAAACCGATAATTTTGCATCCGTATATAATAGAGTAAAAACAACAGCGGCCGCTGATTCTATTGAAAAGTTTGCAAATATTTTTGAGGATAAACTTTATGTTCCGTCGGCCTATACAATAGATTCTAAAGATATTGAAGTATCATTTACTTTAAATATTGCAAAAACAGTTCAGACAATTGTTACAATTGTTTCGTCTTTAAGTTTTATTATTTCTATAATAATATTAATTATTATTTCAACAATATTAATTAATGAAAATGAGAAAAATATTGCTATTTGATCTATTTTAGGTTACAACAGTAAAGAAAAAATAAAAATGTTCTTTGGTATTTATGTGCCATTTATAATAATTTCAATTTTAATATCATTGCCAATTGCTTTTGGTATGATGGTAGTATTCACTTCCTTCTTAACTACAGCGGCATCAATTTCAATTCCACTAATATTGTCGCCATTAAATATATTATTAACAAGCACGGTAGTATTAAGCATATTTGTGCTTACAGCTGTTTTATCATGATTTAATATAAATAGAATAAAAGCCATTGACTTATTGAAAGGAAAATAATGACTGAAAAAAACGATAAAAATATAGAATCAACTTCAGAGATTAACACTTCAGAACCTATTGTT
Source organism: Mycoplasma sp. CSL10137 (assembly GCF_017116845.1). Lineage (NCBI taxonomy): Bacteria > Bacillati > Mycoplasmatota > Mollicutes > Mycoplasmatales > Mycoplasmataceae > Mycoplasma > Mycoplasma sp. CSL10137. The sequence continues at coordinate 100,707 of NZ_JAFIRE010000003.1, read as the reverse complement.
GTTTCTAAAAAAAATTTAAATCAAAAAATTACTCGTAAAAATGTTTTTGAAGTTCTTGATTCAGATTCTAAGAATTCAAAAATGATTGTTGATCGAGCAATTGCAAGAAAGCTTAATAGGGCAGCAAATAAAAGAAGACCTAAAGATGAATTCAAAACATTAAAAAATGACCCAGGTAAAATAATTGAAGTTAGAAACGTAAGTAAATATTATTTATCAGGTAACACCGTAACTCGTGTTTTGAAAAATGTTTCTCTAAGTATTAATAAAGGTGAATTTGTAATGATTTTTGGTAAATCAGGAGGAGGTAAATCGACATTATTAAATTTAATTAGTGGTTTAGATCGTCCTTCTCGCGGAAACATTATTGTTTCTGATACAAACCTACCTTATTTAAGCGATTTACAATTAACATTATTTAGAAGAAAAAACGTTAGTTTTATATTTCAAAACTATAATTTATTACAAAATTTATCTGGTTACGATAATGTTGAAACAGGGGCTTATTTGCAAAAAAACAAAGAAAAAAGATTAAATATTGACCAATTGTTTAAAGATTTTGATATGGAAGATGTAAAAAATAAATATCCTTCACAAATGTCTGGTGGTCAACAACAACGTATTTCTATTTTAAGAGCTCTTTCTAAAAATTCAGATATTATTTTTGCAGACGAACCTACCGGTGCTCTAGATGATAAAACTACTAAATTAGTTTTAAGTTATTTATATGATATTAATAAAAAGTATGGAATTACAATAGTTATGGTTACTCATAACCAATATATAGAGCGTATAGCTGATAAAGTTATACATGTAAGAAATGGTAAGATAACCGGAGAAACTATAAACAGCAATCCGACCCATCCAAATTTATTAGATTGAAAAGAATAATTAATAAACGTAACTATTTTATAAAGTTGCGTTTATTTTTTGCTTTTATTGTAAAATATAGTTGTAATATTAAGAAAAAGGAATAAAAAGAAGTAAATGAATAAAAAAGATTGTGTATTATTCGGAATGAATAATTCTACTAAGTTAGCAACTAAAGTTTCAGAATTACTACAGTTGCCACTTTCAAAAGTTGAAAGAACAGTTTATGCAGATGGAGAAACAATGTTAGTTCCGGGTGAAACTGTAAGAAATAGGGATGTTTTTGTGATCGCAAGTACTAGCAGACCAGTAAACGAAAATGTAATTGAATTATTACTTTTTATTGATGCATTAAAAAGAGCAAGCGCTAAATCTATTAATATTATTTTAAGTTACTATGGTTATGCAAGGCAAGATCGTAAAGCAAGTGGTAGACAACCAATAGGTGCTAAGTTAATGGCTGATTTATTACAAACTGCAGGAGCAACAAAGATAACATGTGTAGATCTACATAACCCATCAATACAAGGTTTTTTTGATATACCTGTAGATGATTTAAAAGGGCAATATCCTATTGCTATTGCACTTAAAGATATGAAAGAAAAATTCACTGTTGTTTCTCCGGATCACGGTGGAACTGTTAGAGCAAGAAAATTAGCAGAATTAATTGCTGACACTGTTCAAATTTGTATTATTGATAAAAGAAGAACCGACGTAAATAAAACTGAGGTTATGGGTATTCTTGGTAATATAGAAAATAAAAATGCCGTTATTATTGATGATATTATTGATACAGGTGGAACTATTTTGAAGGCTGTTGATACATTAAAGGAAAATGGTGCAAAAAAAGTTGTTGTAGCTGCAACACATGGAATTTTCACAAAAGGATTTGAAATGTTTGAAAACAACCCAAATGTCGAAAAAGTAATTATTACAGATAGTATTGATAATTATGAATTAGCATCAAGATTTACAAAATTAGAAATAATTTCTCTTTCAGAATTTTTATCGAAAGTTATAAAGGCTTCGTTTGAAGATGAAAGTATTTCTCAAATTTATCAAGATTATAGAACTTTAATCTCTAAAATGTAGATGTAAAACCCACTCATATTAAAAATGAGTGGGTTTTAAAAAAACTCCTAATTAAAGGAGCTTATTAATAAAATGTAAATACTGTTTACAATTCCTGACTAATTAAAAACTAAGGAAAAAGAGTAATAATAATTACTATTATTTTATTTGAAATTTATAAAGGCGAGAAAGAGAGAGTATTTGACCTTTAAAAATAAACAAGAAAGAAAAACTAAAATATTTTAAATTTTTAAACTATGACTAATTATTATGTAAGAATTAGCCAGGAATGTACCAAACCTATTGCTAAGCTTGGAACATTATTATATAATATTCACACCGAAAATGCTAAAAATTTATTATTTTTTATTGTTTTTCATATTTTTTACCTTTTTTAATCATTTTTTTAAATTAAAACAAAATAGTTTATAATAATATATTTACTTATTTTTTAGATTAAAAAATAATACGATTAACGTATTATTCATGAATTGAAACTAAAACACCCTTATTATGGAATGGTTTAGGATTTTCACCAAAAATATTTTCGTATAAATTAGGATAATCGATAAAAGGGTTTCTCATCTCTTCGAATTTTGCTGTTTCATTGTTTCTTGTAATATCAAAGATGTCTACTGTATCATTTTTATCTCAATCTCTATATACATCTAGGAAAAATGCATCTATGTAAGGGAATTTATTTTTGAAAATACTATTTCTATTTAAGATATTTTTATCGTTATATGTTGCAATAAAATATAAATATGCTCTAGCTATGTCTCCTTTAAATTTATCTACAGGTTCAAAAACAGTTTGTTTAAGACTATCAGTACCTAATTTAGATCCATTTTGTGAAGTGTAAGATGCTTCAACAACATTACCGTGCGGATAATTACTTCTTCTATTATTAACTTTTATATCAGTTGGTCATACAAATTGACCATCATTTCTTAATGGACTTTCTTTATTGAATCATGATTGAGGAATTATATGTTCTCTATTAGTACCATCACCTTCTCTCCCGCCGTTTTTAGTCATATATTCTTTAAAATTATACGGATCTTCTCCGTCTGGATTTTCAGAGTATACATCTAATATAGTGTCATCTTTTTCAAAATAAATATCTCTAAAGGCGTTTGTTGTGTTATAAAGTTTTTTTAGATCGTTATAAGTTCCGATACCTTTCATGTGTGATTTTTGAATTCTAGTTATTTCATTAAGTAATTCTTGGCCTGATAAACCATCTGCGCTTTTATAATAATCATTTGTATCATCGTACACATATTTTTTTGAAATATTTAAATTATCTTCGTTTGATTCTTTTGTTTCTTCGCTAGTTGAATTAGATTCTGGTGTATTTGATTGTTCGGTTGTTGATTTTGATTCTTTATTTTTAGATACTTTATTTTCTAAATTATCTTCTTTTGAACTATTGCAAGATATAGCGATAATTGGTAAACTAGAACTAGCAATAGTTAAACCAATTATTTTAAAAAGTTTTTTAAATGTCATTTGACCTCGTTTCCTAATTTTATTATACTATGTATATATTTATTAACGGAATTAAAAGTAAAAAAAGAGTGCATTTTAATATATCACTCTAATTTATGTTTTTCATTTTTTCCATAAATTCAGTATCTTCTTGTGTAAAGTTTACATTTTTATCAATTCATATTTTACGTTTTGAAGCATCTTTACCCATGAAAGTACTTACTCTTCGTTCTGCTAAACTAGCGTCTTCTATTGTAACTTTTATTAATGTACGTGTTTCAGGATTCATTGTGGTGTCTCACAATTGATCTGCGTTCATTTCACCTAAACCTTTATACCTTTGTAATTCTATATTTTTTTGATTTTCAATTATCCTATTTAAATCTTCATCATCTCAAGCATACTGTATTGTTTTTTTGGTCTTATTAGTAATTTTATATAGTGGCGGAATGGCAATATAAACCATCCCTTTTTCTACTAAAGGTTTCATGAATCGATAGAAAAAAGTTAATAATAATATTTGTATATGGGAACCATCAGTATCAGCATCGGTCATTATAATAACTTTATTATAATTAGATTTGTTAACATCAAAATCACTACCAAACCCGGCACCAATAGCGTTTATAATGGTTATTATTTCGTTATTTTTAAGTAAATCTAATGCTTGACTTTTTTCAGCATTAATTACTTTACCACGTAGAGGTAAGATAGCTTGAAATTTACGATCTCTCCCACTTTTAGCAGAACCTCCAGCAGAGTCTCCTTCGACTAAAAATAATTCTTTTTCAGATGATTTATTTGACGTTGCAGGAGTTAATTTATCGCTTATTACGCTTTTTTCTTTTAATTTCTTTTTGGAAACTCTCGCATCATCCTTAAGTTTTCTTTGTTGTAATCTAATTTCATACGCGTTTTTGATTTTATCTAAAACGCGGTTCATTTGATATTTATTTTCATAAAGCCAGAGACCTATATGTTTATAAACTATATCCTCAACAACACCGGTTGCTTCAGGTGTACCTAATTTATCTTTTGTTTGACCCACAAATTCGAGGATGTTTTCAGGTATTTTAACTGATAAAATACAAGTTCAACCCTCTTTGATATCGTTCAACTCAAAATTAGCTTTATTTTTTAAATAACCTTCTTTTTGAGCATATTCATTTATTATTTTTAATAACCCTCTCTCAAGTCCTTTAATATGAGTTCCACCATCTCTTGTTTTAACATTATTTACAAAACTTAACACTACATTTGAGTATGAATCTGTTCATTGAAATCCGAATTCTACTTCAATATCTTTTTTTTCTTCTTTAAAAGAAGCGGGATTTGTGAGATATTGTTTACCATCGTTTATAAAATTTAAAAAAGAATTAATTCCGTTATTATATTGATATATTTCGTGAAAATTAGTTTCTTCTTCTAAAACCTCAATTTTTAAGTTAGAAACTAAAAAAGCACTTTCTTGTAATCTTTCAGAAATTGTATGAATGTTTAATTTAGCCTTTTTAAAAATTTTATAATCTGGCCAAAACTCTACAGTCGTTCCGTTTTCTTTTGAATTTCCAATCACATGTGTTCTTTCAATTATTTTATCCTGTTCAAATGCTGTTCTATATATTTTTTTATCTCTTGAAACAGTTACAATTAGTTTGGTAGATAAAGCATTAACTACCGTTGATCCGACACCGTGTAAACCACCTGCGGTTTTATATGTACCAGAATTAAATTTACCACCCGCATGTAGGTCGGTAAATACAATTTCAACTGCGGTTTTGTTTTCACCTTTTTTCTTATCAACAGGTATACCTCTACCGTTATCTGAAACTAATACCGAACCATCTTTTCGTAATATAACTTTTATATGGTTAGCAAAACCTGAAAGAGATTCGTCAATAGCGTTATCGACTATTTCTCATACTAGGTGATGTAATCCATTTACATCGGTTCCTCCGATATACATTCCAGGACGTTTTCTAACTGGGTCCAATCCTTCTAATTTTGTAATACTATTTGCATCATATTGGTTTTTTATCATAACTAAATTATATGTTATTTTTTACTTAATTTCAATAAAGAAAGAATACAAAAAATACGTTAAGAATTATTTAACGTATTTTTTGTATTCTGAATAACCTTCTTGATCCATTTGTTCAAAAGGTATAAATTTAAGAGATGCAGAGTTAATGCAATATCTTAAACCACCCAATTCTTTTGGTCCGTCTGAAAAAACGTGTCCTAGGTGAGAATTTGCATTTTTTGACTTGACCTCAGTGCGTTTCATGTTATATGAATTATCTTCTAGTTCTTTTATAATTTCGTTATTTATAGGTTTACTAAAGGCTGGTCAACCACATCCTGAATCAAATTTATCTGTTGATATGAATAATGGTGTACCATCAACTATATCAACGTAAATCCCTTTTTCGAAATGTTTGTCATATAAATTATCAAAAGGTTTTTCGGTATAACCTTCTTGAGTTACTTTGTACTGCAACTCAGTTAAATGTTTTAGTTTTTTATCCATATGTCTCCTCAAACAAGAATTATAATTAATTTTTAATTATACAAAAATTATTTAATATCTCTCTTTTAGGTTTTAATCACTTGCAAAATTACTTGTTATAAAAACAAAGTTTAAACTTTTTCTTGTAACATAAAACATATATAAAAAGATCAAGTAAAAATTTAAAATTTTATTTTTAAGGAATACTTTGCATATTATTATCTTCCCTCTTATCTTATTTTGTATATTAATATAAAAAGGAAGTGATTTCATCCAATACAAATCAAAAAATCGTTTAAAATTTAATATCATAATTTTAATCGACGAATGAAGTGAAGTGTTCAATTAGAACAATATATATAAGTAAAAAGAAATTAATAACAAAATTAGAAAATTATATCTTTACATTTACTATGATCGTTTATTTTGACATATTCAAAATATTTTCGCTTTGTGTAATCAAATTAAAATAATAAAAAAAATAAAAATTTTTTTGGTTTTTAAATTTATAGTGTATACTATTATCAGTAGCAATAGCAAGAGGGTCCACCTGATACCATTCCGAACTCAGTAGTTAAGCCTCTTTACGCCGACGATAGCCACTTGGTGAAAATAGGGAGCTGCTTTTTTTATACCCTTTTTTAGTTAATATATATTATTTATTAGCAAATAAATTATTATTATGCTAAAATTTAGATTATGAGTAAAAAAGATTATTATGAAACATTAGGTGTAAAAAAAGACGCAACACAAGCAGAAATAAAAACAGCATATAGAAGTTTAGCTAAAAAATATCACCCTGATAAATTGAAAGATGGAACAAGTGACCAAAAAATGCATGAAATTAATGAGGCTTACGAGATTTTATCTAACGATGAGAAAAGAAAGATATATGACCAATATGGAGCTGATGCTGCACAAGGAAGAGCTGGAGCAGGAGGTTTTGACGAATCTTCATTCGGAGGTTTTGAAGATATCTTCGAAAATATTTTTGGTGGTGGTTTCAACTCTAGAAGAAGTCAAAGAAATAGTAACGAGCCTAGAAAAGGAAATGATAAACAAGCTTATAAAACTATTACTTTTATGGAAGCGTTTAATGGTGTTCAGTTTAAGGAAAAATTAGATAAATACGAATTGTGTTTACAATGTTCTGGTACAGGTGCAAAAGATAAAAGTTCTTATAAAACTTGTTCAACATGTAATGGTACAGGTGCTGAAACAAAACAATTTAATTCTTTTTTTGGTAGACAAATACAAAAAGTTGTCTGTTCGACATGTAATGGTCTAGGAAAAATAATAACAGATAAATGTACTTTATGTAAAGGTCAAAAATATACAAAAAGTTCAAAAGTTGTTAATATATCTATACCAAAAGGAGCATCTAATAATTTAGTTATAAAAGCTGAAGGTTTTGGAGAGAAAGGTTATAACGGCGGAAGACCAGGAGACTTGTATTTACAAATATATGTTCAAGAACATCCTTATTTTAAACGTGATGGATTAGATTTATATTTAAACTTTGACGTTTCATTTATTGATATTTTCATGGAAAATGAAGTTGATGTACCTACTCCACACGGTTTAACCAGAATTAAGATGAAAAAATCATATTCAAATGGTAAGATAATAAAAATACCCGGAAAAGGTATGATGAACTCAACAAGAACTGGTGATTTAAGAATTCAAATAAATATTATTATTCCTGATTTAGGCAGAAGTGATAATAAAAAGATTAACAAAGTTTTTGAAGATATAAAAGATAAAACAAATTATGATTTTGTAAAAAATGTTAATAATACCTTAAAATAAGAAAAGATGTAAAAAATACATTAAAAAGATACTTTTTATGTGTTTTTTTATTTTTTTATGTATAATTTAATTATTAAAAATGAAAGGATTTTAAATGAAAAAAGTATTATTTTTAGACGGTGCATTCTTCACAAACGAAGGATCATACACAACAACATTATTAAACGAATTTGAAAAGGTTGTAGAAAACCCTGAAAGAATTAATTTATCAGGTTCAGAATTTGATAAAACACATTTATCACAAACACATTTTCCATCATTTTACGCTGATGTTAATTCAGATAAATGAATAAACAAATTAAAAGAAACAGATTTATTAGTATTATCATCTACAGTTGTTAATTTTACAGTTCCAACACTTGTTAAGAACTTTATAGATGCAATTGCTGTTGCTGATAAAACTTTTTCATATAAATTATCAAAAGACGGAAATCCAGTTGGATTATTAAACAATTTAAATGTTGTTATCGTTAGTTCACAAGGTGGTCCTCAAGCAGAAGGAACAGAATCATTACAAAATCAATGATTACGTTCAGCTTTCAAATTTGTAGGTGCAAAAACTATTAACTTCATAAAAGTTAATGGAACAAAAATGCCGGATCTAATCAACGGTGATCGTGTTGCTTATGCAAAATCACGTGTTAACGAATTTAAAGAAATTATTGATAAATTATAATAAAATTGGTATTTTAAAAATCTAGATTTAAAAATATCTAGATTTTTATTTTTATTTTTTAAATAAGTTGTTTAACTTTTTATATTCAAACTCTTTTACTGTTTCTTCCAATTTTATTATAGACGGTTTATCATCGAATGGTTTAACATCTTGAACATTAATTCATAAAATTATTAAATAATATATAAGTATTTTTTGTTGTATTAAATATTCTTCTCAATACGATTCGTATCTATTCAAAAATATTTCTTCTTGTTCTTTATTTAAAAAAGATCCGGTTATAAAATAAGCTAAATCAAAGTGTTTATCGCCCATTGAAGCATATTCTCAGTCTATAAAAAATATTTTATTATCTGATGTTCTCTTAATAATATTTGCTGTGTATAAATCGTTGTGAAGAGGTCTATTGTGTTGACTTTTCGACAATATTAAATTAATACGTTTATAATACTTATCTAAAACTTCAATTTTAATATTTCTTTCTTTTAAAATTTGACGATATTTTTTAATTCTCGCTGAATGATTTGATTTAGGAAATTTTAACTCAGAATCATGCAAGGTTTTTAAATTATCTGCAATAGTTTCTAAATCATCTCTTGTAAATTCTGGATTTTTACCTTCAATTCATTGTCATTCAAGACATTTTGGTGTATCATCAACTAATTTAGGAACAAAATCAAATTTTTCTAATAATTTATAATCTAATTTGTGATTAAATCAATTATATTTTTTAATTTGATAAAAGTCGCCATTATCGTTTAAAAACGATTCATTTGTAAAGCCTATGTTTATTTTTTTCATTTTGCCTCTTAATTAATTATTTTTATTTGATTATATCACAATACAAAGTACAATTTATAATATATGATAAACTTTTTTGAAAAAGAAATTAATAATGAATATGTTGTATTTGATATAGGTAACTCTTCTATAAAGTATGCTGTTTATAATTGGAATTTTAAACTAATAAAATATAAATTTCAATTAACTAGTAATTTAAATCAAAAAAATATTTTAATAGATAAAATGAGAACTTTTTTAAGTGAAGCCATCAATTTAGAATGTAAACAAAAATTAATTCTAGGTTTTGTAAACGAAGAAATGTATATGTTTTTTAAAAAAATTCTCTTAGAATATTTTCCTGATTCTAAACCTTATATTATTAATAATAAAAAGAAATTCAAAACAGATTTTTCTGATGTAGATATTAATGAATTAGGGATTGATTTGATAGGATTATGTGAGTCAAATCATCATAAAAATGCTGTAATATTTAGTTTTGGAACCGCTTTAACTACAGTTGTTATAAAAGATAATAAATTAATATCGGTAGCTATTGCACCCGGGTTTTATGAATCGTATTCACACCTTTTTGATAAAATAAATAAATTAGATAGAAAATACATGAGAACTAATTTGACAAACGACAAAGGAAACGACACTCATTCGGCATTAAATTTAGGTTGTAAAGCTCAAGTTTATGGATATATACAATATTTCTTATCTAAGTATTCTATAAATGAATTTCAATACAAAATTACAGGAAATGATCAAATAATAAATCAAATTAATATTCAAAATATTGAGCATGTTAAAACCGAAGTAATGGATGGTTATTTACAAATATTTATTAATAACAACTTAAAATAAATAAATTTAAAAAGATTATAACTTTTCTATGTTTTTTAGTTAATGATATTAATTTATATTATAAAATAACATGAAAATGCAATAAAATAATAACTTTTATATGTAAAATATAATAACTTTTAATTAGTAATCGTTTATAATATAAATATGATTTCAAAAAATGAAAAAATGAATGCTCTTATTAGTCAAAGAATAATTCCCGCAATCATTATTGCGGTTATTTTTATAATGTTTATTGCTATAAATAGATATAGCTTTTATTATAGTTATAATTTTGAACTTGTGCCATTTTGAATATTAAGGATTTTTTCTTTAATATTAATTTCTAGTTTTTTGTTCATTTTGTTATTCGAACTTACAAAAGCTTATTTACAAAAAACGAAATTATCAATTTTAATATCATTTATCGGAATTATTGGATTATTCGTTAATGATAAGTTTTTAATAAATATACTTATTTTAAATGGATCTAATCCTATTTTAGGTAAGGAGTTATTAGAAAATGGTCTTACCGACAGCATATTAAAGAGTAATATTTTTAATTATATATTAGGTAGTTGACAAACTTACATATTTATTTTATTATTAACAATAATATTTATGTTATTTAGATATTATTCCAATGATAATAAAACTAATTATTTAGCACTTTTACATAGGGGTATAAGTTTTTTCTTGTCAATTTTTGTTGCTATTAACTTTATAAAAACCTATATTTATTTAAATACTTTAAATACAGGTTTAGAATATATCATTATTTTCTTTATTTTTTCGGTTTCTTATGACACGGGCGGATTTTTTGGCGGCATGTTTTTTGGAAATAAACTATTTAAATCTAAGATGGCGCCATTAATTAGTCCTAAAAAAACTTGGGAAGGGGCTATTATTGGTTATGTGTTTGCTATTTTAATTGCTTTAATTTTTGTTTGAAGCTATTATAGTGTTACTCAAAAAAGTGGTGATAATATTTTGTCAGAATTAGTTTTTGATAAAGGAATTAAAAAAATAAGTTTTTCATTATTAATTATCGCTTCGCCTATTTTTGCATTGTTAGGTGACCTATATTTTTCATATATAAAGCGTAGATTGGAAATTAAAGATTTCTCTAAAATACTAAAAGGACATGGTGGTATTTTGGATAGGTTTGATAGTGTATCGTTTGTTTTTGTTTTATGAAGTTTAATCGGAATTATTGCTTGAAGAAGTTAGAAGGAGCCATATGTCTAAATTTAGAGATCACTTATTAAACAGTTTTGCTATTTATTCTGGTTTAAAATATGACCCAGAATTAGATGATGTTATTCTTGAACAAAATAGTGAAAAAGAGTTTACCTTTGTAATACATTCGATTTTGAATTTTAAAACATTCAAAAATTTATTATGAGCTACAAAAAATTCAAAAATTGCAAAAGAAAATAAATTTAATTTTATTGTTAAAAATTATGTATACGAATCCTTAGAATTTAGAGAATATCTTTTAAACATAATACCCGCATTAATTAAAAAAATACCAAAAGTTGCCGAATTAATTAAAAAAAATAGTTCCGCTTTAGTATTAAATCCAAATAATGGAACATATATAATAAAGCATGAATCAGACATTTCCGAAGAGGAAATTACTGAAGCTAGAAATATAATCAAAAATGATATGATTCGTTATGGATTTAAAGATTTTCAAATTGATTTTCAATTGGTAGAAACCATTAATAGTTTTAATCATATTGAAGAACATGATAAAGAACTTCAAAAGTATATAAAAGAACTTAACCAAAAAGAGGTTAATATTCAAAAAACAAATAGTTATAGTTCAAATTTTTATAACAACAATAATAATTCTAATTTTAGATTTAATAAATTTTCCAAAAATACATATAATCATGTAACGATAAAAGAAATGTCAACTTTCTCGGAGTTAGAAACAAATAAAAAAGTTCATTTTGAGGGCGAAATTTATCGTCAAGAAATTAGAAGGCTAGGTAATGTCTACGTGGCAAAATATAGTTTAACAGACTATAAAGATACCATAACAGTTTCTCACTATTTAGGTGAAGATAAAAACAATGCGACAATTTATAAAGTTGGACAATTTATTCTTGTTGATGGATTATTACAAATAAACAGATATGGTTTTGACTTAAATAAAAATGTTAGATCAGATAAAATTATTGTTGGAGATAATCCTTATCATAATGTTACTTTGGATAATTCAATAGAAAAGAGAATTGAATTATCAGCAAGAACTAAAATGAATACCATGGATGGTATTTTATCTGCGACAGATTTAGTAGAAATTGCTAAAAAACATGGTCACAAAGCCGTTGCAATACTAGATTCAAATTCGGTTCAAGCGTTTCCTGAATTTACACAAGCAGCAAAGAAAAATGGCATAAAACCCATTTATGGTGTTTCTTTTGATATTATCGAAAAAGGAAATAATATTATTTTAGGTGATTTTGACCCTAGTATAAATATTAACGATGCGGAATTTGTTGTTTTCGATATAGAAACAACTCATTTATCTCCAAGAATTGGGGAATTGATAGAATTTGGTGCAACTGTAATTAAGAACGGTGAGATTGTTAATAAGTCACAATTTTTTGTTAAAGCTAAAAAACCTCTTTCTGCATTTACAACTAACTTAACAGGTATTACTCAACAAATGATTGATTCTCAAGGTATTGAATTAGACGATGCGCTTGATAAAATTTATGAATTATTCAATAATAAAATAGCGGTTGCACATAATGCAAAATTTGACATGAACTTCTTGATACAAAAGTTTTTAGAAGCTAATAGAGAATTACCAAAAACAACATATATAGATACTCTTATGATTTCAAGAATTATTTTTGAAGATAAGAAAAAACATAGTTTAGGTGAATTTTGTAAGAACTTCGATGTTATTTATGATACCGAAGTTGCTCACCGAGCTGATTATGATGCGGAAGTTTTGGCTAGTGCTTTTAAGAACTCTATTTTTTGATTTGTCGATAACAATGTAGTAACATTGAGCGAGTTGAATGAATTTACTAGAGATGAAAAATTATTTTATTCTAAGTTAAATACTACTTTTAATCAATATTCAGTAATCGCTTTGAACAACGATGGTTTAAAAGAAATTTTCCAAATGATTTCAAAAACATTAACAGAACGTTTTTGAAACTCTCCAAAAATGTTTTTTGACGATTTACCAAAAAGTAAAAATATATTAATTGGTTCAAATGGTTTAAGGGGTGAATTAATTGATAAACTACTTTATTCGAATGATATAGAGTTAGAGAAAATCATTGAAAGATGTGATTATATAGAAATACCAGCGCCGCAAACACTTTCTCATAAATGAAGCGGAAAAGATGATTTTTCGAAAGAAGAAATAGAAGGGTTGCTTAAACATCTTGTTAATAAGGCAAAAAGTTTAAATAAGATGGTGGTTGCTATTGGTGACGTTAGATACGAAACTAAAGAAGATGCAATATTTTTCAAATCACTAGTATATTCAAAAGGAATTGGAAATACATCTCATTTTTTGTTTGATTATAGAAAGAAAGATAGTTTACAAATACCAACATTAAATTATTTAACAACCGAAGAAATGATTCATCAATTTAGTTTTCTGGGTCATTTAGATTTAGTAAAAGAAATTGTTGTGGAAACTCCAAATAAAATTGCAGATATGGTTGATGATAATATTGTTGTAACGCGAGAAAAATTATATACCCCTAAATTTGATAATTCAAATGTAAAATTAAAAGAGTTAGTTTATAGTAATGCACATAAGAAATATGGTGAAAAATTACCTGAAATTGTAGAATTAAGGATTAAACAAGAATTGGAACCTATTTTAAAATATGGTTTTGATGTTGTTTATTGAATTTCACATATTTTAGTAAAAAAATCTGAAGAAAATGGATATATCGTTGGTAGTCGTGGTAGTGTTGGTTCATCTTTTGTTGCAACAATGGCAGAAATAACTGAAGTTAACCCATTACCACCGCATTATATTTGTGATAATTGTAAATATTTTGAGCTAGTTAAAAATCCTCCAACTCCATCAGGTTATGATTTAGATGATAAAATGTGTGAAAAATGCAATATTTTAATGGATAAGGATGGGAATTCGATACCTTTTGAAACTTTCTTAGGCTTTCAAGCTGATAAAGTTCCGGATATAGACCTTAATTTCTCAAGTGAATATCAAGGATTTATACATGATTATATAAAGGAACTTTTCGGAGAATATCATACTTTTAGAGCTGGTACAATATCAACTATAAAAGATAAAACAGCATTTGGTTATATTAAAAAAGCAAACGAAGAGTTTAATTTTGGTTACACAAATAGTTATATAGACTTTTTATCATACAAAATTGAAGGAGTTAAACGTACTACAGGTCAACACCCTGGTGGTATTATCATTGTACCAAAAGAATTTGATGTAGAGTATTTTACACCAATTAATTATCCAGCCGATGATACTTCATTAAATTGAAAAACTACTCATTTAAATTTTGAATCTATTCATGATAATTTATTAAAATTAGATATTTTAGGTCATAGAGATCCTACCGCGATTGCTATGTTATCTAAGATGACAGGAGTTAATGTTAAAACGGATATACCTAAAAAAGATCCTAGAGTTATGTCATTATTTTATAGCACTAAAGAGTTAGGTATTCAACCTAGCGAAATTGGAGACGAGCCTACAGGTGCAGTAGGATTACCAGAATTTGGTACCAACTTTGTTAGAAAAATGCTTAAAGATGCAAATCCTAGAACTTTTTCAGACTTAATTTCTATTTCAGGATTATCACATGGTACAAACGTGTGAAAGGGTAATGCAGAAACATTAATCAAAGAACAAAATATGTCTGTAAGTGATGTCATTTCTTGTAGGGATGATATTATGTTAATTTTAATTAAAAAAGGTTTAGATCCCTTATTTTCATTTAAGGTAATGGAAAAAGTTAGAAAAGGTAAAGGATTAAGCCCGGAAGAACAATCAGAGCTAAAGAAAAATAATATTCCGGAGTGAATGATAAAAAGTATGTTAATGATTGAGTATATGTTCCCTAAGGCACATGCTACAGCATATGTAATTATGGCTTGACGTATTGCTTGATTTAAGTTATATAAACCATTGGAATATTATTCAACATATCTATCAATACGTGTATCAGAGTTTGATATTAAAGTTATTGTAGATGATTTTAAAGCGGTAAAAATTAATGAAAAAATTAACGAAATTAATAAATTAAAAGATAAAAAGAAATTAGATGAAGATCTTCTAGTAACTTTAGAAATAGCACGTGAAATTTATGCTAGAGGTTATAAAATTTCTAATATTGATTTAATGAAATCTAAAGCAGATGAATGAATAATTGATTATGAAAATAACGCTTTAATTCCGCCTTTTACATCTGTTAAAGGTTTAGGTCTTGCGGCTGCCCAAAAATTAGTTCAAGCTCGTGAAGAAAGACCGTTTATTTCGAAAGAAGACTTTAAATTAAGAAGTGGTGTAAATAAAACCATAACAAACGTGCTAGATGAATTAGGTGTTCTTAAAGATCTAACAGAAACTAATCAAATGTCATTATTTACATTATAATTAAGGAGAAAAAATGAATAAACCAAAAGTAATTTTTATAGACCTAGACGGAACAACTTTAGATGGTCCAGGCGAAAAATTTTGACACAAAGAAGCCACAGAATATACAAAAAATATAATTAGAAAACTTCAAACACAAATTCCGGTTATTGTATCAACCGGGAGAGGTGTTAACCCAAAAACAGCTAAAATAGTTAGAGATTTAGGTTCTGAAACTTATATTGCTTGAAATGGTGCACAAACAGTTGTAAAGGGAGAAGTAGTTAATAAAGAAATAGTAGATCCAAAAGTTGCTCAAGAACTTTTTGATGAAATTAAAAAAAGTAAATCTTTTGTAGTTTATAATTCAAACTCAAGAGATTTGGCGTTTGTCAAAAACTGATTTTATAAAATTCTTATGGGATTTGGTAAGAAAAATGCTAAAAGATATAAGGATTACAAAAATGATTTTGATGTATACAAGGCTCTTATTTGAAATTTAAATAAGGATAGAATCAAAGAATTAGCTAATGAATGAGGCAAAAAATTCGAAGGTAGATTAACTGTTACAATTAGTGGAAATAATAATATACTAGAAATAACAGGAGCAAATGTATCTAAAGGTGATGAAGAGTTAAGATTATGTAAACTGTGAGGGATCGATCCAAAAGATGCAATTCATATAGGCGATTCGATGAATGATGCATCTGCAAAAGGCAAGATAGGAAAACTTGTTGCCATGGCAAATTCAGTTGATGAATTAAAACAAATAGCTGACGAGGTTACAAGTCATTCATGTAATGACTCCGGACTCGCTAAGTATTTAAAACAATTTATAGAAGAATAAAAAAAGATATTCGGTATTTACTGAATATTTTTATAAACTTATACAATGCAATGGAAAATATGAAATAAAAACATATTTTTATAAAAAATAATATAAAAATAATATAATAAATATACTATATAGTTATCTTTTGAAAAAAAGATTCTTTTAATAAAAAATAAAATAATAAATTAGGAGATTTATGAAAAAAAATGATTTTGATAGTAAAGATTATTTAGATAAAGTTCATGCTTGATGAAGAGCTGCAAATTATTTATCATTAGGTCAAATGTACTTAAGAAATAATCCTTTACTTTTTGATAAAATTCGTCCAGAAGATATTAAAATGTATCCAATTGGGCACTGAGGAACAATACCTGGTCAAAACTTAATTTATGCACACTTAAATCGTGTAATAAATAAATATGATTTAGAAATGTTTTACATTTCAGGTCCAGGTCATGGTGGACAAGTTATGATTTCTAACTCATTTTTAGACGGAAGTTATTCAGAACTATTCTCAGAAATTACAAATGATACTGAAGGGTTAACAAGAATGTTTAAAAGATTCTCATTCCCTGGTGGTACAGCGTCTCATGCTGCTCCCGAAACACCTGGTTCAATTCATGAAGGTGGGGAATTAGGGTATTCAATTTCGCATGCAGTAGGTGCTATTTTAGATAACCCAAATATTATTGCGGCAACAGTTATTGGGGATGGTGAAGCAGAAACAGGTCCTTTAGCAGGAAGTTGATTCTCATCATCATTTATTAATCCTGTAAATGACGGGGTTGTATTGCCTATTGTTCATGTTAATGGTGGAAAAATTTCAAACCCTACAATTTATGCTAGAAAAACTGATAAAGAAATTTCAGATATGCTGGCAGGTTATGGTTGAGAAGCTATTTTTGTTGAAGCTGACCCAAAAGATACTATTGGTATTCATGAGCTAATGGCAGAAAAATTTGATTTAGCAATCGAAAAAATTAAAGCAATTCATGCTGAGCAAAGACAAAGACCAGCTGAAGAAGCAACAAGACCTGTTTGACCAGCTTTAATTGTTAGAACACCAAAAGGTTGAACATTACCTGAAAGAATTAATAACTTAAAATATGAAGGAAGTTTTAGAGCTCACCAAGTACCAGTTCCTGTTACTTCTGAAAACCCAAAAATGATTGATGAATTAGAAAATTGATTATTATCATATAAACCACATGAATTATTTAACGAAGATGGTTCTTTTAAAAAAGAATTTGCTGATATCGCGCCAAAAGGTGAAAAAAGAATGGCAATGCACCCAATTACAAATGGTGGTGTAAACCCTACAACACTTAATTTTGGAAATTGAGAAGATTTTGCACTTAAATTTACTAAACCTGGTGAAGTTAAAGACCAAGATATGGTAACAGCTAGCTATTGATTTGCTGATATTATCAAAAGAAATCCAACAAACTTTAGAGCTTTTGGACCTGATGAAACTAAATCAAATAGATTATTTGAAGTTTTAAAAGTAACAAATAGACAATGAATGGAAAAAATTAATCCTGAATTAGATGAAGCTTTAAGTCCTGCGGGAAGATTAATTGATTCTCAATTATCAGAACATCAAGCAGAAGGATTCTTAGAAGGTTATGTATTAACTGGACGTCACGGATTCTTTGCTTCATATGAATCATTTTTAAGAGTAGTTGATTCTATGTTAACTCAACATATGAAATGAGTTGTTAAAGCAAATAAAATTTCATGAAGAAAAGATTATCCTTCATTAAACGTTATTGCAACATCAACTGCATTCCAACAAGATCACAATGGTTATACACACCAAGATCCAGGTATTTTAGGACACTTAGCAGATAAAAGACCTGAATTAATCAGAGAATATTTACCTGCAGACTCAAATACATTATTAGCAGTTTTAGATAAATCATTTAGAGAAAGAAATGTAATTAACTTAATTGTTGCGTCAAAACAACCTAGAGATCAATTTTATAACGTAGAAGAAGCGAGAGAATTGGTTGAAAAAGGTTACAAAGTAATTGATTGAGCATCAACCGTTAAAGAAGGTGAAGAACCAGATTTAGTTGTTGTAGCTGCAGGAACAGAACCAAACTTAGAAGCATTAGCTACAATTTCAATTTTAAATAAACATTTTAAAGATCTAAAAATCAGATTCGTTAATGTTGTTGATTTATTAAAATTAAGACATCAAAGTATTGACCCACGTGGTTTATCAGATGAAGAATTTAATTCAGTGTTTACAACAAATAAACCAATATTATTTGCGTTCCACGGATTTGAAGGTTTAATTAGAGACTTCTTCTTCTCACGTAGAAACCACAATTTATGAGTTCACGGATACAGGGAAAATGGTGATATCACTACATCATTTGATATTCGTTTAATGTCACACATGGATAGATTCCACATGTCTAAAACAGCCGCTAGAGCAGTGTATGGTCAAGAAAATGTTAAAGATTTCTTAGATTTAATGGACGAAAAAATCGCATACCACAACTACTATATAAAAGAAGTTGGTATTGATATTGATGAAGTTAGAAATTGAAAATGAGAAGATTTAAATAAATAATAACAGAGAAAAACTGAACTTTAACAAGTCCAGTTTTTGTTTTTAATAATAAAAATTTTATATTTAAAACGAAATCTATTTTTTAAAAAATTTAAAAAATCATAAATTTTAATTTAAAAACCTTAGTCTTGTAAAAGGGCTAAGGTTTTTAACTAATAAATAGTCTAGAGTAGTTTCGTATTTTTTTCAACTATTTATCTTTGAATTTGTTATTAATTGCTAAATGCAATTGATTAGAAAGTGAATTTAACGCTTTTGTACGATTATTTGATTCAATTTTTTTAGTCATTGTTTCAGAATTATTTTTAAATAGCAGCGAAACGTTTAATTCAACCTTATCTTTTGATATTTGTTTTTCAGTGATATCAGTAATTTCGATTTTATATTTCTCAAATTTATTTTTTAAGCTAGCAAAAGGTCTTGATTCCTTTTCGTAAGCGACTATTTTTGATGCTAAATCATCGGTTTTTTTATTTTTTGCTTTTGGTTTATCTATATTTTTAATATAGTTAGCAATATAATTTTTAACTTCAGATTTTAATTTATCTTTTTTAGGTGCAGAAACTTTAAAGTCATGGTTAGTGTTTTGGTTATTAAGTTTCAATTTACCTACAAAAAATCAAGTTGTAATGCCGCTTTGCTTGCTTTCAAATTTAAATGTTAGTGATTCGACTTTACTTAAATCGTCTTTATTTACATACTTTTCTAAATCTTTTTTAGAAGGAGTATTTAAATTATTCTCATAATCACTTAAACGGCTAGTAGATCATTTATCTAATTTTACAATTACATCGTTAATCGAATCTTTTTTCTTTGACTTTTTAGACTTAAATTCAACTAAATTACTATTGTTTAACTTATCTTTAACAGATATTATACTTTCTCAATTATTGTTTGAACCTTCCTTAACAAGTTGAGAAAGTGTATTTGTAACATCAATAATATTTAATTTTATTAGTTTATCAATATTACTTTTTTCTGTTGGAATTTTGAATGCTACTTTATTTTGTTTAGAAATTGCAACTTCTTTACTATTTTTAACTGTATTATTAATAATATTTTCGTCACTTTTTCCAGAAGATTCACCAATTTGTAGTAGTCTAATTACAACATCACGAGTAATATTAAAATCATAATTTGAGTCTATATATACAGCTCCAATGATTGCTTCAATAATATCAGCATTTTCTTTAGAGCTATCGTCCTCGTCGTTTGTTCGACTAGAATGCTTTAATTCATTAATGTTAATTGTTTTTGCGATTATTTTTAAATGATCATTTTTAAAGTAACTTTGTGATTCATCGTTTATTTTACCTAAATCAACCTCAATGTCTAAGCTAGGGATGTCTTTTTTCTTATATTTACCAATCAAATACTCTTTGACAACTAAATTGAGAACAGGATCCCCTAAAAACTCAAGGTATTCATTATTTACGGTTTTTAGACCGTTTTCTAAACTTCCACCATTACTATTTGTATTTGAGTATCCTTTAGTAATTAAGGCTTGGTGTAATAAAAGTGGATTTTTGAATTTGTACTTTAATATATTATTTTGTAGTTTAATCATATTTATCTCCTTTATTTTTTGTAAATAGGTTTAAAATATGCGAAACTACTCATTAATATTTTATAATAAATAATTAAACTCAATAAACATTTGTTTTAATAAAAAAGCAAACAAAACGAATGCTTTTATTTTAAGTCTTCTAATATTTTTAAAATATTATCATAAGAACTAAAGGTTTGAGTTTCTAAGTGTTGAGACTCAACTGCCTCCTAATTCATGTACATCTTCCACTTTTTTAAAAATATTAAAAAGTATTTTATATTAATATTTTATTTAATATTTAGTTTAATGTGAAAAAACATTTTTTATGTCTATTTTTATGTCTAAAAAATATTTTTTCACTTTTTATTAAAATTTATATATAAGTATATAATTTCAAATATTGATTAAATATTCATAATAAGGACGGTACTAAAATGAAAAAGAAAATATTATTATCAATGATATCGACAGTGATTCTACCTACAATTGCGGTGGTTTCTTGTTCACAAAATAAATATAATTCTCCAAAAAAAGAAGAGAATAAAAAAGATATTAAAAATAATGATAACTTAGCTAAAACAGAATCACAAAATAATAAAACTAATAGTGATACTACACCAAATAAAAATGAAAATGTGGCGGATTCAACGAACTCAAACGCCAATGCTCAAGACCAAAGTAATGTTGCAAATACACAAACTAATGAAAAAACAACTAATCCCGAAAACACAGGTGAAAATCAATCAAATAGTAATGCTAATGAAGTTGGAGGGAGTGGAGCACAAAATCAACCTTCGAAACCGAACCCTGAAATGCCTTTTATACCTGATGCTGATTTTTTCAATAATTTAAGAAAAAGAGATCACCAATATTCAATGGATGTAAATAAGTTTACAAAGCCTAGCGAAAAAGACATTTATAAAGAAATATATGACCGTACATTTGCGATTAAATTTGGTGTAAATTTAGGCACTGACGATAGTTCGTTTTTAGCAACTTCAGGTGGTACTGCTTGATTGCTTGATTATCATGAACAAAATGAAAACAAATACAAGTTGTTCTTAGCTACTAATTTACATGTTATCGGTATGTTATCTAATACTTTAGAAGAAAGTGTTGCAAAGCAATTAAATTACGATGACGAAAGAGGTTTTAAGGCTAATTCTATTTCGATTGGAAAAAGTAGTGAATATATAACTGATTTTGAAGCTAAAAATAATAATTTTAATTACGCGGGTGATGAACGTTATAGAGCAAAATGATTAACAAATAATCAATTATTCACAAATAGAGAAAGAAGTGATGATGACGCTTCCAGAACACAAATAGCTCAGACAGATGCTATTTCAAAACCTAAATTAATTTTTGCAGGTTATGATTTTATGAAACATGAATATATAAATAAGTATCAACAAGAGGCTAGAAGAAAAACTCAAGAACGTTTTGAACAGTTAAAAGCTCAAGATTATGAAGATATTAACGATAAGAGCAATTCAATTTGAGCACTTAATAATACTTTACAAAATAATAAATATATACCTTTTTACACTGACTTTGCTGTTTTTGAAATAGATGTAGATTTTTCAAAAATGGATGATACTCATTCGAAATGATTTAAAGATGCAATTGATGCTTTAAATAAATACATCAAAAGAAATAAAGATAATACAACACCTAACCAAGACAAGTCCGTTTCGACATACACACTTACAACTGATTACATAAGTGCAATGCAAAATTCCGGAGAAAACTTAACCAATGCAAAAGATATTTATATCGGTGGATATCCAGCTTTAGGTTCATCTTCATCAGCTTGAAGTCGTAATAATCCAACAGAGAGAAACAGTGACGAAAATTGATATACAGGTACTTCAAAAAATTCAGAAACTTTTGGATTACCGGCTAGAGCTTATGAAGAAAAAATGACAAATAATAATTTTTCTCCATATACAGAAATATTCGGTAAAACATTAGCTGATTTCTACGGATTTACACAAAGAATTAACTTTTCATCATTATATTATGGAGCATCAGGTTCAGTTGTTTATAATGAATTTGGACAAATTATTGGTGCATATAGTGGTGTAAGTAGTAATGTAGATTATGGTGATTTAAGTAAATCAGGTTCATTTACACCTTTATTATTATCAAATGATTATACATTCAATAACGATACTATTAAGGCATATAACTTGATTGACGGAAGTGATAAAACTAAATATTCTGCTCAAACCGCTTCATATCGTGAAAACTTAAGTAAAATTTACCCAAATGGGTTTGAAAATGGTAAAAAAGATACCGCAATATTTACAAAAGGTTATTAAAATAAGAAAGCAAAATTAAGTGATAAGATCTTAATTTTGCTTTTTAATATAATTGTATTTAGAAATTTAACAACTCAAAATATAAATTTTAAATTTGAATTATTGTTGAAACAATAATTCAACTTTTTTATATTTATTTGTATTTTTTGACTTAAATTCAATAAAAATGACAAAAATATGTTTTTAATTTTAAATTTATTATTATTAAATATAATTTTCAATCATATAAAATAAATAAAAAGGAGAAAATGACAAATTTAGTATTAGTTTTTGCTTTTTTGTTAATACCAATGTCTTTATTATTAATAATGGTAAATAATACAAAGTGAAATTTTAAAATGTATATTGTATTACTTGACAGTATGCTTAAAAAATTAAAGAACAATAATTTAAAGATAAATGATAAACAATTAAAGAGAATTTTAAAAACATTAACTGTTTTGGTTTCTTGATTATTTGTGATTAGTTTATTTGGTGTTGCGTCTGTAGTTATTAATGTTATAACAATTATTTCTAAAACAAGCAATTTTATTGCGTTAATACCTTATTTACCATTAGTTTTATTATTTATACCACCAGTAATATTTTTATTTTTATTTGTAAGAGTATTAGTAATTCTTATTAAATTTAAGAAACTAAATAATAATAAAGATGTTTTATTAGAAGAAAAGCTTGACGTAAATAAAAGCAACTTAGAATTTAAAAATATTTTTAAATCTAGACGAATGATATATTCATATAAATTATCTGCACAAATTTTTATGTTTTGAAGCAATAAAATAATTAATGTACGTAAATTTGATATGGATAGATTTTTAAAGAATATAAATAATAAAGAAGAATTTGAATATATTACATATTTATTATTGTTTTCTGGTTCAAACCACATCCTTGATAACCAAAACAATTCTTTAAGCGATGAAGAAATTATTAAAATTTGAAATAATTTAGATGATGTTTATTCAAATTTTAATAAGTAAAAGGAAATAAAAAACATGGATAGTATATATTTATTCATTATAATTTTTTTAGCAAACCTTACTTATGTTAGTTTTTGTTTTAGGATACCATTTTTAAATGTTAAATTTTTTTATTCTGTATTTAATTCATTGTTTGTTAATTCGAAAAATAAAAATTTAAAAATTAATCAGCAAATTGAAAAAATAATTAAAAGAAAAATAAGAAATTTCTTAATTTACACTTCTTTCCTAACGATTTTGTCAATTGTTTTAATTCCTCTAATTATTTTTTATTCAATGAATGAAACTATTGAAGTTTCAAGAAAATGAGGAATAATTTGGGTTGTTTTAGGTATAATCACTCTTATTCCTATTTTATATTTTAATATTCTTTGAATCAAAACTTTTTCTAATTATCTTAAATATAAAAAGATTAATTTAAGTAAATTTACATTGGAAGAAGAAGTTAAAATCGAACCACAAAAAATAAATGAAAAAATTTTTAGAGTAAGAGAACTTTTAATAACTATTAATAATAAAAATAATGAAGTTGAATCGACATTAGCTTCGATATTTAATATAACTAAAAAACAGAAGCAATTTGATTTTTACTTTTATTTATTACTTTTCTCAGGTAATAATCATATTTCATTAAATGATAATACTTTCAGCATTGAACAAATAATAAATTATTGAAATAATAGAGAAAATATTTTTAATGAATTGTTATAAAATAAAAGCCGCTTTTAAACGGCTTTTTATTATGCTGTTATTAAATTATTAATATAATTTATAACTTTGTCAATTTCATCTTTATTTTTAATTATAAACCCACTTGAATTGTGGTGACCTCCACCACCGAATTTTCTTGCAATTATTGAAACATCAAAGGATCCGTTTGATCTAATTTCAACTCTATAATCACCTTGCTCTCTTTTCAAAAAAGCAATTGTAATATCTGTGTTTGAAATTTCAACAAATTTAGCGACTAAAGGTCTTACTATATCGTTAGTTATTATATCGTTTGATACTGTATATGTTACATTTTCGACAACCTTTTTATTATTACATACCTTTCAAATAGTATTTAATTCTTCGTTATTAAGTTGCATTTTAATTAGTAAGGAAGAGTAGTTTAAATTATGTTCAAATGGCACTTTCATAGCTTCAAAAGTTTCGGAGGTTATATTTCTTTCTTTAAAAAATTCGGTATCGGTTAAAATTGCAACTGCCGCACCTTCAAGTGATAAATTATTAGTTTTAAGATTCAAATGTTTTATAAGCATTGCAATTAATTGTCCTGTGGCAGGTCAATTATCGCCACCTATTTCAAATAGTCATTCATTTTCAAATGGGTGATGATCTATTTTAATAGATTCTTGAGTTATAACTCTATGATCGTAAATTCTTGATTTTGTTGAAGTATCAACAACGATTTTAAGACTTTTGTTAAAGAATTCATTAGATACAAGATTCTCTTCTTCTTTTAATAAAAAACTTAAATTACGTGGGTAATCTTTACCTGATATTTTTACTTCTTTAATTTTTGTTGAATTAAGCAAAATTAATTCTTTTAATGCAACAGCACTGCCTAAGGTGTCACCATCAGGTTCTATATGAGTACATAAAGTTATATATTGTGCTTGAGATATTATTTCTCAAAATTTTTTTAAGTTGTTTAACTAGCATGTTTTTTACTTTCAATTGATTTATTTTCAAAATATTTAGAACTAACTTTATCCGAAGATTGTAAAGATAATTTTAATCTTTTGCTTCACGCTCAAATTCTTAAGTTTTTATTTTCGTTTCAAACACTTAAAAAAGCTTCTTTTTTAAGTGTTCTTAATTCTTTTGAAATTAGACTAGATTGATTTAGTAATCTTCTTTTTAAGTCTATATATTCCCCTAATTTAATTTTATTTTCAAAGTAAAATTTGTTTTTCAATTGATTATTAAATTTAGCAATATTATATTTAGCAATTCTATTATCATAGACAAAAATTTCTTTATTTATTTTTGATAACGCTAGGGCTTTTACTAAAACGTTATTTCTAAAGTATTTTTTAAAATATGCATTTTCTTCTAAGAAATATCCGTTCATTATTTTCTTTCTAAGCATATTAGAAATTTGCTCAATTATTAATAATAATACAATTGTAAATATTAAATAAGAACTTAAAATGCTTCAATAACGTATATCTGCTGAATAAACTGTAATTTGATATCCGTAATCACAAGCTCCAACAGCTCCAATAATTACGGTGCTTTTAAAATTGATTTCGATTCTATATAAGAAGTTAGAAAGAGTTTGTGGTAATATTTCTTTAATT
The DNA here is from genome assembly GCF_017116845.1 of Mycoplasma sp. CSL10137. NCBI lineage: Bacteria > Bacillati > Mycoplasmatota > Mollicutes > Mycoplasmatales > Mycoplasmataceae > Mycoplasma > Mycoplasma sp. CSL10137. The sequence continues at coordinate 74,472 of NZ_JAFIRE010000003.1, read as the reverse complement.
ACTCCTATTTTAATTTTAGTTCATGTAGAAAGACCTAAACTTTCGAGGGATTGAAATACTTTATCATCTATTTTATCTACACTTTCATTTATTAATTTTGCAAGCATACCAATACTGTGAATAGCTAAAGCCAATGTTCCTGCTCATATGATTGAATCTTTTTGTCAAAGTAAAAATATTAATGCGTATGTAAATGGCGGAATTGCTCTTAATGTTATAATTATAAATTTGAAAAATAGAGAAACAAATTTTCCTGATATTTTTTTAGATGCTAGTATTCCGAGAAATAAACTAAACACTAACCCTATAACACTTGCTAAAATTGCAATAGCTAGTGCTTCTGTACCTAAAATAATAGGATTATCACCGCTATCCCATTTAAATACACTTAAATTTGGTGTGAATAAATTTTTAACACCTTCGTTAAAATATGCTAATCCTTCAGGTCCAGTTGTTCTAAATTCAATTGAAAATAATGATATTATAAACAATATAAAAATAATTATTGAAATAGTTATTTTTATATAAATATTTTTGGGCTTTTGTTTTTTAAGTTGTTCTAGTTTCTTCTTAAAATTTAAATTTTCATCAATAGTTGGATGTTTTGGAGAATATTCTAAAATTCATTTTTTCACTAAAAATGTAAACATTTCTAGCAAGATCATAAATGCTACAAGTATTCATATTGCAATTGATAAGTGTGCAAAGTTGTTTGGGACTGCATATTCATCAGCCATTAACTGACCTATTGTGGAAATTCCAATAATACTTAAAATTGCTGCAAAACGAACAACCATTTCGAAACTATAAAATCCATAACTAACAATTCTTTTTAACAAATATGGAAGAATAGATTTTTTAAATGCTATTCACTTAGTATTTCCTATCGCTTGTAAACCGTAATAACTAGACACATCATAAGTATCTAAATCTTCATATAGTCATTTTGCCATTAGTGAAGCAACAAAAATAGCTATAGAAAGAGTTGCAACTAATGATGGAGATAAAATAAAATAAATTATATAAGCATACACTATTGGCGGTATCGTTCTCATAATACTCATAAATGCACGCATTGGTACATAAATTCAAGGAGTTTTAATAAAATTTTTCGAACTTAAGAGCGCAATTGGAATACCTAAAAAAATACCTATTATTGTTCCTAAAATCGAGTAAGAAATAGTTTGTCAAAGTAATTTTAAGCTTTGGGTAGTAGTATCTGCAATTGTTATATCGGTTCTTGAACCTATAACTGCATTTGTATTAAATTTAAAAAAATTAGTTATTAATTTTAAAAAACTTTGGGAATTTTGGAAATCTGGTTTTATTTTGATAAATAATAAAATTATCGCAATTAAACTTATTGCAAATGTTAAATAAAAAAGTCAAGGAAATTTTTTAGTTACTTTTTGGCCGTTAATGTCGACGAATTTAGGTCTAAAATAATCATAAATTAACTGTATAAGTTTTTTAAATTTGAAGTTTTGCTTAAATGAGGTACTCATTATTTAAGGTCCTTAATTTTAAACATTATTTCTTCTTGAATTATTTTTCTCTTTCTCTTTGTTTCAAGAAATTGTTGTTGATCAAATTGCTCTAATTGTTCACCGTAAATATTTTTTAATACTTCTAAATTAACTTTATCTCAGCTTCCGTCAAATACCACTTCACCTTTTTTGATTCCTATTATTCTATCTGCATATTGAAGTGCTAAATCTACGTGGTGTAAATTTGCTAAAATAGTTATTTTGTCCATTTTGTTAACTAATAAAAAACCGTCCATAACAGATTTAGCCATAATAGGATCTAGTGCACCTACAGGTTCATCAGCTAAAATAATTTTAGGTTTCTGAGCTAGAGTTCTCGCTAGTGCAACACGTTGCATTTGCCCTCCACTTAAATCCTTAGCTCTATCATATGCGTTTTCTAAAATATTAACTCTTGCTAAACATTGATAGCCAAAATCAATATCATCTTTTGAATATCAACCTAAAAACGATCTTAAAGGATGCATTTGAGGAAGTCGAGCAGCGAGAACATTTTGTAAAACACTAATATTATCAATTAAGTTATATCCTTGAAAGACGATACCTACTTTTGTTCTAAACTCTCTTAAGTGTTTTCTTTTTAAGTTATTTACATTAAACGGTCCGACAGTTAATGTTCCTGAAGAAATTTCGTTTATTTTATTAACAGTTTTTAATAATGTTGTTTTACCTGCTCCAGATAATCCGATAATTGCAACGAATTCACCTTGGTTAATAGAAAGATTGACATTAGTCAATCCTTTTTTGCCGTTAGGATAAGTTTTATCTACATCTTGTCATTTAATGTTTCAATCACCACTTATCCTATTATTTTCACTTTTTTTTAATTTCATATTATAACTATTCACCTTTAAATGACTTAAATCCTGTAAAGTGTTTTTTAAATCATGCTTCAGGGAATATGTATGAACCTGATGAAGTTGTAGATGTATATGTAAATTTAATTAATCCTTTAACCTCATCTCATGGTAATGTTCAATTTGATCCTTGTGTTTCCAACGCGTTTTTAATTTTTAATGCTATTTCAGAGTCTTTTTTAGCCATAATGTATGAACGATAATAACCAACTACCGGAAGATTACCATTTGCAGAATTTATTAAACTGTCAACTTTTGTTTTAAGTGCTTCGTTGTATCCATTTTCATTGTCAACTTTTTTTGGAGCATTTTCTATGTTTTGTGGAATGTATAATTTTTTTTCGTTTTGAGAATTAAATGTATTGTAACCATTTATCGCATCTACTAATATTTTTTCATCGGTAAAAGCAGGTGTTGTTGTGTTAGTAGTTGATTCGTATGGATCTATTATTTGTACGGATCTACCGGCCACTAAAATAAAGTTTGTTCCTTGTGCTTGTTCTGCTCATGAACCTGCTGGTAAAAATGCAACATCTATAGAACCTTCTCTTAATGCATTTGCGGCAGCATTATATTCTGTAGCTGTTGAAATTTCAATATTATATCCTTTATCGTTTAAGTATTTTTCTAATGCTTGAGAAGCTTTTCTAACTTCTGCAGGATCACTTGAAGGTATAAATTGAATTTTAAATTTGTTTGTTGAATTTTCTTTTCTTGTCACTACTCCATTATTTATATCAAAATAATCTGAACCTTCTATTAAAGGTGTTCCATAAGTGTTTACTTTTGTACCTTTTGTATCAATTATTATTTGTCCATTTTCATCAACCGATGAGTAATCATTGTGACTATATGTTGTAAAAACAAATTTTGTTTTTCCTGGGTTTTGAATGTCACTGATTTGCAATTGTGGATTACTTTTATCTCTAATTGCTGATTGTAAAATGATTTTAATTGCTTCTACATCACCTCTTTTTAAATTTGATCTAGCTTGTACACCATCGTTTGCTATAATTTCTGTTGCACCTACAGCAACTAAATTATTAGAGTTTTTAATCAAAACTCTTGTATCACCTCAACCAGCAGCTAATGTTGCAGTTCCTAAATCTAATTTTGTCATTTCATCAGAATAACCATTTGCTTTAATTAAATTAAATTCTGATTTTGAATTTTTATCGTTTTGTTTTGTTGAATTTGAACATGAAGCAACAAGAATAGGAAAAGTTCCCAATGTAGTTAATGTTGCTAATTTTAATGTTGTTATAAATAATTTTTTAGTTTTTTTCATTTTATTTTTGCGCCTTTATATTTTAATTCTAAGTTATTTAAGTGTGTATAATTTTAGAAATCGCCTTTATTAATTTAAAAAACGTAATACACTTTTAAGTTTAGCAACTAACTTTTAAATTAATAATAAATGCAAGGTTATAAAGAACTTTTTTATGTTTTTTATCTATTTAAATTTATTTTGGTAATTTAAATAATTATCATATATAATTAAAGTTAACCAACAATTCAAAAATGCAATTTAAAAAGTTTATTAAAAAATAAGTCTTATTATCTAATAGGTGTAATAAGACTTATTTTTTTAATCTAATGTAAATTCCTTTGTTAATTCTATTGTGTCTTGAATATATTGACCGCGTCTTTGGTCAGCTTTTCTTATATAATGTGACAATCAAAGTTTTAAGGTTATTGTGTTTCCGCTTTTTGAAATAATTACATCATCTTGAGATTTGTGTTCCCCATTTGAATTTGCTCTTAATGATGATTCTTCTTTTGTTGAACTATCATATGAGTTTTTAAATGTATAAATATTCTTATCTTGTTCTAAAATAACTTGTTTATCAGGATTATTATATGTTGGTTTATCATAGAATTTTTTACCAACTCTATCATAATATAATTTACTTTCGCCATCGTTTAAACCTTTTAAAAATTCTTTATTCACTATGGTAATCGAATTCATGAAAGGCTCTCTATTTTTTTCAAAGCTAAATTCTTCTTCTGATTGTGTATTAGCACTTGCGTTTGCACTAGCTTCTGTTTCAATGATGCTATTTTTATCAGAAACTGTTATACTGGCATTGGTTTTTGTTTTGTTTTCTTCTTTTTCTTTTGATTCATTATTGTTATTTGTTGTAGAACATGCTACCGACGCTATTGTGGCAATAGGTAGAGCAAAAATTGAAAATAAGGTTTTAAATTTCATCGTGTATTATTTTATCCTTTCATTTTTTTGGTAGGTTTTTTATTATATCATGTTAAATATGTAAATTATAAAAAATATAATAAAAACCTAAAAGTACTTATCTATAGTATTTTTAGGTTAAAAAATTATCTTAACAAATCTATTTTTATTGCTTAAATCTTTAGTTATTTCTAATAGTTTGAATTTATTTTTAATTGAATTTCAAAATTCAATATGTAATGGATTTATTTCAAAAAGTAAAATTCCGTTTTTATTTAAATATTTTGGTGCTAGTTCTATAATTTTTTTGTAAAAAAATAAACCATTGTCGTCAGCAAATAAAGCATTATGTGGCTCGAAATCTAAAACAGATTTACTTAATTTTTCATCATTTCCTATGTAAGGAGGGTTAGAAACGATTATATCAAATTTACCTGTTATATTTTCAAATAGGTTTGAGTGCAAAATATTAACTTTTAAATTATTAATATTACTATTCAATTCTTGTGACTTAATTGCTTCACTTGATATATCTGAAAGTGTAACAGATATATCTTTATATTTATTTTTAATTGCTAAACCAATGAATCCAGAACCAGAACAAAGATCCAATACAGATTTAAATTGATTTAATTTTATTTCTTCGATAGCTAAATAAATTAATTCTTCTGTTTCATATCTAGGAATTAAAACATTATGTCTAATATCTATTTTAATATCTGCCATTTCAATATAGCCCATTATTTTTTGAACAGGCATACCGCTATTTAATTGTTCTAATTCAAAAGAAGATATTTCCTCTTTAAGTCCATATCTTCTTTTTTCTAATAATAATTCTTCTTTAGAAGGCATTAAATACCAGCTTCTTTTATTTTTTCGTTTTGTTCTTCGGTTAAGAGAGCATCGATTATTGAGTTAAGTTTTCCTTCCATAACAGAGTTAAGTGAAGTTGAGTAACCAATTCTATGATCGGTTACACGATCTTGTGGATAATTGTAAGTTCTTATTTTTTCAGATCTAGCTCCTGAACCAGCTAATTTACGATATCCAGATTCTTCTTCTTGTTTCTTCTTGAGCTCTAAATCATATAATTTAGATTTTAAAATACGCATTGCTATTTCTTTATTTTGGATTTGACTTTTACCTTCTTGACAAGAAACGATTATACCGCTTGCGAAGTGTGTAATTCTAACTGCAGAGTCGGTTGTGTTAACTGATTGTCCACCGTTACCACTTGAACGAAATACGTCTACTCTAATATCTTCAGCTCTTACTTCAATTTCTATATCATCATCAATTTCGGGCATAACAGTAACTGTAGAAGTAGATGTATGAACACGACCTTTTGTTTCTGTTACAGGAACACGTTGAACTCTATGTACACCACTTTCAAATTTTAATTTTGAGTAAGGCTTATCACCTTTAACGGAAAAAGTAACTAATGTAAACCCTCCGGCTTCTGCAACTGTAGCATCTAATAATGTTGTTTTCATATTATTTTGAGCACATCATTTTGAATACATTCTATATAAGTCACCAGCAAAGATATTGGCTTCGTCTCCGCCGGCAGCACCACGGATTTCTACAATAACATCTTTGTCATCATTTTCATCTTTAGGTAAAATAAGTATTTTAAGTTCTTCACTTAATTTTGACATATTTTCTTCCGCTTCAGCAATTTCCATTTTTGCTAATTGAATCATTTGATCATCTTTTTCGATTGAAAGTAATTCTTTAGCTTGTTTTAAGGTTTCCTCGTTGCTTAAGTATTTTTTGAAAGTTTCTACTATATCGTTTATTGAATTAATTTCTTTATTAATTTTATTGTATTTTTTAATATCAGAAATAACATCAGGGTTTAAAAGTGCTTTTTCTAACTCTTCATGTTTTTCTTTAATTTGCATTAGTGATTTGTACATTGTGTTTTCCATAGTATTTTAATTTTAACACAAAAAGCACTTTTTGTTATTAAAACGATTCTATTTAGAACTAAAAAAATATCAAAACATTTTAAAAAAGATAATGCTTTGATATTAAAGTTATTTAATAATTAATTTTTGATTTTTGTTATTCTTTTCGTTTTTATGTTCTAAGAAATTAATGAATAAAGAGTATATTATTGTTGAAATAATTCCGATAAAAATACATAAATCGGCAAAATTGAATGTCCCGCGGCTTTGTGCAAAAGGAGTATAAAATACATCTTTTACATATCCATTAAATATAAATCTATCCATTGCGTTTCCTATATCTCCGGCTAAAACCAAACCTAATAAGAAAGCTAAAACAAATCTTTGCTTTTGCCAAAAAAGAACAGATATTAAAACTAATATTGCAACTGCTATACCGATAAATTGTATTATAAAGGTATTTCTTGTGGTTAAAAAGGTTACTCCTCCGTGCCAAATGCTACGCACACCAATAATTTTATAATCCAATCATTGACTTGGGCTTTGATATATTTTTTCAGGAAGGAAATAATTATTTCCGTCTGTTATTAATCCTTCATTATTTAGTGTAAAAATATCACCGTGTTTAAATAATAAATTCTTTGTTAGTTGATCTATAGAAAAGAAAATAATAAACACTACAAATATAACTATATAACTAGCTAAAATTCTTTTTTTATTTTGATAAATTTTTTGTAGTGAATTTTTAATCTTCGAGTTCATCTAAAGGAAATTCCTTTACGATATTAGAACAACTTAAACAAATGTTATTGCTTTTATCGAAATCATTTTCCTCGAAGTGGTTTCAGCATCTTTCACATTTTAAAGATTCAAATGTTATTATCTGTGTTTCTTTTGTATTGTCAAAAGTTACTTTACCAACCATTAATAATGTTTTTAAATCTAGTGATTTAATTAAATCAGAATTAGTGTTTAAAATTAAATGTGCTTCATTTGAACGTTTAATTAGACCACTCTTAATTTCTTTTTCTATTAGGACATTAACTTCGTCACGTAATTCGAAAAATTCTTGATATTTTTCTAAAATAACATTATCGTACTTAAATTCATTATTGTTCATATATTCTGAAAGCATTAGTAAAGTTGGTTTATTCTTGCTATTAAAGAATGAAAAGGCTTCTTCTGATGTGGTTGGTAAAATAGGGGCAATTATGTGTACTAAGAATTCAGTTATTTCATAAAGATTAGTTAAAACCATAATTCTTTCAGGGTTATCAATTTTTTGAACATACAAAATATCTTTTGTTATTGTTAAATAAAAACTGGAAAGATCGACTATGTAGTTGTTTAATATTTTAATAACGTTGATAAATTTATATTCGTCATAAGCTTTAAAAATAGTTTCTTTAATATTTTCCAATTGATTTTTAATATACAAATGAATTCCTGTACGTTCTAGTTCTGAGTCGTATTCAAAATTATTTAAGTTACCTAATAAGAATTTAATTGTGTTTCTAATTCTACGGTAAATTTCGGTATTTTGATCTAGTATTTCATCGGAAATAGAAATATCGTTTGAGTATTCAGAATTAGCAACTCATAATCTCAAAATGTCTGCTCCACGTTTTTTAACTATATCAAGAGGGTTAATAACATTGCCTTTAGATTTAGACATTTTTTCACCTTTTTTATCAACAGTGAATCCATGTGAAACTATTTTTTTATAAGGCGCAAAACCGTTGAACGCCACAGAATTAATGATTGAAGAGTTAAATCAACCACGATATTGATCTGTACCTTCTAAATATAAATCATAAGGAGGTTTAATTCCGTTTTCATCATCAATATCTACAGCGATGCTTGAAACACCAGAATCGAATCATACATCCATTATATCCATTTCACGAGTAAAGCCTTTTCCACGATATTTTTCTGGTAATAATTCATCAGTTTCTTTTTCTCATCAAACATCTGTTCCAAATTGTGAAACAAGATTTATTACATAGTCAAAAATTTCTTCTTCAAATACAGGGTTTTTATCTTGATCGTAAAAGAAGATTAGCGGAACACCTCAAGTTCTTTGTCTTGAAATTGTTCAATCACCTCTATTTAAAATCATATTATAAAGTCTTTTGTGCGCTCATTCAGGATATGTAGTAACGTTATTTTCAATTTCTGAAAGTATTTTATCTCTTATTTTATCAATTGAAACAAATCATTGTGGTGTCCCACGATAAATTATTGGTTTGTGTGTTCTTCAATCGTGTGGATATGAGTGCTTAAAACGACTAAAATGTAATAAATCCGAACCTAAAAATTGACCAATTAATTTGTTGGCATCTTCGTAAAAAATATTATCAAATTGTGTATTTGTATTTTCGATATATCCTTTATCCGAAATATGCATTATCATATTTAAATTGTATTTTTTACCAATTAAATAGTCATCTTCACCAAACATAGGTGCAATGTGCACTATACCAGTACCAGATTCTGTTGTTACGTGATGACCTAAAATTAAAGGAGCTTCAACTTTTGTTATAGGTGTGTTATATAAAATTGAATGATTCTCAATTTCAAAACCAATGAATGTTTCTAAAATTTCATATCCTTCTCAATTTAACTTTGAAACAAATTCGTTTAATAATTCTTTAGCAACAATATAACGTTGGTCTTGATATGATAAAACATTATATTCTATTTTTTCACCTAAAGCAGCACCTGCATTTGCCAATAATGTTCATGGTGTTGTTGTTCAAATTATAATTTTATCATTTGGTTTAATTGATTTAAAAGTAGAACTGACGACATTGAAAGAAACATAAATAGAAGGTGAAACAACATCTTGGTATTCAACTTCCGATTCTGCTAGAGCACTTTGTGAACTTGGTGATCAATAGACAGGTTTAAGGCCTTTATAAATTAAACCATCGAAAACAAGCTTCTTCAATACTTCTAATTGTTTAACTTCATATTTTTTATCAAGTGTTATATATTTTTTATCATAGTTGGTAAACAATTGAAGTAATTCCAATTGTTTTAATTGTTTATCTACTTGTTTTAAAGCGTATTTAGCAGCTTTTTTTCTAATAATAATAGGACTTAGTTCATCTTTATTTAATTTTGCCTCTGTCAACATTTTGTGTTCTATTGGTAAACCATGAGTATCTCAACCAAAAACAAAAGGAGAATAAAAACCCCTAAGTGTTTTGTATCTTACTATTATGTCTTTTAAAATTTTATTTAAAGCGTGTCCAACATGGATATCTCCGTTTGCGTATGGAGGTCCATCATGTAAAATGAAGCGAGGATTGTTCTTGTTTTTTTCTAAAACTTTTTTATAAACTTCGCTTGTTGCCCACAGTTCTCTAAATTTAGATTCTTTTTGAGTTAAATTAGCCCTCATTTCAAAATCAGTTTTAGGCATGTTTAATGTTTTTTTATAATTCATATTTTCTCCACAAAGATTATTTATAAATATTTTTAATTATATTATAAAATAAAAAAATAACTCTATTTTATAAGCTAAAATGTAGCTTCCAAAATAGAGTTATTTTGAATGGTGGCCCCGGCAGGAATCGAACCAGCGACACACAGAGCTTCAATCTGTTGCTCTACCAACTGAGCTACAGGGCCATAAATGGCGGTCCAGACGGGGATCGAACCCGCGTTCTCCTCCGTGACAGGGAGGCGTATTAAACCACTTTACCACTGGACCATTTGGTTGCGGAGACAGGACTCGAACCTGTGACCTTCGGGTTATGAGCCCGACGAGCTACCAAACTGCTCCACTCCGCGATATAAAAATTAATAAACTATAAAAATGGCGGGTGATGAGGGATTCGAACCCCCGCGGGCCGTGAAGCCCCTGGCAGTTTTCAAGACTGCTCCCTTCAGCCGGACTTGGGTAATCACCCATTTTATTGGTGGACCTAACAGGACTCGAACCTGTAACCAACCGGTTATGAGCCGGTTGCTCTAACCATTGAGCTATAGGTCCAATAAATATAATGGATTTATAGTTATTTTTGGTAGCACCGAAGAGAGTCGAACTCTTGACCTTCCGGGTATGAACCGGATGCTCTAACCAACTGAGCTACAGTGCCATATATGGTGGAGAGTATGGGATTCGAACCCACCACCTCCTGCGTGCAAGGCAGGCGCTCTAGCCAAATGAGCTAACCCCCCATAAATGGTGAAGAAGACAGGATTTGAACCTGCGACCACTACAGCCCAAATGTAGTGCTCTACCAAGCTGAGCTACTTCTCCAACTTATTTTTTAGGCTATAGTATTATACTACAAAAAAAGAATTTGTAAAAAATTAATTATTTTTTTGTAGTAAGTATAGTATAACATAAATTTATCTTTTTTATAAGTTAATTTATAAAAATATTTAATTGAGCAATATTATTATAATATAAAAAATTAAATGATGATATTTTTTATTAAATATTTTCGATAGTTTATAAAATTTAATTAATTTATTAAAAAATCAAGATATCTAGTATCCTGATTTTTAGTTTTATTTTATTTTAATTTAATAATTGTTTGAAAATCTAAATCTGAAGTTGATTTGTAGATTGTATCGGCTTTTGAAAAATCTTCAGATGATCCGTGTGTAATAGCTACAGCATACATGTTTGCATCTTTAATACCTTGAATACCCGCTGGAGCATCTTCAAATCCAATACATTGATCCACTGATAAATTAACACCTTTAGCTGCTTGAATAAAGATATCCGGCGCAGGTTTTCCGTTTTTAACATCCCCGGGATAAACGATAAAATCAAACATTTCTTTGATTCCTAATTTATCTAAAATTGTAGGTGCATTATAACTACTTGAAGCAATTGATAATTTAATTCCTGCATCTTTAGCATCTGTTAAGAACTTACCTATCCCCGGTAATAATGATTCTTTATTAATTTCTGTAGATAATAAAACTTTATATAAATCATTTTTTCTTGTTGCGATATCATTCATTTCTGATTCTGATAGTACAAGATCAGGTTTTTTCATTTTGATAATTGCTTTAAGTGTATCTAATCTTGGTAAACCTCTTAATTTTTCATTATCATCATTTGTATAATCAATCCCAAATTCTTTAACTATTTCTCTTCATGCTTTAAAGTGTAAAACTGCTGTATCAGTAATAACACCATCTAAGTCAAAAATAAATCCTTTAATTTTAGTCATTTTTTACCTCGAATAATGTTGGTTTATTTGTAATGTATTCTTTTTTACCATGAACATATATTACACCGTCAAATCTTGATGTACCAATTGTTTTAATACTAAATTGTGTTTTTTCTAGAATAACTTCAAATAATGTTCCTTGATATTTAAATCTATATGTTAGTCCTGATCATGCTTTAGGTAAAATTGGATCTAAATGTAATTTATCATCATGTCAATCAAGTCCACCGAATCCAAACACTATCATTTGGTAGATTGCTGCTAATGAACCTGCATGAATTCCGGCATTTGAAGTATGCATTGCTGGGCCTAAATCTATATTAATTCCATATTTAAAAATATCATAAGCTTTATCAATTTTTTTAAGCCTTGCTGCTTCAATTGCGTATGTTGCAGGAGATAATGATGAATCATGTGTTGTAAGTGGTTCGTAGTAATTAAAGTTTGCTTCACGAACCTCTTTTGAATATAGGTGTGGCAATATGTTTGTTAGTAAAACTACGTCTGCTTGTTTTACTAATTGAGATGATAAACGTTTAATACCTTCTGTAGTGTTAAATAGTTTTTTACCAGCATCTCCAAGCATTTGGAATGGTAAAACATCTATTTTAGGTAATTTTAAGAATTGATCATTTTCTGCAATAATTAAATCTTGATTTGGTTTTTGTTGAACTAACTTTTCAGAAACTTCTTTTAATTTTGAAACATTAATTGCGTACGGTATTTTTTGTTTGATAGATGCTCACACATATGGTTTTTTAGCTTTTAAGTATTTTATGTATTTTAATGCTAAGTCAATGTTTTGTTTTGCGAACATATTGATGTATGCATTATTGTCTATGTTACCTTTGTATTCGTTAGGACCCATAACATCTTTAATTTCATAACTTCCGTCTGGTTGAAGTTCGGCTCTATGTTGATAGAAAATGGCTGTATCGATAATCATTTCGAATCCCATTTTTTCCATAAATTTTTCATCTTTAGTTACATTATAGTATTGATTAACAGCATAAGCAACGTCTGCGGAAACGTGAATTTCTTGACGTCTTGAAGCGATAGGAACTTGTTTACCTGTAGCAACATCTGCTTGACCTCAATATGGACACACTTCTCCCTCAGTAGGTCACGCCATTTCTCAAGGGAATTGTGCACCTAATAAGTTGCTTTCTTCTTCACGTTCCTTAACTTCTTTTGCTTTAGCACGAGCTCCTTGAATACCTTTATATCTATATGTTAATAAGTTTTTAACAATTTTTGGTTCATTAAATAAGTAAATAGGATTAATAAAGAATTCTGTATCTCAATATGTGTGTCCTTGGTAACCTTCTCCAGAAAGTCCTTTTGCACCTACATTCATATTTGTTGAATGTCTTGGGACAAAACCGTTTAAGTGGAAAATACCAAAATCTAAAGCAAGTGAATCGTATTTACTTTCTTCGTTATCACCTTTGATTTGAACGTAGAATTGTTTTCAAACTCTTTCATCCATTGTGTTAATTGATGCTTCTTTTAAGTTATCGTATGTTTGAGCTAAAAGTTCAGCATGTTTAAGGTTTGCGTTTTCTTTAACAATATCATGTTTAAGTAAGAATTTTTTACCATCTACACTTGTGTGGACTGACATAAGTTTTTCTAAAACAATAATATCACCCGGTTTTACATCGACATTAATTTTAAATCCGACATAACGACGTTGCATTTCTACAACATAATCGTCATGTCCACCTTTTATACGTTTACCATTAACAAATAATCTAGTAATCATATTGTGAACAGCAAGTTTTTTAGATAAAGTTGTTTCTTGTTCCATTTGCAATGATTCGGTAGTAGGTCTTGCTTTTTTACCTTCCCCAAAGTGTTGAGTACCACTATTTGTTACTTGACCGTTAATCGCAGGTTTAAGAGTAAGTTTAACAGAATTGTTTTCTGGTGTTTCTAAAACTTTGATTGTAATTTTTTGTCCGTATACATTTGCATCTGCGTTTGAAACAAAACGCTCAAAATTGAATTCAAATTTTCCGCTTCCTCTTTTTGCGACTACAGTTCTTTTTAAATATCCTTCACGAATGTAAAGTGTTTTTGAATATTCATCTCTATTTTTAAGATCAAATTGTAAGCCGTTCATAAAAATAGGAGTAGTCATTAAATCTGCTAAATTAGCTAATTCTGATACATCATCTTTTGTATCTTTATTGAACATACCGTTTACGAAAAAATCTTCTTTGTTATATGAAGCTTTTTCTTCATCGGCACTTCTTATACCCATATAACCGTTACCTAAAGCAAAAATACTTTCTGTTTTAGCTGTTACATTACGATCAAATTTAACTTGTGTAACTGTTTTATTTTCTAAATCATATTTTAAAAAGTCTTTCATTTTAAACCTCTTTCTTGGCTAATAATATTGATTCAAATGGTCTCAACGTATTAGCAACTATTTTGTTATCTTTATATGAAGATAAAAGCTGTGTATATCCCTTTAATTCTTCATCTAAAATTAATTCTTTGTTTGTAATATTTAATATAGCAATTAATTCTTGTTCTTCAAATTTTCTTGTAATTTTTGCTACTCCAGTTGATAATAATTCTATTTTTGAAGTACCGTCAACTAAAACATCATGAAATTTATCTTTACGCATCGAAATTAATTCTTTATAAAAGTAGAAAATACTATTTTTATCATCCAAAGCATCTTTAACATTAATTTCTTTTTGGCTTCTACCTAAAATAAATCATGGTTTATTACCTTTATTAAACCCAGCGTTTATTGAATTATCTCATTGCATTAGTGAACGACCAGCATCACGAGAATTTATATTTAAATATTTTATAAATTCACTTTCACTATAAACTTTTTTCTGGTCCACTAAATCTGCAAATCCGTTAGCAACGTCCACGTCTCTAAATTCATCTCTATTTGCAAAATGTGTATTTAATAGACCTATTTCTTCTCCATAATAAATACATGGAATACCTTTTAAGGTCATTAGCATTAAAGCGTGAGATTTTGCAGATTCCTCTCTAAAAATAGATTCATCACCTCAACGAGAAATACTACGTGAAGTGTCATGATTTGATAAGAAGTTAGTAAACATTTCAGGTTTAATTTTTTCATTATGTTGGAAAGGTTGTTGTTGATAAACAAATTGTTTGTAATCTCAGTTTGCATCAAAACCATTTCTTCCGGTCTTGTTGCTTCAACCAATTCATCATCATGAGAAATTGTAGTAGTTTTGAGAAACTTTTGATTCTCCATCACCGTATTTTAATAATTCTTCCGCAGTAATACCACTTGCTTCACCTAAAGTGAAAGCGTCAGGTTTATCAAAGAAAGCTTGTTGATTGAAGGCTTTTAAATAATCAACTGCACCATCACACCATGCAAAATATGGGTTTGCATTAACATCATCAAATGTCTTTGCAACGTGTTTAATTGCATCTAATCTAAATCCGCGAACACCTAAATCATATCAGAAGTTAATAACATCAACCATAGCCTTAATTGTGTCTGGATGTGCTCAATTTAAGTCTACTTGTTCTTTCGAAAATAAGTGGAAATAATATCTATTTACACTAGGAACAAATTCTCATGCAGAACCACCAAAAATGCTTTGAGCTTTCTTTTCTTCGTCATTTAATTTATCTCTTCAAATAAAATAATTGTGTTCTATGTTATCTCTAGATTCTATTGCTTTCTTAAATCAATCATGTTCATTTGAAACATGATTTAAAACAATATCCATTATAATGTCAATTCCTAATTTTTTTGCCTTAGTAGCCATTTCTTTAAAGTCTTCTAAAGTTCCGAATTGTTTTCATACTGATTTATAATCTAAAACATCATAACCAGCATCTACGAAATTTGTTTCGTATGTTGGTGTTAATCATATACTATCAATTCCTAATTCTTTTAAGTAGTCTAACTTTTCTGTAATTCCTTTTAAGTCACCGTCTCCGTCATTATTAGAATCATAAAATGATCTAGGAAAAATTTGATATATAACTCTATCTTTTAATTTAATTACATTTTTCATTATGCTCTCCTTAATAATATTGAAGAATTTTTATCTAAAATTCCTTTTTTAAATTTTATTCTCGAATTAAATAATATTTTGTCGCCATTATTTAATTTGTAATTAATTTCTTGGTTCGAAAAGTTATGTATTACTTCGATTGTTTCATTATTTAGTGAAATTGTAAAACTTAAAATCCCTTTTTGAATATTTGTTTTTGTAAATTTTAATGATTTATTAATTTCTTCGTTTGTTGCTAATCTAAAGAATTTTGTTTTATTTCTAAAGTTATTTATTTTTTTGAAGAAGTCATATATAAACTCTTTAACACCTTCTTTATCAAGATGTTCTCATTTGATAGCATTTACATAATCTGTTGTTTTGTATGAGTTTGGATGATACGAATTTTTGTCTGGTTTTTCATTAAAATCATCATACTCTGAAACTTTACATTTAAACCCTTCTTCACCAGAGTAATCACACGGCTTGCTTTGTAACAATTCGGTACCAGCTAAAATAAATTGTCTTCCTTGGGTGAAAGTGGTCATCATTAAAGCTTGACGATAAGTTTCTATACGTTCTATAAAAGTTAAATTAGTAGTAGTTGTATTAATTTTGTCTCAAAGTGTCATACCGTCATGACAAGCAGCGTAGGCTAAATTTGTTGCTATATCATCTGAATATAAAACATATTTTTCGCGTGAGTGTTTTGCGTTGCCGAAATTAAAATCTTTAATACCACCAACAATCGATGTAACGTATCTTTTAAATAGTGTTTTATCATATTTGGATATTAATCCTGGTTTAAAATCATTGTGTTCGTATCCTTTAATCGCGTCTCTAAGAGAATCGTTAAAGTAACCAAATCCAATATTATTTGATTTTACTCCTTTAATATATGAATCCTTAAATTTTAAATCAGAGAATGGTCAAGCTTCTCCGTGTAAAATTATATTAGGATTAATTTTACGTAATTCTTTAGCAATATAATCGATTGTTTCGTTGTGATGGAATGATGAAAGATCAAATCTAAAACCATCAATATTAAAATATTTAACAAAATACTTTAAAGAATCCACCATTATTTTTCTAACCATATAACGCTCATCTGCTAAAGGTGCATAATTAACAGGAGTTATTTTAGCGTTATCTCTATAATAATATCCTGGAAGTATATTATCATAAATAGAATTAGTCATCATGTGATTATAAACAACATCCATAATAACCCCAACACCATTATCGTGGGCATCTTGAACTAATTTTTTAAGTTCTTTAATTCTAGCGTGTGGGTCATCAGGATTTGAAGAATAAATTCCGTTGATTGTAAAGTAATTATGCGGATCATAACCTCAATTGTAATTTGTTGTTCATCCTTTACCTTCACCTTTTTTGTATATCTTTGTTTCGTTGTCATTAACGGTGTAAGCAGATTGAATAGGCAATAATTGAACGTGTGTAATTCCTAGGTCTTTTACGTATCTAAATAAATTGTGTTCTCTCAATGCATTAAATGTTCCGAGTCTGGATTTAAAATCTTTTTGATTTAAAGCGCTTGTGAAATCACGAACATGTAATTCATAAATACTTGCATCTACGTGATTATTTTTTCTTAAAATTAGTTTTTTTGGTTTGTTTCCATTTTTGTCTGAATTAATATTAAGTAAAATACCTTTTCCAACTTTTGTTTCTTCACCTTTTCAGTCAAAAGAAGCCAACGAATAAGCGTAAGGGTCTAACGCGTAGGTTTCGCTTTCGTTACTATGGGTAATTTTAAATTGATATAAGAAATTTTCATATTCGAGTGGTAACTCAAATTTTCAAATTACTTTTTCTTTAGTTCCTTGTAATGTATTTATTATTTTTTCTTTATCGTTTTTGTCGAAAATTAATAATTCTACATTTTTAGCAATTGGTTGCCAAATCTTAACTTGAATTAGATTGTTTTTAAATAAAACACCTAAATCATTTTTTTGATATGAATATTCTTTATCGAAATTTATGTAGAATTTGCTTGATTTATTTCTTAAATTCATAGTGATAGTATTATATAAAATAAGCGTTTTTAGCATTAAATTTTGTTTAAATTCTTGATATATCAACAAAGCAAAAAATAGCGTAAAAATAAGTATTTTGTTAGTTAAAATTTGCATTTATTTTATATATATTTTTTAATAAATTTTTATGATTTTGCATATAAAAAATGACTAAGCATTTGCTAAAGTCATTTTTATGATTTTCTAGCTAGTTTTTTAGAATATTTTTCTTTAAACCATTTTGTTTTCTTAAGTTTGTGTAATGAAAGAACTTCAAGCATTTGTCATAATCCACCGAATAATCAATAAATTTGAACACCAACTCCGAACATAATTGTAATAATTGCGAACACCGCGACCATAATTTTTTGAGTTTTTTCTGATTTTTTAAGCGCGTTCTTTTCTGAGATTGTTGTAGTTCTTTTGAATTTTTTTCTATTTAAGAATTGTGGTAATAATTGAGAAAGTATTTGGATTGCTATAGTTAGTACTAAAATTCATAGATAACTAAAGTCTCCACCCATAACTTTTTGGAATGAAACTGAAGAGAAGTTTAATCCTAATCAAACTGTATCTTTAATTTCAGGAATACCTTGAATAACCCTTCACATAGCAAGGAAAATAGGCATTGATATTAATAAACTACCAAATTGATCTAAAGGATTAATATTGTATTTTGCATATAGTGCTTGAATTTCTTGGTTTTTTCTCATTTTCATTTGTTTATTTTTTTCAAAACCTTGATATTTAGCTTCTATTGCCGCTTTTTTATATCTTAATCCTTCTTGTAATGATTGTGACATTTTAGTTTTAAAAGTTAATGCTAATGCTATTAATCTTGTTAAAACCAATGAAATAACAATGGCGATAATTGCTTCTCACCCTTTTAAATCAGGTAGTGATTGTTGTAATGATTGCACAACAACTGATAATGGATAAACTATTAAACCATAGAATGGTCCATATTCTCACGATTGTGCTCAATTAGAAATAGGTTGTAAAGGATAATCACCTCTAAACAATAATTCTTTATTAATAACGTTTAATTTTGATTCTTCAAAATTATACTTATTAATATTAGAAGAAATAATTTTAGATTGTTCTACACTTTTTGGGTCGTTTTTATCTTTTCTTTTTTCTACAAATCCTAAAGAATTTAGATAATTAAGCATTGTTTCTTGGTACATTCTAATTAATGTTAATTCCGGTTGAGAAACTTCAAATAAAGTTTCATCACTATCTTGAGCAACTATTGCTTTTTTGTCGTCTTTTATTAAACTTTTAAAATAATCTGATACTGATGTAAAGTCTTCGTCGTTAATTTTATTTATTGTATATTTATTTAAATCACTTAAAAATTTACTATTTTTACCAAATGTATAATTATAAAATTCTTGTAAAACATCTCTAGCAAACATAAAGTTTGCAATTGTAATTTTATCGTTTACGTTTGTAATATTTTTGTCTTTTTCATTGTAGTTATTTACTAATTGTAAACCACTAATAAAGTTAACTGATAAGTTTCCTTTACTATCAACATTGTAAACATCTTTTTGTATTGTTTTTTTACCATCTGCAGATTTTACATCTATTTTATGTTTCTTTACATCAATATATGGAATAGCGGTATTAGGTAAAAATCTTAGCAATACAATATCATCAATATCGTTTACATATTTATAAGAAGTTGAGTTAGCAGATTTAAATAAATATCTACCATTTTTTTCTACAATAAATCTATTGTTATTATCTTTTTGGCTTTCAATATTAATAGCGGATAAGAATATTTTTTGACCATTAGTTTCGACACCGTATTGACCACCGTTTTCTGTGGTTTGTTCTCTTAATTTAGATAAAATTTCTCTATCATTAACATAGATGTTTTTATCAGCATTTTGTTCTAATATTTGTAGCTTTGATATTTCTAATTTTTTTTCTGTATCGTTTCCGTCATTGTCAACTAAAGGTAATGTTGTTGTTTTTTCATTACCATATTCACGTTCTTTGAATGTATTAACTCTAGGTGCAATATCATTTTTATTTGTGAAAAATTCTATACCGTTACCAACGGTTGTTGAATTTTTCAAAACAAATGATTGAATACAACCTGTCATAGTTAGACCAAAAATTAAAAGATATAAAATGATTTTCATTCATTTAAAAAAACCTTTTTTAGCTTTTTCTTTTTTTTCGTCCGAACTATTGTTATTGTTTCTAAAATAATTAAAGTTATTATTTTTCATTTTTTCTAAATCTTTCAAATAATTTTTGTATTTCTACTTTTTTAATAGAAAAAGGAGAGTTACAAAACTCTTTTCTTGCAATAATAACAAAATCATAATTTAAATCATACGGATTTAAATTATTTATTATTGCCTTGAGTTGTCTTTTATTAAAATTACGACCAACAGCATTTTCAAATTTTTTAGGTATTGTTATACCCATTTTAAAAGAATTACTTTTCTTGTAGTATAAAACAATATATTTATTATGTAATGAATTGTTTTTACTTATTATTTCTTGAAAATCCCAATTCTTTTTTAGTCGATATATTTTTTTCATGTTGGTGCTTTTATTATTTGTCAGAAACTGTTAAATGTTTTCTACCTTTAGCTCTTCTAGCAGCTAATACTTTTCTACCATTGGCAGTTTTCATTCTTGCTCTAAAACCGTGAACTTTTGCATGTTTTCGTTTATTAGGTTGGTATGTACGTTTGCTCATTTTTCCTCCTTATTTAGATTATAATATTTAAGCGTATTTATATTATACAATAATTTAATTTATACATTAACTAATAATTATTATTGTTTAAAAGTTATAATAGTAATATTAATTCATTAAAAAAACATCTAAGTTTGCGTCTTGTTTATTAAGTTTTATTTTTTAATTTTATAAAAAATACAAATAAATATATATAATTAAAAATGTTTCTTTTTATAAGAAAATGATAGGAGTTTATAAATGAAAAAACTTTTTGCTTTTGATTTGGATGGAACCATTTTAGGTGAAGATAATAGCATTTCAGAATTTAATTTTAATGCTTTGAATTTGTCTAAAAAATCAGGTAATCTAAATGTAATAGCTACTGGAAGAGGTATAAGTAAAGTATTACCTTTATTTAATAAAAATACTATTAATAATTTTGATTATTTTGTGTGTTCTAACGGAGCAGTTATATACGATATAAAAAACGAAAAAACCTTTGTGTTAGGAAAATTAGATAATGCCATATTTGATATTATTAGAGAATACTCAGATGAAAATAAACTAGTATTAACAATAGATTCGTTAGATTATAATTGTACTATTTTACCTGAAAGTAAAATACCTAATTGGCTAAGTAATGAAAATAAAATGGATCTTAATATATTAAACATTTGTAATATACAAGACTTGAAAAATAATATAGAAAATAATAATTTTCATATTGTTCAAATCGCAACTAGAAATCCTAAAAAACACGCGAAAAAGATAACTAGTGAAATTATTAAGTTGCTTGATAAGTACAAGGTTTCAATTTTTCTAACCAACGGAGTGTATACTGACATTAACCCTTTAGGTGTTAATAAATTAAAGGGTCTTGAAAAAGTTTTGGAATTAGAAGGTTTATCACATAAAAATTTGATTAGTTTTGGTGATAGTGGAAACGATATTGCAATGTTAAAAAATGCTAACTTAAGTTTTGCAATGGGCAACGCAACAGACGATGCAAAGGAAGCTGCAAGTAGAATTATTGGTAAAAATAACACAAATGCAATAGGAGAAACTATCATAGAAATACTAAAATTTAATAATGTGTTATAATTTTGTCCTATGAATTATACAATTGACGTATTATCGTGAATAGCAGCGGTATTTGTGATGATTTTAAGTTTACCGCAGTTAATCAACATCATTAAAACTAAGAAAACAGGGAATATCAATTTTGTTTCGTTTTGAATTTTTCATACCGGAGTATTGATGTGAACATTTTGATCATCATTTGGTAGCGAGAAATTATTTGCAACATTAATTGCTAATTCAGTTTGTTTATTCTTATATACAGTCATGATTGGTTTGTTATATTATTTCAAAAAAGAGTTTAGCTTATTTAAAAAGAAAATAGCATATTTAGGATTATTAATATTTCTATTAGTTTGAACAAGTTTTATAATAATAAGAAATGTTTCTGACTTTAGATGAACCGCAGATGTTCAAACTGCTATGGCATTAATTTTCCCATCATTAACTACATTTGCGTTCTTGCCACAGCTAATTTTTTCTTGAAGACATAAGCATTGAAAAGGTATATCAATTTGAATGTATGTGATTTATGAATTAAATAACTTAGTTTGAATAATTTGATGAATATTATTAATAATATCTTCTGTTGGAGGCGCAGAAGTTGGTCCGTTTATTGGTGGATTAATTTGACAATTAATTTCATTTATCTTATTCGGAACACAATTTATATTTACATTTAAATATAGAAAAAGTTAACATTGCAGAATGTTAACTTTTCTTATTTTCCTATTATAGATTTATAAGTATCTATTGCAGTTTGTTTATCAAAAATTTCTTCAAGAACTTTGTATGCTAGTTTTTCAGCAGTCATAGCAGAACTTCCTGTTATAAAATTATTTGATACTACTACATCTGTATCTTCATAATCTTTATTATATCTAAATAATTTACTTCATTCGCTAGGAAAGCTTGTGAATTTAGTATTTTCTGGAATTAAATCATTTTCTTTTAGAGCATTCGGAGCGTCGCAAATTGCTCAAACTAGTTTTTGATTTTTAACAAATTTATTTATCAATTCGTGTGACTTAAAGTTTTTTCTTAAAACTTGCGCACCTTTACCGCCTGGGATAAATATGGCATCGTAATCTTTAAAATCAACTTCATTTAGGATATTATCTATTTTAGCTAAATTTAGTTGTCCGTTAGCGCTTTTGAGTACAGGGTTAAAATAATCAATTTTTTCAAATTTATTTGAACGACTTCAAATTGTTATCGGAGTTACTAATTCTAAGTCATTAAAATTATCTTCAAGCATAACTAATAATTTCATTTTATTTTTTGCCTCTTCTAATAATTCCTCTATACGAAAGATATATTATTAAAACAAGTGGCAATAATACAACTAATATAAATATAATTATATATGTTCTGAATCATGCTTTATTTTCACTTGCTTTTCTTTCTTCAACAAGTTTCATTACAGCTATTGCTGATTCAGCAGTACCAAATTGAGCTTTTACATCTTGAATTCTTTTTTTATCGTATAAAGTAATGAATAAATATAAAGCAAATATTCCAACAAACACACCACCATCAATTGCTAGCAATGTAGTTGTATTTCCAAATGTTGAATCAAGATTTTTCACTAAGTTTAAATATATATGTAAATTTAGTGAACCATTTGTTTCGCTTTCATTAAAAGGTTGTCCGATAGTTACTTCTTCTATACCAAAATAAAGTGTTATTATTGCTAAGTTAAAAATTAGGAAATAAGTAGTGAAGAAAACGAATATTCATGTAAGCCTTAATGATTTGAGAGTTAATGCTTTGTATAAATCAGCAAACATTGTGCTTGATGCTGCGTCACCGTTAGAATAATTAGATCTGTAATTTTTCTCAACGTTTTTTCAACCTGAAATTTTAATTAAACTTCTAACAGAAACGGAGAATGAAATTAAAAGTACAAATGCAATTAGTACGTATCATCCTATTCCTCTATGAGGATCTTTTGCGGTGTTTAAAAAATAATTTACACCAATTGCAGCTAAAGATAAAAGGAATAATACTCCTCACAAAGTGAAAGAAAGGTATCTTATTCTTTTTTCTTTTTTTATTATCGAATATGTTGATGGATTAAGTTGTTTTTGTGGATCAACAAAAAGAGAACTATTGTTAATTTGTGAAGTTTGTAAATTTACTGGTATCTGACCTGTTTCGATGTTAACAGAATTTGTGTTATTTTGTTTTGGTTTAAACATAATTAAATTTTAGATGGATTTTAAAATTCCACTATTTTCACTTTCTTTATTATTTGATTTAGGGTTTTCGTTTTCTGTTTTTTCTATTTTTTCACTAGAATTGTCTTTTTGTTTCTCTCTTTTTTCCAATTCTGAAAATAAAGAGTTAATAACTTTATCAAAGTTTATAATTTTATTTTCTTCTCTTTGGATATTTTTTTCTACGATTTGTGATATTTTACTTGAAAGTTGTTCTTTAGCTTCTGTTGTTAAGTTAGTTGAAAAATTACCTAATATTGATTTAGTTTTATTGTCTAATGAATCTTTAATATATTCATCATATATTTGTGAAATGTTATCAACAAAGTATTGTGTAGCAATTTCTTTTTTCTCATCTTTTGAGGCTGTTACGTATCTAGGATCATCAGATGTAACTTTAGCACGTACTTTTGCAGCTGTTTCATCGTCTATAACATTCATTTGTTTTAATTGTGGTATTTTGTCAAGATTATTTAAAACAATCTTTCTTAATTTAGGATCGTTTAATGTTTCTGTAAACCCTTCCATAACTTTTTCAAATTTTTCTTTAGCATCTTTATTATCAGGGTTATTAATATAATCATTAAACAATTGTTCACCACTAGTCAATACTTGATAAACTGATATTGCAAAATTTCCAATACCGTTAAGGCTAGCCCCCTTACCTCCAGTCATTATTTTGACAGCAACTTGGCTCGCCTTTGATGTACTGTTGTCTTTTTGGCTTGCACTTAGTAAAACGTTACTAAATAAGAAAATACCAAAAGATGAAGCAATCATATTTGAGGCTCCGGTTATTAATCTCATTGTTGTCTTTGTCACAAAACCTTTTTGTTTGTCAATTCTTTTTCTTCTTTTACGCATTCAAAAGTGAATTGAAAGGGTGATTGAGAAGAAAATACCCCTCAACAATCAGTAGAATAATAAAGCTGCAAATGTAATTACAAAAGGTATTACATCTTTATATTCTTTAAAACGTTCGTTATTTTGCATCAAAGTTGCAGCGGTTATAGAAAATATAATTGTTAATCCGACTGAAGCAATTTTAGCAATAATATATTTTGTTCTCAATCACATACCAACAACAAAAGATATTGCAAAAAGCGCAATAATAACAATTGGTATTATATATGTTAAGCTAGGTACATCTAACTTCGTAAAAAACGAGTTAATTTTTTCTAAAATTTGTGATATCGCGTCTTTACTTTTTTCTGAAGAACTATTTTCAGAAAAGTAACTAACGTAGTTTAAGTTCATTTGTATTCCTCTCCATATAATTTGTCTATAAATAAGTAGATTTTTTAAGTTTTTTTCAAGGTTCTTTTTTCTTTAGACGATCGATAAAAAGCATACCGTTTAAGTGATCTAATTCATGTTGAAAAACAATAGCTAAATAATCTGTAACTTCGTATCTTAAAAATTTCTTTTCGAAGTAACTATAAGCATCAACTATTATTCTTTTACTTCTATGTACATAACCTGCTTGATTTGGTCATTCTTCAGGAACAGATAAACAACCTTCACCTTCGCTTAGTGCTACTAATTCTTTACTTTTAAAAACAACTTTTGGATTAAAAAGTACATCTTTAAAAATAACTTTTTCTTTTTCGTCTTTTATAAAAATATAAAAAGCATTTTTTAGAATTCCATATTGAACTGCAGCAACACCTACACCAGGTCTAAATTTTGTTCCTTCTGTTTGTGAATCATCGATATGGTAAATCATTTGCTCTGCTAATTTTATGTTTTCGTTAGAAAGCGGTAATTCTACATCTAAGGAATTTTTCCTTAAAACCTTATCTGGTAATTCAACTATTTTTACATCAAATTGTTTTTGTTCATTCATAGTATTTATTATATAATTAATTACAGAAAAATTAAATATATAATTTATATAATTACACTTTTAAAAGGGAGAAAAATGGAAATTTATTTATCTATATTAACTAATTTGCTTTTTGTTGTAATTGGTTATTTGGTCGGCTCAATTAATTTATCTATATTATTAGGTAAATATTTTTTCAAAAAAGATTTACGCGAATTTAATTCTAAAAATGCCGGTTCTACTAATGCTAGACGTGTATATGGTAAATTTTTTGGAACTTTTATTTTAGTTGTAGATATTTTAAAACCTATAATTGTGATATTGTTATCATACGGAATATCTAAGCTTATAAACAATAGTATAAAAATTAATTTAGAAGTTTCAAACACATTTGAAAGTGCGAATAAGATTTACAATGAATTAATTTTAATCCCTACATTTGGTGGTTTTGCGGTTGTGTTGGGTCACGTTTTTCCTGTTTTTCATAAATTTAAAGGCGGAAAAGGGGTCGCAAATTTTGTTGGTTTAATGTTAAGTATAAATGTAATTTCCTTTTTGGTTTTTGTTGTTATATATTTTTTAGTTTTATATATTAAAAAATATGTTTCAGTAGCAAGCATTAGTGCATCAATTTCTTCTAGTGTGGTACTTTTTATTCCATGAATTATTACCGGAGAACTTGGTATTTTTAATAACATTTCAGGTATAAATTATTATTTTATAATTCCATTAATTTCTTTATTTTTAGCTTCATTAATAACTTACTCTCATAAGCCAAATATTTTAAGAATCAAAAATAAAACAGAACCAAAAATTAACTTTTAGACCCATATACTTTAATCTTGTGGATAATTATAATTGCATTTATATGCAATTATTTTTAATTAAATAAATATAATAACAATATATAATATTAATATGAATTATACGAAATATGCAACAGTAGATGTTGGTGGAACAAATGTGCGTTTTGCCTTATTCGATAAAGATGCCAAAATATTGATGAAAAATAAAACACAAACAAATATTAATAGTGCTGAAATTACATGCGATTGAATAATCGATCAAGTTAATAAATATAGTATTGAACATCTTGCTTTATGTATACCTGGGCCTAGCGATTATAAAAATGGTATTGTTTTAAAAAGCCCTAATTTATTAGGTTCTTGAGTTAACTTTGATGTTAAAAATTACTTATTATCTAAAACTAACTTAAAGTCAATTGTCTTTGAAAACGACGCAAATGCTATGGCTTTAGCAAATCATAATAAATATACTAAAGATGTCGATGTTAGTCAATTCTTCACAATTAGTACCGGTTTTGGTGCAGGTTTAGTTATAAATGATAAAATTTATCATGGTAATAATTATTATGCTCAAGAAATTGCGCAAATACCTGTATCGACAACAAATTTTAGTGAAAAACATCGTTTAATAAATGATTATGCATTAGAATTACACTGTTCAGGCAGTGGAATAGCAACAAAAGCTCAATTTTATAAGATTGCTAATAATGCAAAAGAAGTTTTCGAATTAGAATCAACTAACGAAATTGCTAAAAAAATAATTTTTGAGGCAAAAGACGCATTAACAAGAATATTTGCAATTAGTGCAGGAATTATTGCTCCCAAAGTTTTCTTTGTTGGTGGTAGCCTAGCTTTAGCAAACAAAAAATTTGTTATAGATGCATTTGAAGAAGCTAAAAAGATTAGTGATTTTAACCATTTTAATAATGTTGAATTAGTTTTTGATGAAATGGGAGACGATTCTGCACTAATAGGATTATATTACTTGATTAACCAAAATACATTGTCTTAATGTATTTTTTTAATATAGTACTATTTGATGTATCAAGTTAAAAAAAATAGATAATATATGATGGGGAAATTTTCTAAAATTGCCTATAATTAATAATACTATGAAGAAAAAAATAAAATTATTACATTTAACAGCTGGTATTTTAGCTCCAGCAACATCATTAATTGCTTTAAGTTGTTCGACAACAAAAACTGATGATAATGCTAAAAGCAAATTGGTAGCTTACGAACAAAGCGATTTTCAAAAAAGAAGAAAAGAATCAGGAAAAAATTGAATTGGTTGAAATAATCCAAAATTTGTAGAGATAAATAGACAAAAAAGTTTAAATAATTTTACATACTCTGACGAAGCCGAAAATGTAAAAGCTATTGCTCCTTTTAATAACAAAGCAAAGAGATCTAATGTTGTATATCAATTAATGGTTTATTCATTTGCAGATGGGAACGGAGATGGTATAGGAGATTTTATTGGTTTAAAAAATAACCTAAGTTATTTTACTAATTTAGGAATAGATACTCTTTACTTGTCTCCTATATTTCCAGCATCTACATATCATGGTTATGATGCAATTGACTATACAGCAGTTGCTCCAGAACTTGGCGGGATGGAAGCTTTTGATGCTTTCTTAATTGAAGCACATAAAAATGGAATTAGGGTTGTTCTAGATATGGCTTTCAATCATACTTCATACGAACATCCATGATTCCAAAGTGCGCTTTTAAATGATAAATCAACATATAGAAGTTTTTATAATTTTTACACAAATGTTGGTGGAGGAAGAGCAAATAGAGAAGGTGTTGATGATTCTAACTTAAGAACTTATTTTAAAGCAATACCTCAAAACGGTTCTCAATTTACAGATTATGATGGTAAAACATATCCAGTAAGAACTACAAATAAACATTGAGTGGCAGAATTTTGATCAGGTATGCCTGACTTAAATTTATTTAATTCTAGGTTACAAGAAGAAATAAAAAATATTCACTACTTTTGAGCTAAAAAAGGTGTAGACGGATTTAGATACGATGCATTCTATCATTTCTTCCAAAGCGAAAATAGATTTAAACGTACAGAGTCTGGCGCTTCTACAACAACTAAACTATTATCTGAATGAAGAAAAGCAGCGGAAAAAGGTTATGCTGATGCTGAAAAAGAAGGTGTAACAAGATCTTCAAATTCTCCATTCATGTTCGGTGAGTGATGAGGTGATCCTGCTGGCGCTACAGATAAAGGAAATTCGAAAGATTTTTGGTTTAATAAACAAGATGATTCTATGGCGATAGGTTCTTTAATTGATGCAACAAAATGAAGATACAATACAAATGTAAGTATTAGTCCCCAAGACGAAAGAAATGTTTTAAATAGTCTTAAAGATAAAAACGGGATTGCAAGAGAATGAATGCCTCATTTAGAAAATCACGATGTTGATAGATGAATTACATATTTTAGAAATACTGTTTCTCATGGTAAGGTAGGTGCAGAACCTAATACACTTAGTGATCAAGAAAGATCAGCATACGAATATGCAGTATTTTCATTATTAACAAGAGGAGGATATCCGACTCTTTACATGGGTGATGAAATATTAATGCAAGGCGGTAATAAAGGAGAAGGTGATACAAACGTTCGTGAACCTTGGTATTGAGGTGATATGTCTAAACAAGTTTATTTTAGTGACGAAAGAGACGGAGCTCAAATTTTACCTAAGGCATCTGTTGGTGAAGGTAATACAGAATATTTAATCTCTGATCCTAATGGTTTTTATAAACTTGTTTCTAAATTAATTCAAGTTAGAAAAGATTTTCCATCTGTAAGTGAACAAAAAGTTGAAAATATAGCTAACCCCGAAATAGTATTAGATTATCAATTAAGACCTGAAATTTACCAAGATGATTTTAAATATAATGAAACAGTTTTAAGAGATAATCACGACGGAACATATGTATTATTTATTTTTAACGGAGATAATAAACCTATTTCAAATGTTTGACTTAAAAAAGAGTTTGAGATAAAAAAAGTTTTATTATCTAAAAACATAACTGCAAAATTAATTGATGAATCTAATCCTCAAGAAAGCCCTACTCTTATACAAGGTAAAGATGGAGTTAAATTAGCTGCGTTCTTAATTGGTAAAAAAGAACAAAAATAAAACACTCATCTTGATATATCAAGTTAGAATGACAAAAAATGATTAAATTTATAAAGGTAGAAATATCATAAATAAATTTATTGTAAAATTATAATTAGGATATGAAAAAGAAATATAAAATAAAGAAAATCCCCTTTAAAACTAAAGTTAGATGGTTATTTCTAGGCAAGTACCCTTTAGAAAGAAAATATAAGCCTAAAATTTTAGAATACTTATTTCTTATATTTTCAAGTATTGTGCTTTTAATTCTTCAAATAATTTTTGCTTTATATTTGATAAATTTAGCAAAAGAGGTAGAAAAAGACAGGTATTTAGTTAGTTTAATTCTAGAAATAAAAAAATATACTACTAGAATTCTTATATCTATATATTTCACATCTTATTTGGTTGCTTTGATTTTATCGGTACATGTCTTTTATATATTGCGAAAGACAGAATTCAATAAATGGATTGCAATCATTGGTGTAGTTAGTTTATTATTAATGTTAACACCCATAAGTATCCTATTCTTAATCGTCGCTTACAATAAAAATGAATTAGCGTTCGAGTAAAAAAAATAATGGAGACAAAATGAAAAGAAAATTATTATTATCAACTGGTTTAGTTGCGGGTATCGCATCTCTTTCAACAGTTATTGCTTGTGGTTCTACAACACAAAGTTCATCAGGTAACACATGAGCAAATAGAAAAGAAATAGTTATTGCTGTTGATGGAGCCCAAGAAGACTTTTATAATGAAGTTATTAAAGAATTTAATGAAACACCTTATGCTAAGGAAAAAGGTTTCAAAATTCAAACAATTAACAAAAACGTTTTTGGTGCCTTAGATTTCGGTACACAAGGTTTAACAGATGAACAAGTTCCTGATTTATTTTATGCACCTAACGATAGAATTACAAGTACAGCACAAACAGGTTCATTAGCTGAAATCGATGAATTTGATCCTACTTTATTTGATGAACTTGCTAAACAATTAGGAGTTACATCTGCTGAAGAAATTAAAGAAATGAGAGATTTTGGTACTGTAGAAGGTGTTATTAAAGGTGATATAAACGCTGGTACAGTTAAAAAACTTTTAGCATTAAGACATAACGCTGAAGGTATAGTTATGGCATCTAGCGAAAACGAAGATGAGTCAAGAAAAATTTTAGAAAATGCAAATACTGATACATTAGCGGAATTAGTTACAAGTGGTGAAGCGTTATTAAGAATTCAAGACTTTTGATTTGGAAACGGAATCTTTGGTGGAGTTTTCGATAAATTACAAAAAGATAAAATTGAAAACGGTGAAGCAGCTGATTATTTAATGTCAAAAATACTTTATAGTGATAATAATGAAGTTAAATCAGGATTTATTAAATCAGACAAATTCCACCCAGAATTTAAAAAAGCTCTTGATGTAGTTGGTGATTTATTGTGACCAATTTATGAAGCTGCTTTTAAGAAAAACACAGTTGATTATGGACAAACTGTTTGAGGGAAAAAAGGTATTTCTCAAGCTGACTTAGTATCATTTTTAGGTTCAGATGTTGGTAATGCTCAAAACATTTCATTTAGATTAATGAAAGAAGGAAAAATAAAATTTGCTTTAGTAGGAACATGAGATATTCAAAATGCTCAATCTACAGCAAATGCAAAATCATTCTTTAACGTTGTTAATACAAAAGATGACTATAAATACTTACAAGCATCAGGTTCATGATCATACGCTATTAACGCAAGAAATAATGGTGTTTCAGAAGATAGAAAAAATGCTATCGTTGAATTAATTAAGATTATTTTTAAAACTGAACCATACTTAAAATACTTTGAAAGAGATTCAAAAATTCCTTTTGCTAAGGCAGAACGTACAAGAGTTCAAGAAGCATACAATAGAGTCAATACAGAAAAAAATGCTGAAGTAGCAAAATTTGCAACAGATTTAGGATTCAAAAATTTTGAAGACTTAATTGTAAAATATCAAGAAGTAGTTCAACCGATTGTTAAATTAGCTAGAAGTGGTTTATTAGGAAATACTTGAAGCATCGAAACAAATTCAGATCCTTTAAACGATGCTAATAAATTACCTAAATCAACATACCAATTATTAACAAAAGAAGAAATTAAATTAAAACCCGAAGATCAAAAAGGGAACTATAACGTTAAACCTGATCAAATGTCTAACGAACAATTTACAACTCTTAACAATAGTTTAGAAGATTCATATGCACTTAGAAACGTTCTTTCAGCAATATTAGGATTGACAAATCTTGCTGATCTTCGAGGTAACAATGAACCATGACAAATTGGTGAGGGTGTTATTAAAGGTGGATTATCTACAATAACAAATCCAAAATTTTCGGAATTAATGGAAGGTAATAACGCATGACACGTTAGAAAGGTAGAAAAATACATTTTCGGCGCTAACGGAGATAATGGTGATGAAAAAGAAGCTTTAATTCAATCATTTTCAAATGTTGTAAATGATGAAACTGGATTAAATGACTTAATTAATAGTGTTATCCAAAGAGCTAAAGACTTTTCTTCAGAAGTTGCAAAAACAACAGTTGTAGCTGATGTAATTGAAAAAGCTGTAAAAGGATATTTAGCTAACTTTGTTAACGTTGCTAAAGTAAGAAATGCTACAGCAGGAATTTATGCTGAAGGTAAAATGGTTAATTCTGATGGTCAACCTTCTGAAGTTACATTTGACGAAGTTACTGAAAAAACTGCTGAATACAACAAACTAAAAAGTGTTGATAAAGTTCTTCAAGTTGTTGCTTCAAGTAGAACAATCCAAGAAGGTGGAATTGGAATCTTGTCAACTCAAGAAAGACGTATCGATAACTCTAACCCTCAATTTGGTCAAGTATGAGGAAACTGAAACGAAAAAACAGTTGGTAACAAAGTTAAATTGGAAGAAATTAAAAATTCAGTTAATAACAAAGAACAATTTGTTGCTGCTATCGAAGATCATTTAAGTTACTTATTTGGTGAAACAGCTAAATCTATTACAGGTAAAGCGTCACTTACAGTTGCTTTCGATCCAAAAAAACCAGCTAACAATTAATAAAATATGTATCAAAAATACAAGACAAATATTAATAAACAACAATTTTATATTTTAATTTCATTAATAGCGTTACTATCAGTAACATTATTAGTTTGGGTTTTAATACCATTTGGTTATGGTATTAATCCTAATTATATTAATAAAATTGAAGCAAATAATAATGACGAAGAAGTTAGTAAACTTGTTTCACAATTAGCAATGAAAACAATAATATCTTACATTGCAAACTCATTCGTGATAATATTTTTCTTGGTATATATATTACTTTTAAAAAATAAAATTAAAGCAGGATATCTATTCTTTATAATTTGAATTTTAGTATTTATAACTTTTATTGCAATGCCATTTTATGGTGGCTCAGAGCAAACAAGCCAATATACTAAATTTCAATTCTGGGTAGGTATCTTTGCTTCGTTTTTATCAGGAATAAATGCATTTACATTATTTGTATTTATGTTAAAATACCACATAGATAGAAAATTTCATTATTATGAATGATACAAAATACACAAAGGACGAAGCAAATAATTATGGAAGATTTAAAACTTTATAATTGATATGGCGAGTCATTTGATAATATTTTACCCCAAAGCTCAGGTAATATGGTGGCTTACAAAAAGCAAGTAAGAAACATATTTTTGAGAACAAGGGACAGAATAAAGTCTCAAGAGAGTATAGACAAAGATTTATACTTAAGAGCAAGAACAAAACTACAAGATAATTTAAAAAGAGAACTTGCGAGTCACAAAGTTGCCTACAAGAATAAACTTGCAGTTTTAAAAGATTCTATTAAAAAATTATCATACGCAGATTCAACAATCAACTTGTTGCAATTTGAAATCAATAAAATTAAGGCGTCTTTAAAGGATACAAAAAAATATGCAAAAGATTTTGTTTATTCTTTACAACAAAGCGCTGATGAAATTGATGTCAAATTAGATAACATAGAAAAATTAAAAACAAAAACTTATGTTGATGAAGAAGAATTGTTTAAAAAATTCGCTATTTACAACATAATGTATATTTATATTAAAAAAACAGGTAAGACCGATTTTGATATTAAGCTAATTCACGACGATCTATTACCAATAGAGCAGGAATGAGTTAAAAAACTTGATAATCCAAATCAATATTTCACTAATATTTATAATTCAGTTGAAAAACAAAGAATAAGTTTATACAATCGTAAACAAGAATTAATAAGAAAATACGAAGGAACTTATAAGTTACAAAAACAACTTTTCATTGAAGAAACAGAAGAAATTAAGTTAGTAACTAAACAGAAAATACTTGAATTAGAATATGAATATACAAAAAAATCTAATGAACTACTAGAACGTGCAAAAGAAACTAAAACAAAAGCGTTGGCGAAAATTGAAGAACAAAAAGAGATTATTTTAAATGCTGAAACAAAAAATAAAGCTATTGTAAAAGAAATAATCGATAATTCAAACAAACAAATTAAAGAAATAAAATCAAACTATAAAGAACAATTAAAATTAGTTAAATATCGCTCAATGATACAAAACACCAAAGATTTTATGAGTTTTTTATCAAAAAATGAAATTGATATTCCTCAATTAGACTATACATTCAAGAGTACTTTTACACTAGACGAAGCGAAGGAAATTTCTAATAAATTAAATAGTCAATTAAGTGATTTCTTAATCGAAAATAAAGAAAATCATTTTGTTCAAATTGCTCATTCTCAATTTTTTAGCAAAATTAATTTATTTAGAACATATTACGAATTCAAAAATTTATTAAAGTCACAATACAAAGAAAAAGTTGGTTTAAGTAAAGTTAAATATACTTATGAAGGTAAATTTAACTTAGAAGAATCTAAATCATTAAGAGATTTATTTATTGATTCTAGAAAAACTAGGTTAGCCTTTAGAAAAGAAAAAATAAAAGCTAAGTATGAACTTTTAGTTCTTAAACAAAAAGAAGTAGAAAAACTTAACAATAGAGATAACAAAAATATCGATGATTTAAGTTTTGAATTATTGACAGATAACGAAAAATTTAAGTTAGCAAAATCTAAAGCTATTAAGCAATTTAAAGATGAAAAAGCAGAATTAAAACGTAAAATAGCTTCAAAAGAAATTTCAAAACAAGCTTACAAAAATAAAATTTACGAATATAAAATTAATAAAAAAGAAACTATTCGTGAAACAAAATTAAAATCAATGTTAATGTCTAATAAAGAAATTCTAAGAACAGCATTTTGAAGGGAATTTTCTGAAGTTAAAGTTAACAAAAAAATATATGAAAGTAAAATAACAGAAGCGCAAAAAACTATACCAGTTGAAACAATGAAGAATTTAAGATTCCTAACATCATTTTTAGGATTTGTTTTTCCTGGATTATCAGAATTATTATTCTTCAAACAATATGTTAAAGGTACTTTATTAACATTGTTATCAACTTTTATATGAACAGTTATTATTCCATTTTCATTTGGTGCTTATTGAAGTAAAATGGGTGGAATTCCAGGATTTAGTGACCTTGGAAAAGGACTTCATAATTCATCACTAGGTATTTTTACGGATGCTCGTTTATATATATTTGGTGGTGTTATTTCGGTTGTTTTATTAGTTTTCGCATTAGCGTATTTATCCGTATCATCGATTAGTTCTTA
This sequence comes from Mycoplasma sp. CSL10137, assembly GCF_017116845.1. NCBI lineage: Bacteria > Bacillati > Mycoplasmatota > Mollicutes > Mycoplasmatales > Mycoplasmataceae > Mycoplasma > Mycoplasma sp. CSL10137. Next base: position 39,236 of record NZ_JAFIRE010000003.1, on the reverse strand, counting down.
TCGTGTTGCTAAACAATTAGAATATGGTTCAAGACCAAGTAAATGAACACATACAAAAAGATGATTAAATACAAGTGGATTTCCATGGATGATTTCACTATTCGGTTGATTTTTAATGATTTTCATCGTTGCAACACCGATATTTACATCTATATTAATTTCATTTACCAACTTCGGTTATGAGCATCAAGCTCCGTCTCAAACAGTTGATTGAGTAGGGCTTAAGATGTGAGGATATTGATGAGTATTTAGAGAAAATAACTTGTTATTATCATTACAAAGAGTTATTGTTTGAACAATAATTTGAACAATATTATCTACATTAATTCCGATAAGTGTAGGTATTATAATTGCTGTATTAACAAACAGCCAAAGAATTAAATTTAAAAAAGTATTTAGAGTTATTTACATTTTACCTTGAGCAATTCCTGCGTTCGTTACACTTACATTTATTAAAAGTATGTTCCAAGGTGGGGACCAAGGTTTCATTAACTTAATTATGCTTAAAATAGGGTTAATTAGTGATGCCAAAAACTGATTAGCTGAAATAGGTACAACTAGAGTTCTTGTTATTATAGTTCAAACATGAATTGCTTATGCTTGAATCTTTATGTTAGTGACAGGTAACTTACAATCTATACCAAAAGATATTTATGAAGCTGGTTCAGTTGATGGTGCAAGAGGTGCACAGTTATTTAGATATTTAACATTACCTTCATTATTACTTTCAATTGCACCTATGTTAATTGGACAATTTGTTGGTTCATTCAACAACTTTACAACAATTTCTATATTCACAGGTGGTGGTCCTGCTTTTGCGAATCCTACTGTGTTTGGTGAAGCTTCAACAGATATCATTATTTCATGAGTTTATAAGTTAACACTTGGTACAGTTAAATTTGCCGGAGATCAAGCTTTCGCTGCCGCTTTAACAACTTTAGCTGCATTATTCAGTATTTCACTTGGTGCTCGTGGATTTATTAAATCAATGTCAAGGAGGGATTAAGAGATGTTTTCTAGAAAAAGAATTTATTCACATATTTTTGATGATATAAAAGTCAATAATAAAAAACTAGACAAAAAAAGATTAAATTTTAATGAATCAGATTCAAAACCTCCTACAACAATGGAAATAATTTGATTATTCTTTAATTATTTAATCTTAATAGTTTGAGCAATAATTGTGCTTTTCCCAATTGTTTCTCTAATTATTTCTGCTTTTAATATAAACAACCCACGTATTATTGCCATCACACCATTTAAATTTGGGTGAGAAAACTTTACATACTTATTCACAAGTGAGCAAAGTTATTTTGGTAGATGATATTTCAATACAATACTAATAGCCGTATTAACAATGGTTATTTCAACAATAGCAGTAGCCTTAAATGGTTATGCATATTCAAGATTTAAATTTGCTGGTTCTAAGCATTCATTGACAGTTATTATGATGCTTCAAATGATTCCAGCTACATCAGCTCTAATTTCGCTATATTTACTTATCAGAATGGGTAATTCATTAGGCTTCCCAACAATATTTATGTTGATTCTAATTTATGCAGGTGGTTCAATTTCTGGTAATACATTTATGTTGAAAAGTTATTTAGACACAGTGTCATCAGAACTAGATGATTCGGCAAAAGTTGATGGATGCAATAACTGAGGGCTATTCTTTAAAATATTAGTTCCAGTTATCAGACCTGCGTTAATTATGGTTGCTTTATGATCATTCTTGATACCATTTACAGACGTTATTTTACCTAAGTTTGTTTTATTTGAATTAAAAAATACAACACTTGCTGTTGGGTTAAGTTACTTTATTGATACTGAACCTAAACACGTTAATGCGGGTGCTTATGCTGCGGGTTCAATACTAGCTTCAGCTCCAGCGTTTGTATTATTTATGTACTTACAAAGATACATTGTAGGTGGATTAAGTGACGGAGCCGTGAAAGGATAATATATGAAAAACAATTTAGACCAAAATTTGACTTCAGATTTAGAAACAGGTTTTGAAACTATTGATTTAGATTCGATGCTTTCTGAAGTTGGGGAAATTTCTTCCACAAATAGCGGTGCCCACATTAATTTAGTAAATATTTCTAAAAAATATGAAGGAAACGAAAAATATACATTAGAAAATATTAATCTTGAAATTAAACCAGGTACCTTCTGTATCTTTTTAGGACCATCAGGTTGTGGTAAAACTACGCTTTTAAGAATGATTGCTGGTCTTAACTCAATTACTAAAGGTGATTTATTATTTAATAATAAAAGATACAACAACTTATTACCAAATGAACGTAATATAGCTATGGTTTTCCAATCATACGCTTTATACCCACATATGAATGTTTATAATAATATTTCATTTGGATTAAAAATAGCTAAAGAAAGAAAAGATATCATTGACCGTCGTGTTAAGGATGTTGCTAAAATTTTAAAAATAGATGAATATCTATATAGAAAACCTCGTGATTTATCAGGAGGTCAAAGACAACGTGTTGCGATAGGACGTGCTATCGCTAGAAAACCACTTGTTTTCTTAATGGATGAACCTCTTTCAAACTTAGATGCTAAATTAAGAGAAAGCATGCGTAGAGAAATTGTTAATATCCATAGAATGTTAAACACAACAAGTATTTATGTTACACACGACCAGTTAGAAGCTATGACAATGGGTGACCAAATTGTCGTGTTTAATGATGGAAAAATCCAACAAAGCGGTAAAGGTAAAGATTTATACTTTAGACCTGCAAACGTTTTTGTTGCAAAATTTATTGGTTCTCCAACAATGAATACTTTTGACGCAGTTTACAAAGGTGGTAAATTAACAGAAGTAAATAACAGTTTAGAAATTACTTTAGATGAAGAAGCTAAACAACATGTAAAAGAAAATCAAAAAATAGTTGTTGGTTTCAGATCTGAAGATTTAAAAATACATAATAAACAAGTTCCAAATTCAGTTTTAGGAAAAATAACAAATATTGAATTAATTGGTAAAGATCAACTTATCGCAGTAAAAGTTAATGAAGATTTAGAGTTTATTGTTAACGCATCAAATAGTGAAGAATTTGAATTATACTCACATGTGTATGTTGAATTCATAATACCAAGAATACATTTATTTGATAAAGAAACCGAAAACAGAATTAATTAACATGAAATTTTTAGAACATTTTAAAAATTATAAAGAAAGAAAAATTCTTTTATTCTTAATTACATTATTAGTATTTATTTCTTTAATATTCCAAATAGTAATGTATATTAATTTTTTCGATAGAATTGAAATCGAAAAAAATTGAATTAATGCTGGCCATGTATTAGTTCTAAACTGAAAAAAAGCTTCCCCTACTTATCAATTAACTGAGTTATTTCTATTTTTAAATACATTATTTGTATTTTCTGCAGTTATCATTCTTATTATTTTGTTTATTATGCAATATAAACTTTATAAAAATATAGGTAATGCTGATGAGTATTTTAAAAGTTTATACTTTTTAGTAACAGTTTTATTTGTTAGTGCATTTGCGATTATTTCATTACAACCTGAAAGTGTAAATCAAATTAATGTAATAACAATTAATAATGAACTTCGTGAAGTTAATAATACACTAAGTTATGATCTTAGTTATAAACTAATTTGATCTTCAATGTTTATGTCATTTATAGCATTAGTATTTACAATTAGCGCTAAAAAGAAATTTGGTTTTGTAACCAAAGATAAAATCCTAATGCCTTCAATTAATGGAAAAGACAATAGACTAAAGATGTTTTTAGGTAAAAAGACAACAACATTACCTATGTCTAGAAGTGACAAAATAACTGACCTAAAAAATAAAATTCAAGATGTATTAGATAACAAATAATATTAAAAAAACAACAGATCGATCTGTTGTTTTTTGTTTACACCTATCAAGAAAAAAATAAATATACTTTTAAATTTTAATAACTTATTATAATTCTATTACTATGAATTTAAAAAATAAAGCATTAAAAAAATATTACAATTTAATATATAAAAAATATTTAAAAAATCAACTTAGAAAAGAATATGCTAAGTGAGATGACCCCAAATATAATGATAACATTAATCAAACTTATAAAGATTTATGAAAAAACGCTCCAAAAGCGGAACCTTTACAAAATTACAAGAATACAAATATAATGTATCAAGTCTTAGTTTATTCATTTGCAGATGGTAATAATGATGGTATAGGAGATTTTATTGGTTTAAAAAATAAACTAGACTATTTATCGAATTTAGGTGTAGACCAAATTTGATTATCCCCATTGCATCCGTCATCAAGCTATCATGGATATAATGTTAAAGATTATTGTAATGTTGCTGATCAATTAGGTGGAATGGATGCATTTATTGATTTTTTAAGTGCAGCACATAAGAAAGGAATAAAAGTTTATTTAGATTTAATTTTTAACCATACATCTTTTGAACACCCTTGATTCCAAAAAGCTATCGAAGGAGATGAGTTATATAAAAAATATTATAGAATTGAACCGGATTTAGATATAAATGACCCTGACGTTAAATTAGATAAAGAATTTTATAGAAAAAGTTTTCCTAAGATTAATCAAAAACCTACCAATAAACATTATTTAGCAAGATTTTCGTATTCTATGCCTGATTTAAACTTAGATAACAAAGTTGTTATTGACGAGTTAGTAGAAATACAAAAATTTTGAACTGCAGTTGGAGTTGATGGTTTTAGATATGATGCAATAGCTGAATATTTTTCGAGTGAAATAGAAACTAAAAACAACTTTAATGAGGCTAAAATATTTTCTATTTTAAGAAAAGCAAGTGATGAAATTACAAAACCAGCAGGACGTGATGATGTATTTATGGTCGGAGAATGAGTTTTCACCGATACATTTAAAGGGTTGCAATATTTAAAAGACGGAAATGAATTAGGTCTTAACACCGTTTATGATGGATTCAAATATTTTAGACAAAATACAGATGTTAGAATTCCGTATAAAGATTTAAAAGATTTAGTGAAAAAATATGAAGAAGCTTCACCTATAAGTAGATGAATGCCATTTATAGATAATCATGATACTAAAAGATGATTAGATGTTTTTAGAGAAGAAGTTTCTAAAAACAAACCACATCAATTGACTAAAAAACTAACAGAATTAGAAAAAGATAATTTAAAAATTACTTTATTCCAATTAATGGCACTACCTGGAAATCCAATTATTTATCAAGGTGATGAATTATATTATTTTGGTACAAGATACTATGGTGATCCATCATTAAGAGAACCAATGAAATGATCAAATCCACAAGAAAATTGTTTTATCTATGACGGGATTGTAATCGAAAACTTAGAAGAATATATTTTATTAACTTCTGCAACTCAATTGCCTGTAATTGAAGAAGCTATTAAGGTGGAGAATTCACCTTATAGTTTGATTCAATATATGTCTAAATTACGTGAAGAATATCCTTTCTTAAAAGAAACAAATTCTGACACAATTGCTGACCCTTATACATTTATAGATACTGACGATTATTCTAGTGTTACAGTTAGAAAAGCTCCTGAACAAGATAAAGAATTCTTACTGTTCGCGTTTTGTAATTATAAAAATGAAAAATTGAACTTCATAAAAATTTCGAGAGATTATCATTTTAAACCCGTTTTATTAAACAAGACAAAAAATTATGGTTGAAACTTTGAGATGGAGCAAGGTGGATACGCAATATTTAAATTGATAAAAAAATAAGAATTTTTTTATTTTAAATTTGGTAAAATTGTGATATGGTAAACGCAAAAAACAGAAAAAAAATTAATGAAGAACTAGTTTCTAAGGCAACTCCAAAAATATTAAGTAAAACCAATGAGGTAGTAAAATATTTAATTGATTTAATAGTAACTAGAAAAGTTCCTGTAAACAAAATTATGCCATCTGAGCACGCATTAATGGAAATGTTCAAATGTTCTAGAAGTGTAGTTGTTGGTGCTTATCAAAAACTATACGCGCTTGGTGCTGTTTACACAATATCCAAAAGAGGTCACTTTGTAGCGGAGAATTTTTATAATTTAATTAAACCCGTTAGTTTTTTAATGGGTGCTGACAGAGTTAGAGGTATTGAGATAGAAGAACCAACAGAACCGGATTGATTTCATGAAAAAAGAATAATTTTTGTTGAAGGATTCAGACAATTTCGTACAACTTACGAAATTGAAGGTAAAGTAATTGCTGAAGCAGATATATTCTTATCTATAAAAAACGTTGATCAATTTGAACCAATTAGTTTAAATAAACCTATTATTGACACTTTAGCTGAAAGAAGTAGTTTGACAAATATTGTTTATGAGTTGAAATATGAAAATGTAAAACTGTTTGGAGAAGATAAATTAGTTGTTATCACAATGTGAGGATACGACAATGAAAGCATTAGTATCGCAGCCAAGTTTTATATTAAACCAGAAAACTTTATTTTCTTTCACCAAGAATTTTCATTATATTAAAAAATGACTATTACAAATGTTTTAGTCATTTTTTATATTAATAAATCCTTTGTGAAATGGTAATTTTAATTTAGATTTGGTAACGTGAACAGAATAATAATTAGGATTGATATTAGTAATTTTTTTAATTTTTAATAAAGATTCATCATAATCAAAATAAAGTAAGATTCAAATATCTGGATCGTAAGAATAAATAGAATTAATCAAATCATAAATCTGATCGCCATCAGATTTTTTGTTAATTAAATTAAGTAGTTTATTAATTGCTTTATAGTTTAATTCACTTGAATTAGATGCTAACAAAAGATTTAAGTAAATTTTTTCACCAAAATAATTAAAGCTTGGAAGCGGATTATCAGCACTGAATTTTTTATTAATTGAAATTTGTTCACTATTATATGTCTTTAATTTTAAAAAAGATTGTAAATCTATAACTATCTCATATGGGTTTGAAAGTTGTTTATCTTTAATTGCTTTTTCAAGTGAGTTTCCAAAAAGAGAGTATACAAAATTTCTTTGATGAGCAATTTCATCGAATTTAACTAATATTTTATTCTTTTCAATATTTTCCATATAAAAATTATATAAAAAAATAGACATAACAACATTGTTATGTCTTAAAATATATTTTTTGTAATGACTACTTGTAATATATTCGCCTTTTAAGTTTAAATAGTGACAATTAGGTTTTATATAAATTGATATATTATATTTTATTATTATATGATTAATATATCTTGACTTTGTTTTTCTAAATAAAAATCTATTTAGTGTTTCAAATATATAGCTTCACAGATAATTTTATTTAGTTTTGTGAATTTTAAGTTTTTTATGTATGATAATCTAAATTTATATAAAGAAAAAAATGATTATTAACTAGTAAATAAAATTCAATTAATCTTATTTTTTGCTAAAGGTGAATAAAAAAACAGAACTTATAAAATAAATCCTGTTTTTAGATAAACATTTTATTTAATAGTGTTTTTTTAATATTTTCTAATTTTTCTTTCTTTTTTTCAAGAAGTTTTATATGTCAAAATAATGTTTTTGTTAAAAAGTATATCTTTTCTTGTTCTCTTTTTTCGGGTTTATCAACTTCAATGTTTTTTAAATCATTAAACAATATTGTTTTACCCATTCTTATTCCATAAGTTATTGGGATTAGTTTATTAATAAAGTTTTTAGATTTAAATATAATTTCAAAATATTTTGGATAATCTTCGCTTAAGTTTTTAATTTTTAATACTTTATATGCCGGACTAGTAACGCCAATATATTCAGAAAATGCAAGGCCATTTTGGAAAGTTGATAAATGTAAAACAAAATCATTTACATCTACTTTATTAAATTTAATAATGTTATCAGTATTAAACGATATTGTTAAGTTTAAGTTCTTTCTAGGTTGCATTCCATCATATTTAGTTGCTGTTAGTACTTCTAAATCTTTAGCACCTTTAATATTATTTTCATAAAGAATATCTCCGACTTGTTTTTTATCTCATGAATTGTTAAATTCTTTAAATCTTATTGTGGGGATTTTGTCTTGACCGCTTATAAACATCTTTTTAAGTAGAAATTCTTTAATATTTTTCATTTTTTCTAACTTACGCTGAAGTAGTGTGATTGATTTTCTAAGATTATCTATTAATAATGATATTTTTTGCATTTCCCTTTTGTTAATAGGTATATTTATTTGGGTATTTAAAAAATTATTAACGTTAAGATTATATCTAGAAATACCTTGAGATAATTTTATTATCTTATTTCTAATATTTTTAGTTCTTAATAAATACGCTAAAAAATTAGGTTCAATATTTTTAACATTATATGGTCTAACCCCAAAACAAAAACTGTTCAAATAAATATTTTTTTCTGTTTTAAAATTAAAAACAGAAGCCATACCAGAATCAATAATAGTTTCAGATGATGTTGGTATTAAAACATCACCTATTTTAACTTTGTTTTGCGCGTTTTTAATATTTACATAATTATTGGGTAAAAAATCAATGATGTTATTATTAAAAACATCTAAATATGATATATAAATTGATTTTCCGCCCACAAAGTTTTCTTTAGTTAGTCCGGTTAAACCGCTAAATTTATAGCCAATTTCGTTTATATTTTTATGTACTCAAGCGTTAGTAAATTAAATTATTTAAAAAATGTCTTTTTTACTATTGTTTCTTTGTGTTTTTTTAATATAAATTCAGACTTTTAATCAATACAAACTAAAAAAGAAGATAATTTTATAATTAAATGTCTTTTTACTTTCTTATTTTGAGATATTTTAATGATTTTGAAGGGTAATCAAACTATATTTATTTTTTATATTTATTTTTAAGAAATTTTTTTAAAAATAAAATGAAAAAATACCTACTACTTTTTATAAAAAATGTAAATATTTTTTATAAGTAACCCTATATGGTGTCGTCAAAAATTAAATATGGTAAAATATTTATAAATTTAAAGCATTATACGGAGAAAAATATGAGTAATAATAACGATTTTAAGCCACAAATTAGATTTAAGGAATTTACTAACGCTTGAGTACAAGATAAAGTAGGTGATATTTTTAAAGTAACAAATGGAAAAACGTTAAATATAAGTGAATTAAAATTTAAAAAACAAGGAGCTTTCATTTTTCCTGTATACTCTTCAAGCACTATTGGGAGCGGAATTATAGGTTATACCAATACTTATTTATTCGAAAAAGCTATAACTTGATCCACTGATGGTTATGTTGGTAACCTAAAATTTAGACAAGAAAAGTTTTTTGCAACTGGTCATTGTGGTGTATTATTGAGCGATAAAAAGGTTGGTTTTTCATTAGCACATGCCATAGATAAAAACGCATATAAATACGTTAAGGGTGGCGCAATACCAACATTAAAAAATGTAGATATGTATAGTGTATTATTCAAACATCCGAACAATTCAAAAGAAGAAGCGAAAATTTCATCATTAATTTCAAATATTAACTCATCAATCGCACTACTTCAGCGTAAGTTAGAAAAAATGAAAAATATTAAAGAATTTCTACTTAAAAAGATGTTTGTAAGCGGTCAAGCGCAATTTCCTGAAATTAGATTTAAAGAGTTTACTAATCCTTGAGTACAACAAGAAATAAATAAATTATTATTTAATAAAACATCATTAGTCAAGGTTGTTACAAAAAATGACTTGATTGGTTCTCCTATTTACCAGCAAGGAGCAAATGAAATTTTTGGATACTCCTTAAATAAGGGTTATTATGTAGATTTTAAATCTGTTCTATTATTTGGAGATCATACATTTTCTTTAACGTTACCAAAAACTTCTTTTTTCATAAAGGGTGATGGAATAAAGGTTTTGAAATCTTATGACAAAGATGTTAACTTCATATATTTTTCTATTAAATCAAAAGGATTGAAATCAATAGGATATCGTAGGCATTTTAATTTATTAAAAGAAATGTTTATAGGAACATCTAAGTTTGAAGAAGAAACTAAAATTACACTGTTTTTTAAAAAATTAGAATCTTCAATCGCACTACTTCAACGAAAGATAGAAAAACTAGAAAATATTAAATCAACTTTGCTAAATAAAATGTTTGTTTAAAAACAGAACTTATTCTTTTAGTAAGTTCTGTTTTTATTAGATTTTATTTAATAACTTTTAAATTAATTTTTATTAAATCCATTCTAATAAATATAAATTAATTAGTGCGTTATTACAAATGATTTATTACACTATTTTAATAAATTCATAATAAAATTTTTGTATTAAATATTAATTAAATATGTAAAAATAGAGTTTCGAAATAATGCCCATTTATTATTCCTAAAATTACTAAATTCCATAAAAGTTAAAATAAACTTAAGCATAATTTTATTTTTTTAATACATCAAAAAATGGCGATTTTATTTAGCGCTCTTAACAAAAGTAAAAAAAAGATTTTTTAGGCTTTGTAATTAATTAAAAAGTGTTTATTTTGTTATAATTAATATAAAATTAAAAGTTTATAAAAAAGGAGCTTTATGGCAAAAGGACAAAAGTCATTTTTTGAACGTTTAACAGAAGTTAATGACTCATATGATGAAAAAAAACAAAATAAAAATACTACTAACAAAAAGAAAAGAAATTATATAAATATTGCTATTTTATCAACTTTAGGAGTTGGTGCTTTTTTAGGTATAACAATACCTGCAGTTATAAATAGTACAAAAGTAAATTATGAACAACCAACTAAAGATGATGTAAATGTTTTGGAATTTAAAAATAGTAATGGTGTTGTAACAAAAATCAATGTTAAAGAACTAACTAATGTTTTAACAGATACAAGTAAAACAAACCAAAGCAAAGTAAGTTCTTTATATAAAAAGATTATTCTAGAGTGATACAAACAAGAGCAACGTGCTTCTCAAATATATGAACATATTTTTAATAATTCATTGATTGCAGGCGAAACAGTTAGAAGTGATATTAAATTAAAGAAAATCGAAGATATCGAAAAAGAACAAAAAGCAAAGATTGATGAAGAAAGAAATAATATTCAAAAGAAATATCCTTTTCAAACATGAGAAAAAGCATTTCTTGAAAAACTACAATCAGATGAATTTGGAAAAAGCAATACAGTAGAAGAAGCTACTGAATATTTAGTATTTAAAGAAATTGAAAATGAAGCATTAAGACGTTTTGCAATTGAGGTTAAAACTTATGATTTAAATTACATTAATAGAGTTGCACAAAGAGATATTTATGATATCGATGAATTTGGTAACACTTTACCTCAAAAACTTTTATTCCACAAAGGTGATAAAGTATTTTCATTTTACAAAGAAAATGAAAATTATTATACAGATTCTTCAGTTGCTAATAAAGCAGTTACATTTACAACCCGTTCATTTATTGATAAGTTAAAAGATCCTACTGAGTTAATTAATACTTACTTTAGTTCAAATTCTTTAATGAATGTTGAGTCTATAATTTTACCGGGTGCTCATGATCCTGAATTAACAAAACCATTTAAATTCGATGATAAATCAAAAGAGAAATTAATAAACCTTTTAAGTTATTCTTCAATAATTAAAACAACTACAAATAATGGTAATCCAACAACATCTAGAGAATTTATACAAAACGTAGAATTGTTCAAGAAATTTAAAGCTGCAAGCGAATACTCATTAATTAAAGAAAATCAAACAAGCGAAGAATTTCAATATGATAAAACATTATATTCAAGTTATATTGAATCTTTAACATTAACAAAATCAGACTCACTTTTAAAAAGCGCATTAGTTACTTTTAATGATTTATTCACTTCAAACCAAGAGCAAGCTTTAGGAATTATTGCTAAAGATGAACTTTCAAAAGGAGATAAAAAAATTCCAGAAATAAACTTAAATGAAATTTACAAATTACCTACAGGAGTAAATTCAAGTTTAGAATCTGAAATAGATAAGTTGCAAAAAGAACTTAAAACAATGGAATCTCAAACAAATAACGAACAAGAATTTATCGAAAAAACAACTTTATTAAATAGTTATATTTCTAGATTAATTAATTCAATGGATAATGCTCAATTTGAAAAGTGAATAAAAGATACATTCAACAACCACTTTAATATAAATATTGATAATAAAAATTATGTTTCTACAGTTTATAAAGTTAAAGATAAAGATGGTTACTATGCTTTATTAAATGCGACAGGAATTAATTTATTCAAAGTAACGATGGTTCAAGAAAAAGATCAATATATTAAAATGTTCAAAGACGACATGATTAATGTATTAAAAGGTTTTTCTACTCATTTTGATTTAGTTAATAAAATTAATAAAAAACTTAGCGAAGAACAAATAGTTGTTAAAGCTTTACAAGATGATGCGCTTAAAGCAACATTAAAAAATATTGATAATCCCTCTATAACTGATAAAAAAGAAAAATATAACGATCAAGTTCTTGAAGAATACTCAAATATTGCTTACTCAATTTCTAACGGTAAAGTTAGTGTTGAAATAACAAATAATTTAGACAAAATTGATAAATGAATAAAAGATACTTATAATTCTGAAACAAACTTAAATTTAAGTTATAAAGATGCAAAAATGAAAGTTGCTTATTACGATACAACTAATAAAACATTTAGTTATTCTGAAGAAAGTGCGTTTGATTTATACGAAAGTGCATTAAGAAAAATGTTAAAACAAGGAGAGGATAAATAATGATAAAATGATTTAAAAAAGTAATTTTGCCAGTATCATTAGCTTCTATTAGTGTTGCTGCTATTTCTTGTGGTAGAACAGCTGATTCGATTGAAAAAACTCAACAAGACGAATTATTTAAAGACGCAAAAGTTAAAACAGAAGTAGAAAACTTATGAATTGAAAATGTTTTAAAAAATTACTATCAAGTTGATGAAAATGCTAATTTAATTTCAAATCAAGAGTATAAAGAAGCTGCTTTCCAAACTTATAAAACATACGTAGAATATCAAAATCAAAAAGATTCTAAATATTTAGAAAAACAAATTACAAATTTGCTTTCATTAGGTGTTTTAAACCAAGAAGAATTTAAAGTGTTAGAAAAAGCGTATAGTTTTAAATCATTACCAACTTTAGACCAATTTACAATTTTATATAACAATAAATCAGCTGATGTTAGATTATTGGTTAATAAACAACTATTAGTTAATAAATATTTAACAATTTCATCAAAAGAAGAATTAGAAAAAATTGATAACTCTAAATATACAAGAAATAAAGATAGATTTGATCAAAATAACTTTTTGTTAATTGATTATATTCTTGACAAAAATTATGTTCAATTATGACAATTTAAATCAGACAAAGAACAAGATTTATTTACTACAAAATACAAAACGATTTCAAACATAAATGATTACAATGCTATAGCATTAAAAAACTATACAACAGATAATGTTGTATCATCTAATTTATTATTCTCAAATAATAAAAACCTCGAAACAAAATTAGGTGGTTATGTTGGTATCCAAAAAACTCCTTTTAGCTTTGATAATTCTATAGCAGCTTTATCAGAAGATAATGTTGTTATGAGTGGTTTCTATAATTATTCAACTAATAAACTAGTCAAGGTAAATGAAGACGAAAGTTTAGAAGAGTCTATCAAAATAACAAATAATGATGGAAAAATAAATATATCTTATTTAAATAGAATTATGCCTTTAACAAAAAAAGTTACTAATCCAGATGATAAAGAAAAAGAAATGACAATCTTTACAATGGAAAACACTATTTTTGCTCCTAATTTATTAATTTTAACTACAATTTTATCAGTTAATGATGAATCGCTTTACAATAAAGCCGTTGAAGCTTTTGTTGCCTTAGGGAATAAATTAACAATAACAGAAAATGAAACATTAAAAAAATCATTAGAAGGATCAAAATTCCTTGGCTAGTATTTTTACAAAAATTATAAATAGAGAAATTAACTCTAATATAATTTATGAAGATGATAAGGTTATATCTATTTTAGATGTTAATCCTAAACAACCTGGACATTTTCTAGTTATCCCTAAAATTGAAAAAGAAAATCTTCTTGAACAAAGTGAAGAAGAAGTTAATTATTTAATGAAAATAGCTCGTCAATTAGCTACTGAAAAAATAAAAAATAATGAAGCTACTGGATTTAAAATTGTAATTAACACCGGAAAAAGTGCTGGACAAGAAGTTATGCACACACACGTTCATGTAGTACCATATAAATAATAATCGCTTTGCGATTATTTTTATATAATATATCTTTAAAGGAGTTGATATGAAGTTAATATATTCAATATGATTTCAATTAGGTAACTTGGCAAATTTACCTACTTTGGCATCATCAAGCGTTTCGCAATCTAGTCAATCAAGTTATACTAACGATGAATTTAATAAAATAAAAGAAGAATATAAAAAACTTTTTAGTAAGTATTTTACTAATAATAACTTTATTTCTCAAATTGATTCTATTGAAAACACAACGAAAGAACAAGTAAAAAATAAAGTTATAGAAATATTAAAAAATACTTATAAAAATATTATTTCTGATATCTTTTTTACTCAAAGTAACAATAATTATAATTCTATAGAGCTAGAGCGTTCAATCAAAGAAAAAATAAACAATAATAATAGCTTTGAAATAGATAGTTGAGATCTAATGATATCTAGCGTGCTAGTTGATTTAGGTCATAAATGAATTGATGAAACAAGAGAAAATTTTACTTATACCGAATTAATGGATGATTTACCAAAATCTAAATGAACTATAAAACAAGAGAACAAGACCGCTTATCAGTATTGATCAAATATAGCAAGAACTATATTTAGTGGTTTTTACGTAGATTCTATTAATGGTGATTCTTGATTTAGCGAAGATGATACAGAACATTCTCAAGAAGAAACTGAAAGAATATATTTTAAAAATGCTATTGAGCCGAAACTATATCTTTTAAATATGGATCCGGAACTTAATCATGACAATAAAAGTTTAAATTTAAGAAATAACGAAGAAATAAAAACATTAATATCAAAACTAAACTTGAATGATTTAAATACTTACAAGGAACTTTTAAATAAATATGGATATTTATTCAAAAGAGACTTTTATAGATATCACGAAAATATTGATTATTCTTTCAATGAAATTTGAATGATAAATCCAGCAATTGTTTTTAAAAATGAATCCATTTTAGATGAAAATTCAGTACCTTATAATAAAGTTATAAATTATATTAAAAACTACTATTTAGAAGATGTTTTAGAATTGCTAAACTTTAATTTGAATGATGATTTTTTAAATGATTGACCTACTAAAATAAACTTTAATAATAAGCTAAACGATAACGCTTCTTTAATTTACTATAATTTAAGTTTGCCTTTAATAAATCATCTTAAAACCCAAGTTTTTAATTCTATTTTTGATTATTACAATATTTCACAAGATGAGCAAAACAGAATTTGAAGTCTATTCCAAGAAACTCCACAGGAAAGAAATTTTTTGTTTGATACTGTCGGAATTTATGAATTATCAGATAAAAAAATACTTAGTGCAATAAGACCTAAAGTATCATTTTTTAATTTGAAATTAAAAATCCAAGAAGCTTTAAATGAAATAGGTAAAATTGTTAAACCTGAGCTTAATGTGGTTAATGAAAATTTTAGATTCCATAATTATACATTAAATGAAATATTGCCTAAAAATAACAAACACAATGAAACTAAATTAGATAATGAAAATCATTCAGATGATAAGGTAGAAAAAAACGAAAAAAAAGATGAAATTACTTCTAATGAAGAAAAAAACATTTCAAATAAAGAGGATGATAACCAAATTTCGAATAAAAACAATGAAACTCCAAAGGAAAATAAACAAAAAATAGAAGAAATTAGAGAAACTAATCAAAAAAGTCAAAGTAATAATTCAAATAATAGTAAAAAAAATCTAGAAAAAGAACAAAACAAAGGAAATTCAAATTATAATATCAAAAAATTTCTTTTAATTGCCTTAATTGCGTTAGGTATAATATCTTCAGGAACAATATTTTTATTGATTTTAAGAAAAAAGATGTTATCTAAATAAAAAAATCATTATAGCCATGTAGAAAAAAGTAACATGAAAATGTTATTTTTTTATATAAATTATGAGTCTATTTTTGCGTTGTAAAATAAGTAAAAAGGATCTGTTAAAACAATTTATCCATAAAACAATTCAAACATTTTTGATTAACTTTTATGATATAAAAAATAACTTTTGTCCCAAATATTATTAAATTGTCCCAAGTGTGATATACTTTTAATATAGCAAAGGAGCAAAAATGAAAAAAGCAAGAATTCTAAATTTAATAAAATATTTTTCAGAAAAAAATGATATAGCTTTCAAAAATGAAGCATATGAAATTGCTAGTGAATTTGATCGAATGGGTGACTATTCACTTGCAGAATATATAATGGGTTTATTATCAGAAGGAAACACTTTTTTTCCTCAAATGATAGTAGATAATCACAATTTTATTAAAAAAATAAAGACAAGTAGCAAATCACTGCCTATACCAGATATCATTAAAGAGGATGTTATAGGGATCATTAATGCTACTACAAGAGATATTGGTATTAATAAATTTCTTTTTGTTGGGCTGCCCGGCACAGGTAAAACCGAAACTTCGAAACATATAGCAAGAATTTTAGGAAGAGAACTATTTGTTGTAGATTTTTCCACAATAATTGATAGCAAATTAGGACAAACTAGTAAAAATATTTCAAAATTATTTGACGAAATAAATAATTTAAGAATGCCTGATAAAGTGGTTATTTTATTCGACGAAATAGATGCTTTAGCTATGGAAAGAGTTGATTCGAATGATTTAAGAGAAATGGGGAGGGCAACTACAGCTGTTTTAAATGGTTTAGATCAATTAAATGATAAGGTTATATTAATAGCAACCACAAACTTATATAAACATTTTGATAAGGCGTTAATTAGAAGATTTGATTCAGTAATTAATTTTGACAGATATAGTAGAGATGATTTAATTGATATATCAGAAATAATATTCAATGATTATATTAAGAAAATGGATAATGTCGGTAAAAATATAAGACTTTTTAGAAAAATTATTAATTTATATGAGGCAATACCATATCCGGGTGAATTAAAAAATATAATTAGAACTTCTTTAGCATTTAGTAAATTAGATGAAGAATTTGACTATTTAAAAAGATTATATAATACCGTGAAAAATGGAAGAAAAATTGAAATAAAAGAATTACAAACATTGGGCTTTACACTAAGAGAAATAGAAATTTTAACAAGCATATCAAAAAGTCAACTATCTAGAGAATTAAAGGAATAACATGAATGAAATTTTAGAGTTAAAGGGTGAATTTGAAAAGAGCCCTTCAAGTACTAAACCGGGACCATCAAACTTACCGATTGGTGAGTTTATAAATATTTCTAACTTGAAAAAAATATATAATGATTTAATAAAAACACTTAAATTTTGAGAAAATGAAAAATTAAAAATTAACCCATTAATTAGTGTTCACTATATAAAAATAGTAGCTAAAAGTAATAGAGTAAGAGGGTTATTTAAAAATAGTATTAGGGATAATAACAATTTGATTGTAGGTGCAAAATTTAATGATAATAAAACAAAGCACATTATTACGTATTGTATGACATTAGAGGTTTTGCACAGTTCTATTCAAAAGTTAAATGAAGTAATTAAAATCTTTGAAAAGAATTTCGGAGAAGAAATAAATTATTCGATGATATCAGAAATTAATTCAGGACATTTTAAGGATTTATTTAGTAGAACAAAACTAAGACAGAGTACATTTGTGAACGTAATTGTCGATTCTTATTGGGTTGATAAAATAAATGTAGAGAAAGAAGTTGACGATATCAAAGAAGATTCAATTGTAACAATTTTCAAAACAGGCAATAAAATTAGTGACATTTTTGATCAACTAAATATTAGTTATACTAATATAAGAAAAATTGATGAGACAACATTTTTATTAAAAACTAATGAATATAATATTTTGAAAGAAAAGGCTCCGTTTTTAATTTCGATGTCAATTACTGACATTTCAAAAATAGACACAAAACTTTATTTAAATGATATTAAAAACAATAGTTCAATAAATATCCCTGATCCTAAAGATGAGCCGGTAGTTGGTGTAATTGATACTATGTTCCATGAAGATGTTTACTTTAATAAATGAGTTGAATTCAAAAATATGTTAGACCCTAATATTGAATTAGAAAGCAAAGATTATATACATGGTACCGCGGTCAGTTCAATAATTGTTGATGGGCCAACATTTAATCCTCAATTAGAAGATGGTTGCGGTAGGTTTAGAGTAAAACATTTCGGTGTGTCTACAGCAAGCAAGTTTAGCTCTTATTCTGTTCTAAAATCCATAAAGGAAATTGTTTTATCAAATAAAGATATTAAAGTTTGAAATTTATCTTTAGGGTCGTATTTGGAAATAAATAATAATTTTATTTCACCAGAAGCCGCTTTTTTAGATAAATTGCAATATGAAAATGACATAATATTTATTATTGCTGGCACAAATAAATTGAATAAAAATATAAATAAAATAGGTTCTCCGGCCGACTCTATTAATTCTTTAGTAGTAAATTCTGTTAATTTTAATAATGAACCTACCGATTATGCTAGAAGTGGCCCTGTATTATCGTTTTATCAAAAACCTGATGTTTCTTATTATGGTGGTACTGATAAACAACCAATTAGAACATGCACTCACTTAGGAGAAAAACTTGTAACTGGTACTTCATTTTCTGCTCCTTGAATAACTAGAAAAATAGCATATTTAATACATATAATGAAATTTTCTAGAGAAGTGGCTAAAGCTTTGATAATTGACTCTGCTGTTGGTTGAGAAAATAAAACTAATTTTAAAGTTGGGTATGGTGTCGTTCCTATACATATTAACAAAATAATTAATACTCCTAAAGATGAAATTAAATTTATTTTTTATCAAATAGCAGATATGTATGAATCATATGCAAATAATATTATTGTACCCATCGATAAAGGTAAACATCCATTTATATCCAAAGCTGTGTTGTGTTATTTTCCGAATAGTTCAAAAAATCAAGGTGTTGATTACACAAATACAGAATTAGATATACACTTTGGGAGAATTAAAGATAAAAAAGGTAACATCTTGACAATAAACGATAATAATCAAAATAATGATCATCATTATACTTACGAAGAGAGTGCTCGCGATTTTTACAGAAAATGAGACAATGTTAAAGTTATAATTGAAAATATAAAAACTCAAAAGGGTAGACAAAAGAAAAGCAAACGAACTTTTGTAAATCAAAACTGAGGAATTAAGATTAGAAAAAAAGAAAGAGTGTTGACTAAAAGTTCAAAAATTAAATTCGGAGTTGTTGTAACTTTAAAAGAAATTAATGGAAATAATAGAATTTATGAATTTATTAAAATGAATCAATTATCGGGTTGAATTGTAAATAAAATTGACGTTAAAAATAAAATTGATGTATATGAAAAATCTAATGAAATAATAGAATTTGACTAAAAATATTGAATTAAAAAATCTTATGTGCAGAGCATAAGATTTTTTAATTATTTAGTAATTTATATAATTCGACAATTTTTTCTAACGGTAATTGTTGAATTCTTAAATTTTCATCATATCCTAATTTGTTATAAGCATTTATAATTTTTTCGCTAGAGTAAACTGTTTTTAAACTTGTGATTAATTTTTTTCTACGATTGTTGAAGCAAAGTTTGAAAAAATCCTTATATAAATTTCAAGTAGAATTATCTATATTGTCATAAAATTTTAGCGAAATTATTGCTGAATCTACCTTTGGTGCAGGTGAAAAAGCATTTTTAGGTACAATAAATTCTATTTTAGTGTTTGCTAAAAATTGACTACTTAAAGAAAGTTTTGAGTATTCTTTTGAATTTTCTTTTGCTACTATTCTTTCTGCTACTTCCTTTTGGACCATTAATATAGCTTCAGAAAAAATGTCTCTATGTTCAAAAATTTTAAACAAAATGTCAGTAGTTATGTAATAAGGAATATTTGCAATAACTTTAGATTTTTCAATCGAAGATAAGTCGCTTTTTAAGAAGTCTTCGTGCACTAAAGTTAAATTGTGACTTTTGATTTCATTTTGAATAACGTTAACCATATCTTGATCTATTTCAAAAGCAATAACATGTTTAGATTCTTTAACTAATTCTTTTGTTAAGGCTCCACGACCAGGGCCGATTTCAACTATATTGTTATTTTTAATTTCGGTTACTTTTAAAATTTTATTAATAATATTATTATCTTTTAAGAAGTTTTGACCGAACTTCTTTTTTGCATAAACTTCTTTTTTCATTATAAATTAAATAGCCTTCTTAAATTTCTATTAATTTTATCAACAAATTTATCTAATCCCACTCCTTTTAGTGCGGAAATATAGTAGCTAGTGTAAACAACTGTATTAGGTTCATTCTTTTCTCCAGTATAAGGATGTGGTCTTAAATATGGAGAATCAGTTTCAGTTAATATTCTTTCAAGAGGAATGAATTTAACTACCTGTCTTGTGTTTTCGCTCGAATTAAAAGTAACAACACCACTGAAAGAAAAGTATAAATTTTTAAATTCCATAAACTTTTGTGCTCATTCGATATTTCCGGCAAAAGTATGTAACATAATTTTTAAATTTTTATATTTTTGAAGTATTTGATATACATCTTGATAAGCTTGAAATTCATTTTCTTTATCTCTAATATGGATAACTGCAGGTAAATTATATTCATTTGCAATTTTTATTTGTTCTTCAAAACAATATATTTGATCATCTCTATTAGGGCCATCTGAGTAGTAATAATCAATCCCTATTTCTCCTATACCAACTATATTATCTAAATTTTCAATGACTTTATCTTTGAATCCTAAGATGGAATTAGTATCTTTAATACTTTCGGGGTGAATTCCAATACAAGCTTTTAAAAGAGGGTATTTTTTAGATAATTCGATTACTTGATCATTTTCTTCAAAATGTCCACCATTATTAATAATAAATTCTACTTTATTGTATTCTGTAGCTTCAACAATTTGTTGAATTGCAAAATCTGTATAGTAAGAATAATTAACATGAGCATGTGCGTCTATAAACTTATTTCTTCTTTTCCCCATTATTTTCCCAAGCAGAAGTTAGAAAACATAGTATCTAATAAATCTTCTCGATTGGCTCTCCCTTTTATTTCTTCCAAAGAATCTCAAGCATCATATAAATCAACAATCAAGGTGTCAAATGTATATCCTTCATTTGTTGCTAAAGCTAAGGCATCATCAATGTGTCTCTTCGCTTTTTTTATTAAAGATAATTGTCTTGTGTTAGAAAATATTCTTTCGTCTAAAACATCGATATTTTTAAAGTTTTCAACCAAAGCTTTTTCAAGATTATCTATATCATTTTTTAATGCCGAAATATAGATGTATTCGTCATTTTTAGACTCTATTAAATCTACTTTATTCATGACTTTAAGGTAATATTTATTTAATTCTTTAGATTTTTTTTCAATTTCAATATCAAATTCATTATTTTTTTGCGAAGGATCTAAGATGTGCAAAATTAAATCAGCTTTTTCAATTTGATCAAATGACTTTTTGATTCCTATTTGTTCAATTATTTCATTTGTTTTTCTAATACCTGCTGTATCAATTAGTTTAAATAAAATTCCGTCAATTTGATAACTTGCTTCCACTAAATCTCTTGTTGTTCCGGCAATATCCGTAACAATCGCTTTATCTTCTGAAAGTAGGGCATTTAAAACGCTACTTTTACCAACATTTGGTTTACCTAAAATTGCAACCTTCACACCTTCAAAAATATATCTACTTTTTTCCGAAACCCTTATAATTTCGCTAAATTCATTAGATAATTCAGTTAATGTTTTAATAAATAATTTTGAAGTTATTTGATCGACATCTTCATATTCTGGGTAATCAATATTAACCTCTGCTGTACCAATCAATAAACTAATTCTATTATTAATTTGATCCAATAAATCACTTGTTTTACCCTTAAATTTTGAAACACTTGCTTGAGCTTGTGTTGTAGTTTTAGACATTATTAAGTCGTGTATTGCGTCAGCTTTAACTAAATCTAATTTACCGTTTAAAAATGCTCTTCTTGTAAATTCTCCGGGTTCAGCTAAACGTGCTCCATGTATTAAAAGTAATTCAAGAATTTTATTAGTTACAACAATTCCTCCGTGACAATTGATTTCAATAATAGGTTCTCCAACGTAATTGTTGTATATTATCTTTCCGTTTTTATCTTCTTTACCAATAAATCACATTATTAAAACTTCATCTATTAGTGTTTGATTATCGTAAATTTCACCGTAAGTTATTTGGTGGTCTTGACCAACTTTTCCTTTAAAAATTTTTTTAACTATTTCTACTGCGTTTGGACCACTTAATCTAATTATAGAAATAGGTTGATTTGTTCTTGATCCAGAACTTATTGCTGCTATATTATCATTCATATTTTAATTATATAATAAAAGGTGATTTTCATCACCTTCACACTATTATCCGTTCATTAATTCGTTTTCTTTTTCTTTGCTAAGTTCGTTAATTTTTTCAATGTTTTGGTCAGTATGTTTTTGAATAACATCTAAATAATTTTTTACCACATCTTCTGATAATTCATCGTTAGCTTTTATTAATTTATTAACGTCTTGTCTTGAGTTTCTAACTCCAACTTTAGCATTTTCGGTGAGTTTTTTAAGGTTTTTAACCATTTCAATTCTGCGTTCTCTTGTTAGTGCTGGGAATGTAAGTCTCACTTGATTTCCTTCATCTACAGGTAAAATACCTAAATTAGCCTTTTCTAACGCCTTTGTGATTTCTTTTATTGAAGTTAAATCGTATGGTTTAATTAATAATTGTTGTGGTTCAGGTACACTAATGTTTGCTAATTCTTCAAGAGAAGTAGGTGTATCATAGTAATTTATTCTAACCCCTTTTATTATTTGTGGATTTGCTCTTCCTGTTGAAAGTTTTGACATTTCAAACTTAAAATGTTGTATTGCTTTTTCGTTTTTTTCTTCTAATTCAAGTAAATATAATTCTATATCCATTATTTTATTACCTCTGTGTGTTCGATTTCACCTTCTATTACTCTAATTATTGAATTTTCTTCTAAAAGGTTAAATATTATTAAGTTGATATTATTATCTCTCGCCATGCTTGTGGCAGTAAGATCCATAACTTGTAATTTCTTT
This sequence comes from Mycoplasma sp. CSL10137, assembly GCF_017116845.1. Taxonomy (NCBI): domain Bacteria; kingdom Bacillati; phylum Mycoplasmatota; class Mollicutes; order Mycoplasmatales; family Mycoplasmataceae; genus Mycoplasma; species Mycoplasma sp. CSL10137. Next base: position 15,947 of record NZ_JAFIRE010000003.1, on the reverse strand, counting down.
TCTAAAATTTCATCATATGTAATTTTATCAAATTTCTTTGCATTCGGATTAGTTTTAGGGTCTGAATCATAAACTCCATCAGTCCCGTTTTTACCCATTAATATTACGTCTGCTTTTATTTCAGAAGCATAAAGTGTTGAAGCGGTATCTGTTGTGAAGAATGGTCTTCCGGTACCCCCGACAAATATAACAACTTCACCTTCTTCTAAATATTTTAATGTTTTTTCATTTACATATGTTTCAGCAATTTTAGGATCCATATTTATTGAACTTTGAACTCTTGATTTTAAACCTACTTGTTCAAAGCCGCTTCTAAGAGCAAGTCCGTTCATAACTGTAGCTAACATACCTATATAATCTGCTCTATTTCTTGGTATTCCATTTTTTTCCGCTGATGCACCTCTTCAAAAGTTACCACCACCAATAACTATAGAAACTTGTATTCCTTTTGCGACAATTTCTTTTAATTGAAGAGCTATTTTTTTAACTAACTCACTATCAATTGCAAGGTGTTTTTCTTTGTTAGCGAAACCTTCTCCTGATAGTTTTATTAATATTCTTTTGTATTTATTCATTGCACCTCTCACCTCATTTTGAATATTTTAATAATTATAATGGAAAATTAATAATTTTTATCATTTGGATACTAAAATAATGAAAAAAATTATTTTTTTACGTTTTTAACTACTATTAATATGTTTTTGATTTTAACCATATTTTGTGGTTAAAATAATGTTTTTATGAAAAAATGTGGAATTTTTTTCTGAAAGTACATTATTATAGTATAAAAAATAAAATCTTGTATAATTTAATAAACAAATTTATATAAAGGAGTTATATGAATAATAAATACTTATTTGCTATTGATTTAGATGGCACAACACTACTTTCTAGTGCTACTGGTGAAGTTCATGATCAAACAATTAATGGTATAAAAAGAGCCATTTCTTTAGGTCATAAAGTATGTATTTTAACAGGTAGACCTTGAAGAAGTACAAAATTTATTTATGATACTTTAGGTTTAGATACAGTAGTTTCAAATTATAATGGTGCTCACATTCACCACCCCAAAGAAGATGGTTTTATACCTTATATTAAATATTTAAATTTAAATGAAGCTTTATATGTTTTAGGTGACGAAAAAGTTCAAAAAGAGGTGTCTAATATCGCTATAGAAGGACCCGATTGAGTTCAATTGCAAAAAAGAGATCCAGATTTAGAAAAAGTTTTCGGATTTACTTCATCATCAAAATTAAGAATTGGTCTCGATTTTCATAAAATCCCATTAATGCCTACAGGTATTATATTTGATGTTAAAAAAGACACAAATGTTGAAGAATTAAGAACATATTTAAAGGCTAGATATGGAGACCTTGCTGAATTTTCATATTGAAGCAAAGGGGAAGGGCTATCACCTGTATTCGATATGACTAACATTACTGCTAATAAGGGTAAAGCGTTAAGTATGCTTATGAGATATTATGATATTCCAGTTGAGAATACAATTGCTTTAGGTGATGGTTTCAATGATGTTCCTATGTTTAAAGTAGCTAATGTTTCAGTTGCTATGGGTAATGCTAGCAAAGATGTTAGACAATATGCGACTGTTAAAATAAACAAAACAAATAAAGAGGGTGGAGTTGGTTGATATATCAATAAATTTTTAGATAACCCAGAACTCGAAATAGCTAAATCAAATGATAAGAAAAAGAAGAGAAACTTAGAGGACGAATAATGTTTTTTTATAATGATTTGAGTAAAATTAATTTAGAAGAATATAATGTAATAGGCGTTGATGAAACGGGAGTCGGAGATTATTTTACACCGATAATTGGTTGTGTGGCTTATTTACCAAATAATTTGAAAGAATGGGCTATCCAACTCGGTGTTCAAGACTCAAAGAAATTAAGTACTGCTAAAATTAATTTTATTGCAAAAGAATTAATAAAAAAAATAAATTATAAAACTTATACATTGACACAAAAAGGATATAACAGCCTAACATCTAAAGGTTTTAATGCTAACGAAATAAAATATTTTATACATTTTAATGCAATTGGAAAATATTCAAATTTGTTTTTAAATGAAAATAAATTTGATAATGATATTTTTATTGTAGATAGATATTCTACTTTTGATTCTATTTTAAGATATAAAGAAAAATTTAATTTTATTTCGGATTTTAAAAAAACATATGAATTAAAAAATCAAGTATTTTTTGTTACTAAAGCCGAAAGTGTTCATTTATCAGTTGCTTGTGCTTCTATAATTGCTAGATATTATTTAATAAATTATATGAATAAACAAAGCGAAGAATGAAAATTCCAATTTCCATTAGGAGCAAGCCAAAAAGTTAAAGAAGCTGTTATTGATTTTGAACAATTATATGGTAAAAATTCTTTAGATTTAGTTTGTAAAACTAGTTTCAAAATTAAATAACAAAAATCATAACTACATAATTTAGTAGTTATGATTTTTTATATTATAGAAGATTCTTTTAGGAAGATATCTTTAGTAATTTTCGCTTTATATTCTTTAAAGTTTTCTACATCGTTTAAAAGATTAGTAATTTTTTGTTCGATTTCAGGGATTATTATATTAATTAAATTGTATGCTGCTGGAATATTATTATCTTTTTCGTATTCTTTAACTTTTGCTTTGTGTTCTGAAATTAAATTGTAATTACTAATTAAATCTCTAATTTTTTGTTTTTCACTATCAAAAAGTTCGGTTTTTTCAAGTATTAATGTTTCAATTTGATCTATCTTAGAATCAACTTCTTTAACGTTAGAGTTCTTTTTATCTTTTAAAATAGCATACTTTTCGTATTCAAGTTTTATTTTTTGTTCATATAATTCTTTTAAGTTTTTTTCTCATTGAGAATTTTGTGAATTTAAGTATGCGGCAGCAGTATCTATTTTATTTAAAACATCACTTATATACATGTTTTGTTCGATATAATTTTTAATCAATTGGTCAACGTCATTATCGTTTATCAATTCTTGTTTTGCTAAAATTTTATTTTTTGCATATAAAGTTATCATTATTTTTTGTTCATTACTTAAGTCGTCAATAGAAGAATCAATAAATAAATCGTTATAATCCTTTAGTTTAGTTTCATCACTTAAAGATGCAATAATTTTTATATTGGTTTGATTTTTTACTCTATGTAATAGCGGTATGATTTTGTTATTTTCAAATAAATCAATATTTTCTATAAAAATTATTAAATCAGAATTTAAGTTTGCTTTATTATAAAATAGTTTATATAAAATTTTTGTTATTTTAGATTCTTTTGTGAAAAGAAGTTTTTCAGTATTAAGTTTATAAACATTTTTTGTAGGTAATTCATTTTCTTTATTGTTAAAATTAATTACTTGTGCTAAAGTTCTTATAATTAGATCTCTAAACGATTCGCTTTGTTTAGTTAATAATATAAATTTATTTTGAGTTTTAAATGAATTTATGAAGAGTTTCTCAACAATTTCTTTAATTCCATTTTTTTCCAATTCTTCTAAAGTAGTTTTTTTAGATTCAAATATTTTGGAATAATTTTTAGCGTATCTGTTTAATGGGTTAAATGATTTAATAATTTTGTATAAAGCTCAAATCACAAAACCTAACACCATAAATCCTATATAGCTTAAAATTACTATTAATTGAGAAGGATCATATTTTTCATTTAATATAGGTGGTAATAACGTTACTAAAATGACTATACCAATAAGGATTATGGTTAATATGTAAAATAATTTTTCTCAATTTGGTATTTTAAATTCTTTCCGTTTGAACGAAATAACTAATATTGATAAAATAGCAATTAAATATAGTACAAAGAAAACTAAATTACCAGCATTTAAAACAGCACCAAAGGAATTAGAAATGCCAAGTGCTTGTGGAATTATTGTAAGTAAAATCATCGCAAAAATGCTTATTGCGGTAACAAATTTAATTGCATTTTTATGTTGACCATTTTTTGCCACTTTAGCTAGTGAACTTGGTAAGAATCCATCTAAGGCAAGTGGGACAACGGCTTTAGCATAGTAAACCATTGAGAAAATTGTTGAAGTTATTTGTTTAAATAATAAACCTACTGTAAATAAAATAATACCTGTTAAACCTAATGTATTTCTCATTATTAAAGCCACATAATCATCTTGACCAGATGAATTAATTGTAGGTATAAATGAAAATAATAAGAAAAATATTAGATAGATAAATATTACAAATCCAAAAAGATATAATAATATTTTTTGGAAATTTTTAGTTTTAACACTAGTTGATAATCCGGCTAATCCTTCAATTCCGCCGTAAGCGTATATAAAGCTAAGAATTGAACTTATGATTGTAAAAGGAGTAATTGTTTCTAGTGTAGAATTTTCTTTTTTAAAAAGATGTATTTCAGGACTTGAAGCAACTAAATATACTATTACACCTAAAATTAGTATAAAAACTATTCACTTAACAATAGCACTTCATAAAACTACTTTTTTAGAAACGTTTAAGCTAAATGCAGAAACAATTGTTAATGCTATAAAAAATAGCAACGAACCTAATTGCAATAGTATTTTATAATCTTGATTATTAACAAATAATCCGACTAGAGTTGAGAAAAATAATGGTGTTGTCGCTGAAAAAAGAGGAGCTTGCATAAATTGATTTCAACCATTTAAAAATCAAAACCATTTACTTTTTGGAAAAGCTTCTTTTGCGTATACATATGATCCACCAATTTTATTACCAAAATATTGTGTACCTCTCGCAAAGGCTAGCATGATACCAGCGGCAATTAAAGAAGTAATGGCAAAAATTAGTAAACTATAGTTTCCGGTTTTTATAACGCTTTGAATAGTTGCTATGAAACCAAAACCAACTATAAAGTTTATACCGTAAAAAATGAAGCTTTTTTCACTAAATTTTTTATTCATTTTTCCTTTCGTTGTTTGTTATTTATTAAATATATTTTTTACTTTAAAAATTCTACACATTTTTATTAAAAAGATGAATAAAAAGTGTTTTTTTAAGCAAAAAACACGTTTTTTAGTAAAAAATAAAAAATTACGCGAATAAACGCGTAATTTTAAACTTATTATTTGTTGATGTTGTAGAATGATTTAGCACCATCAAATTTTGATGCTGTTCCTAATTCTTCTTCAATTGCTAATAAACGATTGTATTTTGCAATTCTATCTGTTCTTGACATAGAACCTGTTTTAATTTGTCCTGTATTCATAGCAACTGCAATGTCAGCAATTGTAGAATCTTCTGTTTCACCTGAACGGTGTGATACAACAGCAGTCATGTTTGCTTTTTGAGCCATTTGAATCGCTTCGAATGTTTCTGTTAATGAACCAATTTGGTTTACTTTAATTAAGATTGAGTTCATTGATTTTTCTTCGATAGCACGTTTTAAAATTTCTGTATTTGTAACTGTTAGGTCATCACCAACGATTTGTACTTTGTTTCCTAATTCAGCTGTTAATTTTTTGAATCCAGCTCAATCAGCTTCTGCTAAACCATCTTCGATTGAAATAATTGGGTATTTAGCAACAAGTGATTCTAAGTATGAAATCATTTCGTCTGTTGTGTATTCTAATTTAACATTAGTTAAGTTTTCAAATCCAGGTTGTTTTGATTCGATAGCAGCTTTTAATTTACCGAATGTATAAACACCATTTTCGTATAATTCTGAAGATGCACAGTCCATTGCGATAGCAACAGCTTTTTCTCCTGATGTTGCAGGTGTATATCCAGCTTCTTTAATAGCTTCAACTAAGAAGTCAAGAGCTTCTTCGTGTGATTTAAAGTTTGGAGCAAATCCACCTTCATCACCAACTTGAACTCCGTGTCCGTTCTTTTTAAGTAATTTAGCTAAGTTATGGAAAACGTGGTTAGCCATTTGTAATGATTCTCTTAATGATTTTGCACCAACTGGCATAATCATGAATTCTTGGAAATCAAGTGTGTTTGATGCGTGTTCTCCACCATTAATAACATTTAACATTGGTAAAGGTAATAAGTGAGCATTAAATCCACCTAAATATTTGTATAATGGTAAGTCTAATTCGTTTGCAGCAGCTCTAGCTGTAGCTAAAGAAACACCTAAGATAGCATTTGCACCTAATTTAGATTTTGTAGGTGTACCATCTAATTTAATCATTGTTTGGTCAACTAAACGTTGATCAGTAACTTCTAACCCTTCAATAACTGGTGCAATATCGTTGTTAACGTGATCAACAGCTAACATAACACCTTTTCCACCAAATCAGTTTGATTCGTATTTTGAACCTTTATCTCTTAATTCTAAAGCTTCTCTAGAACCTGTTGAAGCACCTGATGGAACCATTGCTGAACCGTATCCACCTAATTCTGTGTAAACTTCAACTTGAACTGTTGGGTTACCACGTGAGTCTAATACTTCACGTGCGTGAATTTTTGAAATTTTTGACATTTTTTCTCCTATTTTATTAATTAAAATTCAATATATATTATTAAATATATGTAATATATTTTAAATTATAGCACTTTTTTATTATTGATATACATATTAATGTTTTATTGGTTTAAAGTAAGCTTCCAAGGACTTTAAAATAGATTAAAAAACAAATAACCAAGATTGAAATTTAACTAAATTGTAACTATTTGTCTATATTTTCTTTATTTTTAATTTCTAAAATTCTCTTATTAAAAATTCGTTCAATTTTTTCTTCAAGTAAATTATCGATTCTATTAGATTGTTTTTTAATACTTTGTATAAAACTTTCTAACATTGCTTTGTTATAATAATCTAGTTTAAAATTGTAAGAGTCATAAAAGTCTTTTAAACATTCTAGTAGACTGCTATACTTAATTTGTTTTCATTCATTATCTTCATCGCTTAGTTTAATTGTTCTATAATCTGGAGATAAAACAAAAAGGTGTTTTTTATCAACATTATTTACTTTTTTCGAAATTCATTCTTTAACTTTATCGTTATATCCTTGTAATTGAGTTTTTTCATCTTGGTATTCTGATATATCTGCCTTTATTTTGTTTTCAATTATTATTAAATCACTTGTATCATTTTTAGCAATTTGAATTGATATATCTGTTCTTTTTCATTCCCTTTTAATCATAATATTATTAAAATCTAAATTTTCATCTCGGATATTCAAAACGTTTTTTATAAAATTTTTAGTTAATTCAGGATATTTATTTAAAAAGTAATAGATTAAGTTTGAATACGATAATTCATCGTACTCTTTTCCGATTATCTCTAAAAAATTCAATTTTTCATTTTCGTTGTTAATTATTTTTGGAATAAAAACATCTATTTTATCACCTCAAAGGTTATCATCATTTATTATTTTCTTTAATTCGTTGTAAGCATATTGTTTTTCTTCGTCATCTTCTTTAAAGAAAAATCTCGGAGATCGTCCTATTATTTTTCTATTAGCTATTTTATATATATTTTCATCTTTGTATTTGTCGTCATTAATATTTTTGTTTGTTAATATGTAAAAATCTTTTTTTGGTTTAACAACTTCATCTGCTATAAATGTTATATAAACGTTATTATCCGTATCTTCATCTTTGAACTTATTTTTATTAAAAATTTCATTTAAAAGAACTCCACCATAACTAATTCCTTGTTCTTTAATCATTTTTTTCTGTTGATTAGTAATTGTTGCTTTATTCTCGTTGTTTATATTATCTCCAAATATTTTTAACCCAACAGCTCTACCTATTACTTTATACAAGTTATTACCACTATATTTCACTAAAATCATTTTTGTATCATAACTTTGATGCTTAACATCTAATGTACCACTAGAAGATAAATATATGTAGTTTTTACCATTGTCGGATTTATATAAATTTATAATTTCATGACCTACATTATCATATTTGCTTATATATGTACCACTATACATCTTGTTAATTATTATTTGGTTTAATCTTTTTTGTTCATTCATACTTAAAATTTTATCATTTATTGATTATATAAAATAAGTTCATGTATTAAAAAGTTATCGAAATTAACTGAAAAAAATAACTGCATTTTTTACTTATTTTCTAAAAAGTTATAAAATTACTTAAAAATAAACCTAAAAAAGGAGTTTTTATGATTTTTACAACATATAATGAATTAAAAGAAAATAAATATGATATCAACTCTTGATCTGTAGACGTTATTTCTGTCTACGACGCTTTAAGAAAAATTTTGAAAAAATATATTGATAAAACTTATCAAGATTATGAACAATTAACTCAAAGTTTTTATACAAGAAATGATAGATTTTTAAAAGTGTCTCACGACTTCTCTTTTTATTTAATGAAATACTTAGCTAATAATAATGCTTCAAGTCAAAAAGATAATATTAATAAAGTGTTAGTTGAAAATAAGAAATTATTTTCAACTACTAACGGCGAAAACTTAAGAGAGAAAGTTTTAACTTTATCTAAACAAATTTTTAGAATTACACATTTAGATGGATCAACTAAAGATATTTTATTATTAGTTGATTTATTAAATAGTGTAGATAATTCAAAGATAGAAATAATAGAAAAGTTAGATTTTAATTTTCACCCATTTAATGGGTGTGATATGCCTTCTTAGTTTCATTGTAATATAACATATAACAAAACCTCCGAATTTGATCTGAATTCGGAGGTTTTGTGTATTTAAAATTTATTTTTTATTCTTCAATAATTGTTATTTCTTCTTTTTGATCTTTTTCTTTATTTACATAAGTTTTAATTATAGGTGTTGCCTTAATTAAAAAATAAGTAGCGGCAAAAACGTAAACCGGTGGGTTAAAAATACCTATTATAAGTGCTGTTTTGATACCGCTTAATTCAATCATTTTAGGGCTTATAAAATATATTTGTAGAATAATAATAACTAAGTAAGCTATCAAAAATAAAATACCAAATATTACAATGAAAGTTATTCAAGCTTCTGAACTTGTACCAGAAAATCCGCTTAAGCTAGCAGCAATGTTTAAAATTGCCCCTACAAAAAAACTTAAAATAGGAATAATTACTAATGTAGTTATCATTAAATTTTTAGATATTACTAAGTTTTTTAAGTCTTTTTTTGAATAATTTTTATTTTTATCAAACATAATTTCTCTCCTTTAATATATAAACATTATACATTATTTTGTTCTTTAACATTTGAATGTCATGCAATAAATAAGCATCATAAACTAATTGTTACGATGCTTATTTTTTTATTTTTCATTAAATTTAATTGTTAATGGTTTTGAAAGTAATGATTCATTTAAATTTGTAAGCATAATAGTTAATTCAAGCGTATTATCATCTTTTGCTCTTAAAAAGAGTCCGTAACTATTTTCAACTTGATCTACTCATTGATTTTCATTTATATTTAATTTTTCTAGCATTAATTTTATTTTTTGTTTAACACTTAATAGTCTTTCTTGTAACGCATTATTATCATCGCGCTCAACATTTCTACGTCCAAACTGAAAGTCATTTATAAAAGAATAAATATCGTTTTCATTATCGACAATATTTAAATTATTTTTTGATATTTCGTCAAATCTAGTGTCAATTAAATTTTTTTGTTCTTCAAGATTTTTTTGGCTAAAACCTCAATTTCTTTTTTCTATTTCTAAAGCAATGTTTGGCAATTCTGAATTAGGATTATTATCGTTTTTATTTGTTAATAACTTATCAATATATTTTAAATCATAAAAATCTTTATAGTCTATTTTTATTTGTGGAATTACTGGTTCCTCAACATCTGTTAAATCGTCTATATTATTTATTTCTTGGTTATTATTCTTATTAGAAAATGAACCATTAACTGATGACATATATAGTGTAGTTCCGTCTGGTAATGAAGTAGGTAAAACAGAAAAAGCACCACCTCCTGAATTATTACCGATTATAGTTGCTAAATTGTTGTCTTTTGCTATGTGAGCCATAATGTTCGCAGCAGAGAATGTACTATTAGATGTTAGAATATAAAACTTAAAATCATCTTGGAAACTATCGTTATCAGAAAAATCATTATTTTCGTTATTATCAACATTATAGTAGTTAACAATTACAGAATTATCGTTCATATTAATTTGGTAATCGTAAATAGGTTTATTGGTTAAGAAACTTAGTGCTTTAAATAGTGAAATTGTTTCTCCACCACCATTAGTTGTTAAATCAATTACTATATTTTTAATTTTTTCATTTTCACTTTTTTGAGAATTGTCTTTTTTTATTCGACTAAGTTTATCTTTATAAAATTGGAATGTGCTATTTAGAATTAAATCAGGATTTTCTCTAAAGTCAAAATTATATGTTGTTAGAAATGCGGTATTATTTTCTACTTTTAAATCATTAAATTTCTCCTTATTTTGTAATTCTAAATATTTGGATTTTTGCTCATATAAAAATATAGTGCTCAATAGGGAGTTATTTAAGTTTACATTTTGCATTCCATAATTACTTATTTTGTCTAAATTACCATCATTGTTTTGAAAATTTCCATTATAGAATGAAAAGTTTCTTACTACTGTGTGTCTATCTGATAAATTATTTTGTAACACATCAACATAACCATAATTATTTTTATTTACATCTGTGGATAAAATTAATTGTTTTTGATATTCGCTTATTGTACTTTCTCATTTTTTGTCTTTGAATTTCTTATCTTTCAATCCATAAAAATTATTCATTAAAAATTTTAGTGTATTAAAGTTATAATCTCTGTCTTTTTTGTCTTGACTTGAACTGATATAAGATATTTTATTTAATTTATCTTGTTGTTTTTGATAAATAGTGTTAAACCCGACTATATTATCGTTGCTTAAATATAAATTATAATAATTCGGATTCGCAAAAAGTATATTAAAAATTGGTAAAGGCATCAAAATATCATTATTTGTATTTATAAATTTAAAGTTAGCATCGGCTAAAGAATATTCAACTCATTCTTTACCTTTAAATATTTTGTTGCTTTTATAAATATCTAAATGAATGTTAGGATCTAGAGAATCATTATCTTTTACAAAATTTCAAAAATTAGCACTAGTAGCTGAAAAAATATTTTTTCCTAAATCTATTCTTATTTTTTCACTATTAGGCAAAGTATATTCAATAATTTTATCTTCTTTTTTAATAACGCTTAGTCCATTATTTTTGAAAAGTCCATCAAGGTTAAAAATCATATCTAACAACCCAACATAAATAACTTTTTCGTTTTTCTCATTATATGTTGATATATTTTTTGTCGAAAAGTTATAACCTTCAAAGTAATTTATGAACGATTCACTTTTATAATCTAAATTAAGATTTTCTGCATTTTTCTTTTGTTCATCATTAATTTTTACCTTTTCATCATCAACTAGTTTTTCTAATAGCTTTATTTTATCGTTAAAGTCAGAACTCGATTTGTTCGTAATTTCATTAAATTTATTTTTCACATTCTCAAAGGAATTTACAGATGTATTTTTTAAATAATTTAATAACGCTTCTGCATGTTCTTTTGCGATCGCGTATCTATAAAGGGTTGAGTTTTCAACTTTTATTTTATTAATTCTTTTCTTATTTTTTAATATATACTCTGTTTTTAAATTATATAATTGTTTATTTTTTTCTTTTATAGCTTGTAAACTATTATTTTCATTAGAAATAAAATTTTTATTTTCATTTATTTTAGAATTTAAGTCATTTAATTTCAGTTCATTATTATTTTCATATTTATCATTATTTTCTTTAATAATATTGCTTAATTGTTCTAAATCCAAAATTAATTGGATATTATTTGATTTTTGATTTAAAATCTCCAACAATGAGTTATATTTGTTTATTTCTACTTGAATTTCTTCGTCCGACAAACTTTCTTTTTCAAGTGTTTTATTTATGTTGTCTATAGTATTTTCTATATCATTTTTTAAAATATTAAATTTTTCGCCGTTGTTTTCGTATTTCAAAATTTCATTTTCGAATTTTCTTTTGATGTCTTTTAAGGTTAAAAATTTATCTTTTTGTTCTTTTGTTTTAGGATTAGTATTATTATTTTGTTCGATGTTATCTTGATTGTTTTTGTTTGGCTCTGAATCAATATTTTCGTTATTTTGAGATTTTTTATCGTTAGATTCTGTCTCATCTTTTCGATTAGTAATATTATCTTTTGCTAATTTTTCTTTTCTATCATCGCTCGGTAGTTCGTTAATTTTATTTTTTTCAGTATCTTGCTTTGGAGTTTCATACTTATTAGTGCATGATGTTATAGCAATTAATGGTAAATGACTAATTAAAGCTCCTAAAATAAATTTATATTTTTTATTCATATTTTCCTTCAATTCACTTTTTTGATTTAAAACTGCTAAATTATAATAAATTTTTATTTTTTTAGTATCTTATGTTTAATTTTTATTTAAGATAAGTTATCTTTTAAAAGAAAAAAGTTAATTTTAATTAAATTTAATTTAATAAAAATAATTTAAAAATAACTTTTAAGCCTACAATATAGTCATAAAAAAAATAAAAATATGATACACACGGCTATGTTGTTTGGTATAATAATTAAGCTATATTTTATAGTTGAACAAATTACATTAAATTATATTAAAGAAAGGAAGCAAAAAATGCCAACAACAAATCAATTAGTTTCAAGTGGTCGTAGTTCTAAAATTAAAAAGCAAAATGCTCCTGCATTAAGCTTAAGCTACAACTCACTTATTAAAAAATCTAAAAAAATGGCTTCACCATTTAAACGTGGTGTATGTACTCGTGTTGCAACAATGACACCTAAAAAACCTAACTCAGCTTTACGTAAATATGCTCGTGTTAAGTTATCAAATACAATGGAAGTTACAGCATACATTCCAGGAGAAGGACACAACTTACAAGAACACTCTGTTGTTTTAATTCGTGGTGGTCGTGTTAAAGATTTACCTGGGGTTAGATACCACATCGTTCGTGGAACACAAGATGCTGCCGGAGTTGCTAAACGTAACCAAGGTCGTAGTTTATACGGAACAAAAAAAGCTAAAAAATAAGCATAATTAATTAAATTTATAAATATTAAGGAGGACTTTATGTCAAGAAAAAAATCAGCACCTATCCGTGAAGTACTTGCAGATCCAGTTTTTAACTCAGTAGTAGTTACAAAGTTAATTAATCAAATTATGCTTGACGGAAAAAAATCAATAGCTCAAGATATCTTATATTCAGCTTTTGAAATTATTAAAAAGAAAACAGAAAAAGAACCAATGGAAGTGTTTTTAGCAGCAGTTGAAAACATTACTCCTCAATTAGAAATTCGTACAAGAAGAATCGGTGGAACAAACTACCAAGTTCCTACTGAAGTTCCTACACGTAGAAAACAAACATTAGCACTTAGATGATTAGTGCAATATGCTAGACTTAGAAATGAAAAAACAATGGATGTTCGTTTAGCAAATGAAATCATCGATGCATCAAACAAAACAGGTGGAGCTATTAAAAAACGTGAAGATACACACAAAATGGCTGAAGCTAACCGTGCATTTGCACACTTCAGATGATAGTGTAAACTTTACTTTTAAATAATATGGCTAGAGATTACGAATTAAGTAAATACCGTAATATCGGTATTATGGCTCACATTGATGCAGGAAAAACAACAACAACAGAAAGAATTTTATACCACACAGGTAAAATTCACAAAATTGGTGAAACACATGATGGTGGTTCACAAATGGACTGAATGGACCAAGAAAAAGAACGTGGTATTACAATTACATCAGCTGCTACAACAGCATTTTGAAAAGGACACAGAGTAAATATTATCGATACTCCAGGTCACGTTGACTTCACAGTTGAAGTTGAACGTTCATTACGTGTATTAGATGGTGCGGTTGCCGTACTTGATGCACAATCAGGGGTTGAACCTCAAACAGAAACAGTTTGAAGACAAGCAACAAACTATAAAGTTCCACGTATTGTTTACGTTAACAAAATGGATAAAGCCGGAGCAGATTTTGCAGCTTCAGTAGCGTCAGTTAAACAACGTTTAGGTGGAAACGCAGTTGCTATTCAATGACCAATTGGTGCAGAAGCACACTTTAAAGGAATTATCGACCTTGTTACACGTCAAGCATTTACATACAACGGTGAACAAGCAGAAGAAGAATTCCCAACAGAAATTCCAGAAGAATTAAAAGACATAGTTGAAATTAAACGTCAAGAATTATTAGAAGCAGCTTCAGCTTTTGATGAAGAATTAATGATGAAAGTTCTTGAAGGTGAAGAAGTTACAATCGATGAATTTAAATCAGCAATTAGAAAAGCTACATTAAGTTCAGAATTCTTCCCAGTAGTTTTAGGAACATCATTTAAAAATAAAGGTGTTAAGAAAATGATCGATGCTGTTATTGATTATTTACCTTCACCTACAGATATCCCGGCTATTAAAGCTCATTATGAAGATCAAGAAGTTAGTGTTGAAGCTAAAGATGAAGGTGATTTCGCAGCTTTAGCATTCAAAGTTATGAACGACCCATTCGTTGGTTCACTTACATTCTTCCGTGTGTACCGTGGAGTATTAAACAAAGGAAGTTATGTATTTAACTCAACAAAGGGACAAAAAGAACGTATTGGTCGTATTCTTCAAATGCACGCAAATAGCCGTGTTGAAATCGATGAATGTCGTGCAGGAGATATCGCTGCTGCTGTTGGTCTTAAATATACAACAACAGGTGATACATTAGTAGATGAAAAAGCTACAAAAATAGTTCTTGAAAAAATGGTTTTCCCAGAACCGGTTATTTCTCAAGCTCTTGAACCAGAATCAAAAGCAGCTACAGAAAAATTATCATTAGGACTTCAAAAATTAGCAGCAGAAGACCCTACATTTAGAACATATACAGACGAAGAAACAGGTCAAACAATTATTGCAGGTATGGGTGAACTTCACTTAGACATTATTGTTGACCGTCTAAAACGTGAATTTGGTGTACAAGCTAAAGTTGGTGCTCCTCAAGTTTCATACCGTGAAACTATTACAAAATCAGCTGACGTTGAAGGAAAACACATCAAACAATCTGGTGGTAAAGGTCAATACGGTCACGTATGAATTAAATTCGAACCAAACCCAGATGGTGGATTTGAATTCGTTGATAAAATCGTTGGTGGTAAAATTCCTAAAGAATACATTAAGTCAATTCAAAAAGGACTTGAAGAAAAAATGGCTGTTGGTATTTTAGCTGGTTACCCAATGATCGATATGAGAGCTACATTATTTGATGGATCATACCATGATGTCGACTCTTCTGAAATGGCTTATAAAATAGCAGCTTCTAAAGCTCTTACAAAAGCTAAAGATCAAATTGGTACAGTACTATTAGAACCAATTATGGACGTTTCAGTTGTTGTTCCTTCTGACCACATGGGAGATGTTATCGGTGATTTATCACGTCGTAGAGGTCTTGTTAACGATCAAGAACAAAGATCGGATGGTGCAGTTGTTGTTAAAGCAGCAGTTCCTCTTTCAGAAATGTTCGGTTACTCAACAGAACTTAGATCTATGACAAGTGGACGTGGAACATACCAAATGCAATTTGATCACTATGAAAAAACTCCAAAAAGTATTTCAGATGAAATAATTAAAAGAAGAAATATTCAAAATAAAGACGAAGATTAATAATTAAAAATCAAGCCTACTAAATAGGTTTGATCCTAAAATGAAATATCAAGTGCAACACTTTCGTGCTTGGTATTTTTATTATATCTTAATGATCCAAAAAATCTTAAATTTATTTAAAAAAATCAATATTTTTGTTTTGTCGTCAATATTAAAAGTTTTTTTGTTTCACTTTTTTTAAAAAGTGAAAACTTTGTTTCTTTGGTTACAAAGAAACCCACCCTTCGCTAGAAGGGTGTTTTAAAATTGTTTTGTTAAATTTTTTATTGCTTAAATCTTAAGTCAAATTTTCAAAAGTAAACATTTCAAGGGA